>NZ_JAWPOJ010000002.1:0-371066 GCF_033344235.1 Vibrio sp. Vb1554 | reverse complement strand
ACATGCTTAAAGTGAATTATCAGGTGCCAGCATTCCTAGCGTAAACCACAGTCAATAGCTCGCGGGTGAAGAGTTACGAGTTGGCTTTCGTATTGTTGATATCGCCGAATACGCTCACAGTCCTCAAGCCATCAATGCGCTGGATTCTTACGTAATTACGTTGGAAATCCAAAGTCGCAATGGTTGCGAGGGGGATTTGACTGCCATCGGACAAGATAATCGGAAAGTTTGCCAATTGCTGTAAGTCACCGGCTTGTGCTTTATCGAGGCGAACTTCGATTGAAATGTTTTCTACCCCAACTTGGATCTCGTCTGCGGTTTGGCCAAAGAAAGCTGCACGCAATTGATTGGCGATGAGTTGGCCGTTAATCCCGTAAGCTTCTGCGCCCGGACGCAGTTTTACCAAGACTTCTTCTTTACCCATACGCATGTCATCCAACACGCCATGGACACCGTCAAACTCATTTAAGTATTGTTGAATGTCGATAGAGGCGGCTTTGAGCGCATCCAGTTCATCATGCTTCGCTCGAATTTCAATCGCTCGTCCACCCGGCCCCATGGTCGGTTGTTTAAATACCAGCGAGATAGGATCGGCAAGTTCACCAATGTCTTCACGCCATGCGTCGATAAATTCATCGATGAGTGTGTTACGACTCTCGGCGCCCAGCAAATCCAGACGTACCGTGGCAATGTGAGGGCCAGATTCATTCGCGTCGGCGTTAGCGTTGAATTGACTGGTAATGTGTAGAACCAATGGATTGCCGTCTTCCACTTTCTCTGTCCATTCTTTATCTAGCTTTTGAGCGGAAGCGACGATCTTATCGACGACAGCTTCCGTTTGAGACAGAGAAGAACCCGGAGGAAGAATAATACGCGCTTCTGCAATGTCGCCATCCAATTCAGGGAAGGGTTGGAACTTGAGTAAACCACCTACTAACGTGGCCGCGGAGATAAGAAGCAAGGCAACCACGCCACCCATAAAGGCATAGCGATACTCGACCACTTTATCTACTGCGTTGACCAAGGTGGTGTTGCGGAAGTTTTCAAAAGAAGCGAGCAGCTTTTGTTTGAACTTCGGTGTTTTTCGCTCTTGCTTTTGTTTGTGTAGTGAGTGAGAAAGGTGGTTAGGTAGAATCAAGAAGGCTTCCACCAAACTTAAACTCAGTACGAGGATCAGAACTTGAGGAACCGCTTTAAGTACCGCACCCATTTCACCTTGCAAAAATAACAAGCTACCGAAAATACACACCGTAGTTAAAAAGGAAGAGATGACCCCCGGCAGTACCTTTTTCACTCCTTTTATCACGGCATCATCGATCTCTTCTCCTCGGTCGAGGTGAGCGGCAATCGATTCGGCAATAACGATGGCGTCATCCATCATGATACCGATGGCCATGAGTAACCCGACCAAAGACATGATGTTGATGGACAGGCCAAGTTGCGCCATCAAAAATAACCCACCTAAGAAGGCAACAGGTAAACCAGCTGCGACCCAAAAAGAGTAGCGAAAACTAAAGAACAACCACATGGTGGCGAAGACCAGAATGATACCTTGCCAACCGTTTTTGACCATCATGGTCAGGCGATCCCAAAGCACGGATGAAAGGTCATTGGTCATTTGTAGCATCACACCGTCTGGCGCGATGGCTTGTTGTTCTTCGACAAATTGAGCAACACGTTCTTTAATGCGCAGTGCATCGTCTTCTTTGTTTTTGCTGACTTTTAGTAGGGCAGAAGGGTGACCATCGAAGAGGACTTTCTGTTCGTCCAATTCAAACCCGTCGGTAATCGTCGAAATATCTCTTAGACGGATGATTGAGCCATTTGTACCAGAGCCCACGACGATAGTCTCAAGCTCTTCCGGCGTCACGCGTCGTTCGTCAAAGCGGATCAGAAAGTTCTTATCTGGCGTTTCGACATTACCACTTGGCAACTTGACGTTTTGACGACCAATCTGGTCCGCAATATCACCAACACTCAAACCAAGTTGTCGGATAGCTTGAGTGTCTAACTCTACTCGGTATTGGTGGTCAGAGAAGCCAGCAACTTCAACCAAAGAGACATCGTAATCGATTTTTAACGTGCGTTTAAGCTGTTCGGCATACGCTTTTAGCTCTGGCCATGTGGTATCTGCGGTGATGGCGACATCCACAACTGGCTCGTTCCAATCGAGCTCTTGGACCACAGGAGATTCAATCTCTTGTGGGAAGTCGTTTATCGAGTTGATCTGGGTTTGAACATCAACCAGCATGCGGCCGATGTCGGCTTCTTCATTCAGTTTTAAGATAAGACGCGCAGAACCCTCAATCGCTTCACACTGAGTTTCTTTGATGTTGGCAAGGCCATCGACAGCATCTTCCATTCGGATACAGATGCTCTCTTCTACCTCTTGAGGGGAAGCGCCGGGGTAAACCACACCAGCTAGGATGTAGGGCGGATCAAACTCAGGAAAAGTTTCACGCTTAATCGTGGAAAGTGAAGAAATCCCCAATATCAGCAGCGTTAGCATCAGCAAGTTGGCTGCTGTTGGATGCTTGGCGAAGAATCGGATCATGAATCAGACTCCTCAATAGCCGTTTCTGACTGTTCAGGTGACTCTTTCAATAGCATGCCGTTAATCGCAGGCAGCAAATCGTTGATGATCAGCTTCTGACCTTGCTCTAGTTCACCATCGATCACCACTTGGTTATTGCGACGATATAACACTTCAACCGTGACGACTTGCAGACGGTTGTCATCTCCCATCAGGTAAATCTTATCGCCATGAAGCGCACGCTCTGGGATGACCCAACTCGGGTTCTCTTGTCCCTCAATCAAGGCACGCACAAACATGCCGTTCACCAATGGAGGCGCAGACGTTGGGTTTAATGCACGGTAGTCTTGTTCAATTTCCAGAATCACACCGGCAGTCGCTTGGCTTGGATCAACCGTTTCACTGATGCGTGCAACTTTCGCAGGCCAGCTTGCAGAGAGGTTACCGCTGCTGAGTTCAATGTTGGCATGAATCGCATTCATATCAGGTTGTGGAATACCAGATTCATCGCGGACAAACTCACCGATGCTCGCCGCCAAAGTTTGCATGTCATGAATGGATAGTTGAGCTTCCACTTCCATGACATCAATACCATGTCCTGTCACCATGGTTTGTTGGAGGTTAACCACTTGCTTTTTCTCAATTTCTACGTCAGCAATACGCAAATCGTAAGGAAGCGTGATGATGGTCTTATCAAGCGAGCGTTCGGCCTCATCCACTTTTGATGCATTAACTTTAACTAGGGCTTCCGCGACTCGTTTCTCATCCGGCATCAAACCAATTTGATTTTCAATATCCAGTACTAACTTACGTTGAGAGAGTGCGCTTTGCTCTTGCTGATCTACATCCGATTGAGACGTTAGGCCTTTTTTACGTAGGTTTTGCTTACGGTCTAACTCTTTGTTGGCGATAACCAGACGGTTGGCTTCTATCTTGAGGGTGCTTTTGAGATTCGCTTCTTCTTGGTTCAGCTTAGCCAGAGAGGTTTGGGCAGATTTGAGATCGGCTTGAGCTTGAACCAGTTTCAACTCGTAATCGAGCGGGTCGATGCGCAAGATTTCTGTCCCTGCTTGCAACACTTGTCCTTTTTCCAGTTGCGGATGGCGGTAGACCACTTTACCCGTCACTTCGGCTATCGCTTTCCATTCCACTTTTGGGGTGATCTTGCCAAACCCTATGGCTACTGGAGCAATGGCTTTTAGCTCAAGTGGAATCGTCTCGACCAACCGTGCACGATCTCCAGAGGGTTTTACGGGCAAATCTGGTTTGAGGCTAATCGCCAAAAACAGAATGACGACCCCCACCGCAAGAGCAGGAAAGAACAGCAGCTTTTTATTTACTTTCATATTGGTCGCCCGAGTCTAAAAATCCATGTTTCATCAGTTGTATGTTGTGTTCGAATAATCGGTTCAAGAAGGCTTCAGAAAGTTCAATGCCATGAATGGCGAGCAGTGCTGGTGGTGCCATAAAAGGAAACACCATCAAGCTGATGTAAGAGACGCGACAAAGTTGAGGGTCGGCGTCTTTTCGTAAAACGCCACTGTCGATCAACTTATCAAAGATCACGCCTTGCATTGGCTTGCTGATATCTGCGAAGACTTTTTCGAGCAGTTTGCGTTGGGTTTCCGATGGGGGCATATTCATAACTTGGGCAACTAAGCGTGGGAACTGTGGTACCTTGATCATTTCGCGGTAGTAGGTGCGCATTAGATCGAGAAAGTTTTGCTCGTTACTGTTGGATACCAACGTCTGCATCTGCTTTTGCATCGGTGACAGTGTTTCGCGCAACATGGTCTCGAACAAGCCTTCTTTGTTGCCAAAGTAGTAACGAATCATCGCCACGTTCACGCCTGCTTTCTGCGCGACTAGGCGAGTAGAGACCTTGTCATAAGCCATAATGGTGAAGAGTTCGCGCGCGTGGAAAATCAGTTTTTCCCGTGCGTCGATATTATCTGTGGGTCTTCCCGCCCTTCGATG
Source organism: Vibrio sp. Vb1554 (assembly GCF_033344235.1). Taxonomy (NCBI): domain Bacteria; kingdom Pseudomonadati; phylum Pseudomonadota; class Gammaproteobacteria; order Vibrionales; family Vibrionaceae; genus Vibrio; species Vibrio sp. Vb1554. The sequence continues at coordinate 366,556 of NZ_JAWPOJ010000002.1, read as the reverse complement.
CGCTTCCGTCACAATCTTCTCTCAAAATATTAAACATTTGATTAATTATAAGACGCTGATTTCTCATGCGACATGTGAAAAATTAATCAGTATTTAATCAAGTGATTAATTTGTGATGAAGAGAAGTAAAAAAGAGCAGAAAGAACTGCTCTTTGAACAAATAGAAAAGTATTTACTTAGGAAGAACGGTCTTGTGAGGCTAGCTCATCCCCAACTTAACACACTCCAATTCGGTCTGTTGGCGTGTTCTTTTAGTTGTGGGCATGGATTTACCAGATAAGCGTAGTTCGCGTATTCACAAAGCGGTAAATCGTTGATTGAATCGGTATAGAAATGGATTTCGGAATAACGCTCAGGCTGATTTTCTAGCCACTGTTTTAATCGCGTGACTTTGCCTTCACGATAACTCGGGATACCGTCGATTTCAGCAGTATAACGGTTGTTTTTCTCGATTAAATCAATTCCGAGTGCGGTTGGAATATTAAGACGGCGACCAACGGCTTCCACCAAAAAAGTGACGCTGGCAGAGATGATAACCATATCTATACCATCACGAGACAGTTGCTCAATCAGGGTTTTGGCTTGAGGGAACTGTTTAGGCAAAATATGGCTTTCAACACATTCTTCAACCAAGGCGTTTACTTCTTCAATCGGCATGTTTTCTAGTGGCTTCATGGAGAACGCTAGGTAATCTTCCATGTCCATTTTGCCTTCAGAGTACAAGGCCATTAGACGCTGATCTTCCATAATAAATAAAGGATCAGTCGCGATGCCTTTCTCAACCATAAACTCGTTCCAAATCATTGCGCAGTCAGCGTTTATTAGGGTTTCATCCATATCAAAAACATACAAAGGTTTGGACATGTTTAGGCTCTCACTGGTTGAATTTCGTTTAGGTTAAAGAGTAGCTCTAGTTGGCTGCCATTCGCTAGTAAGCGTTCTGAAGAGCGGTTAAGCAAGTCAACAGTGAGCTCACACTCTTCAACGTTCACTTGATAGCGAATAACATTACCTAGAAGCTGGTGGTTGGTGATCGTACCTACTTGTGGCGCTGAGATGTGGCTATCATATTGACGACCTTGCTCTTTTACATATATAGACTCTGGGCGAATCGCTACTTTCCATTCGGTATCAATGTTGAAGAGTTGCTTGGCTTTATTGGCCTCTACAAGGTTGTAGTGCCCCATGAAACCGGCCACAAACTCGTTAGCAGGATGAGTATAAATTTCTTCAGGTGTTCCTGCTTGAACAATTTCTCCTTTACTCATTAGGAAGATACGATCAGACATAATCATCGCCTCTTCTTGGTCATGAGTTACGAAGATAGTGGTGAGATTCATCTCTTTCTGAATGTCTCGGATTTGCTGACGAAGGTGTTTGCGGATTTTGGCATCAAGCGCAGAAAGTGGTTCATCAAGCAATAATATGCGAGGTTTCACCACCAACGCTCGAGCGAGTGCGACACGCTGGCGCTGACCGCCAGAAAGTTGATGCGGATAGTGTTTTTCTTTACCTGCCAGATCCACCAGTTTGATGACTTTAGCCACTTCACGTCGAATATCATCATTCTCAAGCTTTTTCATTTTTAAGCCAAATGCAATGTTGCCTTCGACGGTCATATTGGGAAACAGCGCATACGATTGAAAGACCATCCCAATACCACGTTCTTGCGGGACTTGATGCGTGATATCTTCTCCGTTTACCCAAATCTCGCCTCCATCGACAGGGTTAAGCCCAGCAAGGCTGCGAAGTAGTGTCGATTTACCACAACCGCTAGGGCCCAAAAGCGTAATGAATTCACCTTGCTCGATGTTAAAGTGAATATCCTCAAATACGGTGTTATCACCAAAACGTTTAGTTAGATTTTTCGCTGTTACGTAGCTCATTGTTTGACTCCTCGGCTGAAACGACTTGCCAACCAAGTCAGTAAAAAAATAAATAGGAAGTAGGTCATCACTAAGGCAGACGTAAAGTGGCCGCTCGTCTGACGCATGTTATACAAGTAGATTTGCAGGGTTTCATAACGTGTGCCGACTAAAATATTGGCGAACACAAACTCTCCCAATAGAAATGAAAATGAAAGGAAAAGCGATGCCATCAGTCCTTTTTTGAGGTTAGGTAAAATGACCATCAAAAACGCTTTGGTTGTGCTTGCCCCTAGCAAGTGTGCAGCGTCCATTAAATCGTTAAGGTTAATTGCTTCGAAGCTATTAGAAATCGCACGATACATGAACGGTAAAGCGATGGTGAAGTAAGTACCTACTAGAATCCAAGGAGTACCGATAAGGGAGATTTCACTGTCAGCATAAAGTTGAAGCAAGCCGACGGAGGACACCACTGGTGGTACAGCGAATGGTAGCAAAATCAATACGTTCATGAGCTTATCCAGCTTCGGAAAGTAGTAAAACACCACGAATATCGCTGGCAGAACCAGAAGCACACTGAGGGTTAGCGAAGCAATACAAATAAACAGCGAACGCCCAAACGCTTGCAAAAAGCGTGGGTCGGTCAGCAATTTAACGTACCAATCAAAAGTGAAACCATCTGGAAGCACCGTGGCACCCCAGCGTGATGAAAGCGAATAGACAAAGGTCGCTAAAATCGGGATGAGCATGATCCCAACAATGGAATAAACCACCGTTTTATGGAATCGAGTATTAACGTTGTTCATGACTACTTCCTACCTGCATAGCTTTTCGAAATGAGCCATTGGTTAATCACTGTGATAAAGGCAAGTAACGCCATTAGAATCACCGAAATTGCAGCGGCGAGATTAGGTTCAAGGAACAGGTCTCCCGATACCAGACTCGCAATTCGAATTGTGATGACGTTATAGTTACCGGAGGTCAGCGCATAAACACTCGCATATGCGCCAATTGCGTTGGCTATTAAGATAATAAAGGTACCGAATAAGGCTGGTGAGAGCACTGGCAGCGCGATTTTCGCCCAATACTGTGATGTTTTGGCTCCCAGTAGCGCAGCTGCTGCTTGCCAATCATCACTCAACGCGTCGAACGCAGGGTAGAGCAACAACACCGCCAGCGGGATTTGGAAGTAGATGTAAATGGCCAGCAGGCCCCATTTACCATAAAGGTCGAAATCACCGAGTAAGCCATACTGCTTGAGCAAAAGGGTAATCGCCCCATTGGTGCCCAAAATAATAATAAAAGCGAATGACAGAGGTACGCCTGCAAAGTTGCTGCTCATGTTCGTAAACGCAATCACACCGTCGCGGACTTTAGAATCGACTCTGCGTAGAGAAGAGACCAACAGAGTCGCAATGGCTAAGCCAAAAGTGCTCGACCACACAGCTAACCACAAACTGTTGCCAAACGCCTGCATCATAAAGGCGGAGTCGAGCACTTCAATGTAGTTATCGAAGGCAAACTCGCCATCGTAGATAAAGCTGTTTAACAGTACCCAAATCATCGGTGCGAGTTGAAATAGGTAGAAAAACAGCGCGAAAGGCGCCAACCAAATGGCAGGCTTAAAGCGCTTTAACCAAGTACTTGCCAAATTTGAGCGTGATTCGCTAGAGCTAGGGGAGAGGACTGAACTTCTCATAGTGCTAACAATTCCTGAGTGTATGGCTTCGTGTGGTCAAGGTTTAGCAATTGACAAACGGTGCCACAAATATCAGTCTGCTTAATATGACAATCTTGATGGGTAAACTTATCACCAATGACAAACAGGGGAACTTCTCGTTCTTCAGGTAAAATCCCACCGTGAGAAAGATCGTTGTTCATGCCATGATCGCTGGTCACAATGATTTGATACCCATCAGCAAGCCATTGATCGATGTAGTTGGAAAGAATAATGTCTGCACCTCGCGCACAATTGCGGTATTGGCGAGAGTCTAGGCCAAACTTATGTCCTGTATCGTCGATATTCATCGGGTGGATCAGTAAGAAATCAGGTTGATAGTTTCGACGTAAATACTCTGCGTCCAGGAACAAGGCTTCATCAGGATAATGATCCCAATGGTAAAAGCAGCCGTGCTGGATATTCAGGGTTTCATCATGCGTGAAACGATCGCGAACAGGTTCAAATGGCGCGCGATTATAAAGCTCACTTACCCAGTGGTAGGCAGCCGCAGCGGTCACTTTTCCTTGGGCTTTTGCCAAACTGAAAATGGAATCGTGTTTGGATAGACGAACGATATTGTTGTTTACGATGCCGCTTTCTACAGGGCGAACGCCCGTTAAAATGCACTCATAAAGTGGGCGAGACATAGAGGGCAGCTCACACTGCACAGGATAAAGCGTTGCGCGAGTTTCTTGTTGGGAACGACTTTGTTCTAGAAGACCATTGAGGTAGCCCATGCAATCACGGGCTACCTGATAGTTCAGTCCATCTAGAACAACAAGGATGACCTTATTGCTCATAACGACTTACTCTTATTGCTGGTGGATTAAGACACTTTCTTGCCATTGACGTGGCAGCTTACGTGCGGACTTTTCCCAAGCTGAGAAGTCAGTCACTGGGTGAACATTGCTGTATTGGTCATTAGCAATTAGCTTGTCTTGCACTGCTTGAGGCAGTGTGATGTTGGTGCGGATTGGACGCGCATAACCTTCTGCTAAGTTGATTTGCCCTTGATCGCTGAAGATGTATTCACGAGCAAGCTTTGCTGCATTAGGGTTCTTCGCGTATTTATTGATTATGGTTGTATAACCAGAAATCACAGAGCCATCTTGAGGAATGCTCACTGTAAAGCGGTCGCGGTCAATTTTGTCGCGGTAGTTCAATGCATTGAAGTCCCACATGATCGCCACTTCAACTTCGCCTTTTTCTAGGTTGGCGATGTTCGGATCGGTAAATGAAAGACGACCTTGCTTCGCGAGTTCAGAAAAGAATTTGAGCGCAGGCTTGAGGTTGGATTCGTCCCCACCGTTGGCGAACGCTGCGGCGAGAACCGCGTTGTTTGCCTGTGCTGCTACGCCTACGTCACCTACGGTCACTTTGTAGTCGCCTTTTAATAGGTCATCCCACGTTTTTGGCGCGTCTTTTACGAGGTTATTGTTGGAGATAAAAGAAATAGTGCCAGTGTAGGCAAGTGCCCAATGACCATCTTCGTCTTTTGCCCAATCTGGGATGTCATTCCAAGTTGTTGGTTTATATGGCTGAGTGACGCCTTTTTTTACCGCTACACGTGCAAAGGCAAAGCCTACGTCACCAATGTCTGCGGTCGCGTTTTTCTTCTCAGCTTCGAATTTTGCGATTTCTTGAGCCGAGCTCATATCCGTGTCTTGGTGCTTAAGGTTGTAATTTGACTTTAAATCAGCCCAAGTGTCTTTCCAGTTTGCCCAACTGTCAGGCATACCCACACTGTAAACCGCCCCTTCTTTTTGTGCTGCTGCTACCAAAGATTCAATATCGGCTTCTTTCGCTACTGTTGGCGTAGCGAGCGTTACCGCAATGATTGCCGCTGGTGCGGTAATTGAACGACTTAGCAAAGTTTTCATTGTCTCCATCCTTCTGGACTAGGTCAGTAAGTTCGCTTTGTATGCTATGGATGGAATGTGACGATTTAGCGCAAGTAATTTGACAGTTTTGCTGATTTTATATGGCACTTATATTTCATACGTTCAGTATGTGTTCTGTTGATTAATGTCATATTTTTGTTACGTAAACGCCTTATGTTATTCGTCAAATTATCGTTGGACTAGATCAGAATGAGAGCGACAGGCACCGGACAATTTGGTACCCAATTAGGAAAAATTAGAAGCAGCTTAAAACAGCAGATTCTTTCCGGCATCATGTCGGAAGGACAAAAACTGCCGTCAGAGAGAGAGCTCAGTGAGCTGTTTTCTACGACTCGAATCACTATCAAAGATGCGTTGGTGTCTTTAGAAACGGAAGGTCTTATTTATCGAGAAGAGCGCCGGGGTTGGTATGTATCTCCTGAGCGTATCTGTTACAACCCGTTGTCTCGTTCTCACTTCCATCAAATGATTAGAGAGCAGCATCGTATTGCAGAAACTAAGTTACTCAACGTGCGAAGTGAAATGGCCGCAGGTGAGTATGCCAAATCGTTAGAGGTGGAGCGAATTACCCCAATTTATGTAATTGAACGGTTACGTTTTATTGATGGGCGAGCGGTATTGTTTGTTGAGAACGTGCTCAAAGCGGCACTGTTTGAGGGGATATTGTCTGAGAACCTCACCATGTCCCTGACGGGCATTTATCGTGAGAAGTATGGTTACGAGACAAAGCGCTCTCGTTTTGATGTGATTCCCACGTCAGCTCCTGCTCATGTCGCTAAGGCGTTGAACCTAGCTGAAGGACAACCCGTTCTGAAAATTCGGCGGGTAAACTACAAACAAGATGGGCATTTAATGGACTGCGAATTCGAGTATTGGCGTCCAGATGCAGTGATGATTCGCATTGATAGCGTAGGATAAAGCGCAGAATTAAAAAGAGCCCAATGAAGGGCTCTTTTTCGCATATTGGTTAGAGAGGCGGTTTAAACGAGGCCTTGCTCTTTTGCCATTCTGCTTGCAATGCCGGGTGCTTTCCAAATGCTTGGCAGCAAAATGAAAGACACAGGCACGGCAGTAATTACAATGAAAGATTGCAATGCAGAAATACCACCAGAGCCCATTGAGATAAGCGCAATAGCGACAATACCCATAATCAGACCCCAGAACGAGCGAATCACTGCGTTTGGTTCTGTTGAGCCCGTCATCACTACACTGATTGTGTAAGTCATCGAGTCACCCGTCGTCACGATAAATGTTGTCGTTAAGATCAGGAACAGAACCGAAATGATCATTGGGTAAGGTAATTCACCAGTAATCGCTAGCAGTGCTGCAGGCAAGTTAAAGCCTTCAAACGCAGATGAAATCAAACCAGGGTTATCAAGTTCAAACGCAAGGCCACTGCCACCAACGATACTAAACCAGAAGCAAGTAATCAGCGGTGCCGCGATGCTAATAGACATGATTAATTGGCGAATTGTACGACCACGAGAGATACGAGCAATAAAGATCGCCATCATTGGGCCATAACCGATAAACCAACCCCAGAAGAATACTGTCCACCAACTTAGCCAGCCTGTATCACCACGGTAAAGTGCCATAGGGAAGAAGTTATCCACCATACGACCAACGCCTTGCACGTAGCCATCAACGATAAAGCTTGTCGGCCCGAAGAACAGGATGTAACCAATTAATAGTACAGACAAAATGATGTTGTAACGACTGACGATTTGAATACCCTTGCTCAAACCGCTCAGTGCGGAAAGGGTATACATCAGGATCGCCGCCATGATAACCATGCTTTGCGTTACGAACGTATCTGGCAGGCCAAACAATGAGTTTAGCGCGTAGCTAATTTGTAAACCTAAGAAGCCGATAGGACCGATGGTTCCTGCTGCTACTGCAATGATGCTACATGCGTCAGCAACATCACCAATCCAGCCTTTAATGGCTTTATCACCAAAAACAGGGTAAAGCAGAGTACGCGGCTTAAGAGGCAGGCCTTTATCGTAATGCAAGTGCATTAAGACAATGGAAGATAGACCACCAAGGATCGCCCAAGCTAAGAAGCCCCAGTGCATAAAAGACTGAGATAGGGCATTGATTGCGGCAGTTTTCGGTGAGGCTTCCCCGTATAGAGGCGGAGCAGTCACAAAGTGCGCGATAGGCTCAGCTGCGGCCCAGAACACACCACCACCTGCAAGTAGAGTACAGAGTACGATTGACAACCACTTAAAGTTATCAATATCAGGTTTCGCTAGACCACCTAGGCGCACATAACCAGTGCGACCAAACGCAAGAGCCAAACCAATTAGGAAATTCAGAAGAAGCAGTACTTGCCAGTAAGCTCCGAAATATTTAGTAGCAAAGCCGAAGCCGGTGTTAACCATTGCGGTTAGAGAGTCGGTATTCGTTAGAGCAAGTAAAACGAATAGAGTGAGGAAGCTACCACTTAACCAAAAGACAGGATTGGTGAGTTCGAGGCGCTTGAGTAAAGATGGGGGATGAATAGCAGAATAGTCAGCATCCTGAATAGGCGCTGTGTGGGAGGCGGCATTCGTCATATTTGACATAATTACTTCGCTTTTTAGGGCTATGAAGCCGTGCATTTCCCCTCACATCGTTTCAACGAAAAGTGTGAGGATGTTCAAAAAGCCGATGATGTTAACATGTCGAAGTTGCAAATATAACCTTAGATTTCGATTAATTTTTAGCAGGTTAGCCAAGTTGCTGATTTTTGGGTAGAGATCAAAAGAAAGAGTTTTTACGTGAAATGCACCGCATTTCGTATGTAATTAACATTTCCCTTGTTTTTGCATGGGATTATCAGGATTACATTGAGAAAACATGTTTTTCCCAAGCTAAGGTTTAACTCGATGGCTCACTTCGAACTTAACGGGCAGTGGATGCTTACCTCGCCACAGCGCCCCAATCTTGAAATTCCAATGTTTATTCCGGGCGATAATGTGTCGGCGCTTTTACAAGCAGAGCAGATTCCAGATCCTTATTTTGCCGATAATGAAAACAAAGTTCGATGGATTGAAGAGTGTGAGTGGCATATCTCACGTGAGTTTGACGTCGACGCGTTTACGTTGTCTGCCAAGCAAATTTGGATGACGCTAACTCGTGTCGATACATTGGCAACCTTCTATGTTAATGGTGAGCTAGCACTAACGTGCAGCAACATGTTTACCCAGCAACGTGTGGATATTAAACCGCATTTAAAGCAAGGTACTAACACGATTCGGATTGAGTTTGCTCGGGCGGATTTAGAAGGTATCGCAAGAGCAAAAAAACTGCCATTTCCTATTCCATCGGCAATGGGCAACAACCAAATTCCACACATGAACTTGATCCGCAAAACACAATGCCATTCCGGATGGGACTGGGGCATTTGCTTGATGGTATCGGGTATTTACGACCCCATTCAAATCGACATTGTGAATGAGCTTTGGCTCAAAGGCTTCTCGACAGAGCAGCAATGGCAAGCCGATGGGAGTGTGTTTCTTGATGTAGTAGTTGAAGTGGAAACGGACAGTCAACGCCATGAAATGATGGTTGAATTTAATGGTGAGCGTCAATGTATTCAAACAAAAGGAAGTGGTCACTATCATTGCCAGTTCCACATTTTGGAGCCTCAACGCTGGTGGCCATCGGGTTATGGCGAAGCGTATCTCTATCCCATTACCATTTCTTGCAGAGAGCAAAAGTTAACGCACAACATTGGTTTGCGTCAGTTAACCCTAAATAACCAAGCTGATGAGCACGGCTCTGCAATGGAATTTATCGTCAATGGCGTACCGATTAATGCTAAAGGTGCCAACTGGATCCCTATTGACGCAATGCCGGGGCGAGAGTGCGAAACACGTTATCGCAACCTTTTGCAAAGTGCGGTTGACGCCAACATGAACATGATTCGCGTATGGGGCGGTGGTCAGTACGAGAGTGAAACCTTTTATAACCTTTGTGATGAACTTGGCTTGTTGGTGTGGCAAGACATGATGTTCGCCTGCTCGTTGTACCCATCAAACGACGAGTGTTTAAAAGACGTAGAAGAAGAACTTAGATTCCAAATCCCGAGGCTTAAGAAGCACCCATCAATCGCACTTTGGTGTGGTGACAATGAAGTGATTGGAGCTATTGGTTGGTATGACGAATCTAAGCGCAGCAAAGTCAAATACACGGTTAACTACGATCGCCTCAACCGCATGATTGAGAAGGAGATTACCGAGCAAGATAGCACTCGCCGTTTCTGGCCAAGTTCCCCATGTAATGGTGAACTGGATTTCGGTGATGCGTGGCATGATGATAGTAAAGGCGATATGCACTTTTGGGACGTTTGGCATTCAGGAAAATCATTCAGTGCCTACCTTCACGTGAATCCTCGTTTTTGCTCTGAGTTTGGTTTTCAATCTTGGCCATCTTTTGCTGAAGTTAAGCGGTTTGTCCCTGAGCAAGACTGGAATATTACATCCCCAACTTTCGAACAACATCAGAAGAACCCTCGAGGTAATAGTATTATCACAGAGATGTTCACGCGCTATTTTCGTTTTCCCTCTGGATTTGAGAGTATGCTGTATTTAAGTCAAGTTCAGCAGGCAATCGCGATCAAAACTGCATGCGATCATTGGCGTGCCATTTCTCCAGTTTGTCGCGGCATGCTGTACTGGCAACTCAACGACAATTGGCCTGTCAGTTCTTGGTCTAGTTTGGAATACAGTGGTAGATGGAAGCAGTTGCACTACCATGCAAAACGCTTTTTTGCGCCATAGTATTTGGTATTTTCCGAGCATACAGGCGAGTTGAGCCTACATTTGCTCAATGATGCAAAAGAGCCCGCAAGCGTCAACGCACTGCTTAAGTGGGTAGATTGGCAAGGGGAAGAAAAGCAATGTTGGAGCTTAGAACAAACAGTCATAGCAGACAGCAATACGATTTTGTGGCAGTTGGATGAATTGATCGAGAAGGATGAACTTACGTCAGGCTTCTTCTATGTTGAAGCGCAAATCGGTGAAGACAGAATAAGCAACACATGGTTTAGTACTCACGAGCTAAAAACCTTGCCGATAGCGAAAGCCAATATAGATGTCTCTATTGAAGGGAGGCGAATTACATTGATTGCGGATAAGCCTGCGTTTTTTGTTCATTTGGAGAGTGATGCTGATGGAAGATTCAGTGACTCCAGTTTTACTCTGTTGGTCAACGTTCCAATGACGGTTGAGTATTTAGGTGATGATGTTTCAGGTATGCAGCAGTCGTTGAGGGTATGCCACCTTAATGATTAAAGCGGGCATAGAACATCTATATGCTGGTAACTAAAAAGGGAGCGTTTGCTCCCTTTTTAGTTACCAAGTATCCGTTATTAAGCTCAGGTTGAGACAGAAGACTATTTAAGTTTCTGATGGACCCGATAGCTAACGACAAAGCCAATGTAGAATAGTGCAGCAAGAGTAATCACTGCCGTCGCGTACGCCAGCAGGCTGTTTAACCCTAAACCAAAAGCCAAAGTGAAGGCGATACCATGAATGGCTTCCGCAGGGATTCGGTACCAAGCAGCGTGGACGGAAGATCCGAAGAGGATAAAGGTACTAAGTAAGACAATCGTGCCGCCTATAAAGCCGACCCATCTGCTGTTGTTCATGTTGCAGTCTCAGGGGTTACCGAGGTAACGTAACAAAATATTTCAGGATCGTATTATACAACCGATCATCGTGAAAAGCGCTAGAGAAATTTCGCGGATAAAACAGAGTGTTTTAATTCGAACAAAAGAATACGACCATAGCCAACTTAATACAGGAATAACAAAACATGTTGAGATTTATACAACGTCGTCGCATTAAGAAAGTGATTAAACTAATGAGTACCAGATTGGTGGTGGGATACGGCAGTCGTGAGTATTTTTCGGTTGGTCAGGTAAAGACGAGCACCAGTGAGTTAAGCGCGTGCCAACAAAAAATTGCGTTGGCATTATATGCGGATCCGCAAGATCTTGATTTGGAAAATCAACCAGAGTTGCAAGCAATACGCTCAGACGTGGCGCATGACTTCTTCGCTGGTGTCGATTATACCGCTCAAGATGTGCTTAATTTACTCGGTTCTGGTGGCTGGAAAGGTGGCCGAATGGAAGATGGAATGTCTCATCATTTTGGTATGCACAGTCGCTATTAAAAACATGCGTTAATTTTATAAATTCGATAAATATTTTTGCTGTTAAAGATTAATTAAATTTTCTTTCAATTGGGTAACAATTACCTAATTATGCACCCGAATCCCAGCGCGTCGCTGGACTGGTTGGATTGCATACCATGAAATTAATCATCAAAGGATTGGGGCTGAGTGCTCTTGTGCTCAGCATGTTTGCTCATGCAGATAGCAAAACGTTGAACGTTTATGCATGGGGTGGCTATTTGCCGGAAGCATCGTTAAAAGCGTTTGAAAAACAAGAAGGCGTTACGATTAATTATTCGACCTTTGAGAATAATGAATCAATGTACACCAAGCTAAAATTGCTAAAAGGTTCTGGCTACGATGTGGTTTTTGCTTCTGCGTACTTCATTGAAAAAATGGGGCGAGAAGGGCTGCTTTCGAAAATAGATCACGCTCAAGTGCCAAACATGCAAGACACAATGGACGGTTTACTTGGCCAAGCGCACGATCCGAAAAATGATTACTCGCTGCCTTATATTTGGGGCATTACCGGGATCAGCTACAACGAATCCATGGTTGAGCAACCAGTGACCAAATGGGCAGACTTATGGGAGTCTCAATACGAACAACAAGTCATGTTGATCGATGACGTGCGCGATGTGTTTGGTATGGCGCTTAAGAAAAATGGCCATAGCGTGAATACAAAAGACGAAGCTGAAATCGAACAGGCTTTTGATTCTCTAGTTGCGCTGAAAAACAACGTATTACTGTATAACTCAGATGCGCCGCAAGTCCCTTACGTGTCCGGTGAAACATCGGTCGGCATGCAATGGAACGGCAACGCATTCCAAGGGCAGGTTGAAATGCCTGAACTGAAGTTCGTGATGCCGGAAGAGGGCGCGGTATTGTGGATGGACAACTTCACTATTCCGTCTGGCAGTAAAAACAAAGCATTGGCGCATAAATTTATTAACTTCATGTACCAATCAGAGAACCAAGCGGAAATCGTGACCAGTTTGGGTTATGCGTCGGCAACAAACGCTGGGCGTGACAAATTGCCAGAAGAGTTGAAAAATAACCGTACTATTTTCCCTTCATCAGAAGACATGAAAAAAGGCGAGTTTATTAATGATGTTGGCGCAGAAACGTTAGCGATTTACGAAAAGTACTGGCAACGTTTAAGAACGCAATAAGCAACGTCTTTGCCTATTGTTAGGCTTAAAATCGTTCAAATTTGGATTCCCCTCATCACGAAAGTGGTGAGGGGAATTTTTTTATAGGTTTTGTACTGCGAGTGTTGCTACGCGGAACGCTTTACGAGGCAGAAGTGCTTTTTACCGCGTTGCAGTAACCAATATTGATCAAACAGTGGGAAGCTTAAACTCGGGTTATCAGCCGCCACTTTTTCACCGTTTACACTGATGGCGTTGTTGCTGATGTGTTCGCGTGCAACACGCTTCGAACTTGCTAAGCCCGACTCAATCAACAGCTCAACCAAATCTTGTTGTGTGCTCTCAATGCTTGGTAAACCATCCAACTCCAACTGTTTTAATTCACCCAAACTCAGTTGTTGCACATTACCGCTGAATAAAGCTTGAGTGATGCGCTCGGCACTGGCGAGGCCGTCTTCGCCATGAACAAATCGCGTCATTTCTTCAGCGAGAATACGTTGTGCTTGTGGCTTGCTTTGGCTTGCTTGGTCTTGCGCTTCAATGCTGGCAATTTCTTCGCAGCTCAAGAACGTGTAGTAACGCAGGAAGTGGTAAACGTCGGCGTCTTCTGCGCCAAGCCAGAACTGGTAGAACGCGTAAGGAGAGGTTTTGCTAGGATCTAGCCATACTGCGCCGCCTTCGGTTTTGCCAAATTTGGTACCATCGGATTTGGTGATCAGCGGCAGAGTTAAGCCAAATACTTGCTCACCATTTTGACGGCGAGTTAAATCGATCCCGCTGACGATGTTTCCCCATTGGTCATTGCCACCGATTTGCAAACGGCAACCGTATCGACGGTTTAGCTCGGCAAAATCGTACGATTGCAGTAAGGCGTAGCTAAATTCGGTGAAGGAGATACCTTGGTCAGGTCGTTGCAGGCGTTGTTTTACCGATTCTCGGTTGACCATAGTATTGATCGAGAAGTGCTTACCCACATCGCGGAAGAAGTCGATCACATTGATCGCTTTCATCCAGTCAGCGTTGTTCACCATGATCATCGGCTTGGTCAGTTGGTGATTCATCAACTGATGAATTTGATTAGAAAGATCGTTAACCCAGCCTGAGACGATTTCCTCTGAGTTCAGACTGCGCTCAGTCGCTTTAAAGCTTGGGTCGCCAATCATGCCCGTTGCACCGCCAATCAAGGCAACAGCTTGGTGTCCGGCATCTTGAAAGCGCTTAAGCATAATCAAAGGCACGAGGTGGCCGATATGCAAGCTGCCAGCTGTAGGATCGAAGCCGCAGTAAACGGTTTGTGGCTGTGAGAGAAGTGTCTGAATTTCTTCCAAATCGCTGGCTTGTGCAATCAAGCCACGATCTTGTAAATCTTGCAGTAATGGTGTCGTCATTCTTTTTGTCTGTTTTAGTGGTTGTTGTATTCAGACTAAAACGCGACACCTTTTCTCGATATATCCCTTAAGGGACAGTTTTTTATCTTGAATGGAGAATGAGGTGATTGAGGAAAAGCTGGAATAACTCACTCAATGAAGACACATTTAATTGCGAGTAAATTCGCTTTCGATGATTTTTGACCGTGCCTTGAACTAAGTGTAACCGCGCGGCAATTTCTTTGGTGTCAAACCCTTGAGCGAGAAGCGAAGCCACCTCTTGTTCGCGACGGGTGAGTGATTCTACGCCAAACGTTGCTAAAGCTTGCTCAATGGCTAATCGCATACTGCCAGAATAAGCACTCTGTGCAAAAACAGGCTCAGAAAAGGTAAATTCCGTTTGTTTCCAATGCTGCTGACAAAGCGACTGAATTATCGGGAAATAGGGCTTTAGCTTATTGATTTGTTGCTGAGAAAAGTATTTTCCATCAGTCATATATCCGAAGTACAGCATGACCCAACGGCCAGATTCAACTTCGACTAGCATGCTAAGCTCGTCTTTCCACCCTGTTTGATGATAGAACTGCTCGCAGTATGAGGTGAAGTCAACGCCTTTACGCGCCACGTCTTTGAGCGTAAATACGCCTTGTTGCTTTGTCTCGTTTAGTTTGAGAAAAAAAGGGTCATTTTGAAATGAGTCAGTAAGGTAGCGTTGAAAAAGTAACTCTCGCTCGTTCTCAATTGAGTCGTAGAGATAAATAGGATGTTTACCTTCTCGGTAACCTAAAATAACTGCGCAATCAAAATGAAAAAGAGTGCGAATGACACGCATAAGTTTAGGAGTAAAGTTAGGCGTGTTAAGAGCAGAAATTGCTTCTGCTAGCAGATTATTAAAGTTATTGTCAGGCATGGGATACCGAATTGCAGGTGGTTTTGCGCAAGCATAACCAAAAGCAATCCAACGAGAAAGGGAAGTCGCCATCTTCTGGTGACTTCCATAGAGAAAGTTGCGTAAGTGCTCAGTTTTGAGGAATCATATCCCCGTTAACTTATTGATAAGGGTGCATAACAACGGTTTTATTTAAGCGATTAGTTGCTATGCATTACTGCGAGTTAGTGAGCTCTTCGTTAACCCAATATTTAGAACCAGACACGTTAGCATCGATGAGCAAACCTTTAGCGTTCAACTGATAGACGGCGACGCCGCTGTTAAATTGTTTTGAAAGTTGCTCTGAATCTTCGCCCGCAACAGCAGAGGCTTCACTTGTGGCCTCCCATCCTTCGTTGACGAACGTATCAAAGTCTTCTTTGCTCTCAAACAGAACCACTTGTTGGTAAAATTTGCCGCCAGCCCCAAGTGCAACGCCCAAACCAAACATATTCATATAAGTGCGTTCTTCTGTTTCCTTATTCACTGCGACTCCTGACCCTGAGTTGGTGTGAAACAGCAAAGATAATTTACGAGAATCAAAGACCGCGTAGCCGTACGCGTTGTCGTAAATAGCTTTTGCCTCCGGCTTTTCATTAAATAACTTGAGCAAAGCGCTATCTGCCATTAAGTCCACGGCTTGGCGAGCTTCTTCTGGCGTATCGCCTTCCATCAGCTCATCAATTTTTTTGTCGGCAGCATCTATCCATTCTTTGCTCTTCTCGATGCTGGCTTCTGTCCATTCGCCTGCGGTATTGATCGCTTCCTCGGACCAATTCGTGAAATCTTGCCACGCTTGTTTTGAAAACGCTTTGGTGTCGTCCCAAGCATCTTGTGCAGTATCAGAAACTGCGTCGCCAAGCTCAGACATTTTATTGGAAATTTCATCCCAATCGGCATAAGCAGGGGATGCCAGGAGCATCAATGTAGTAAGGAGTGCGATAGGCTTTTTCATCAAATTCTCTCTGGAGTTATCGATATACCATTCATTTTAGGTCATCAGACTTTGATAATGAAATTGACTAAATGACGAACTTGAGAGAGGAATCACGAACTGATTGTGAAATGACGTGTGAATAACAAAGCCCTCACAAGGGGAGTGTGAGGGCTAGAGTTTATCGTGTGTTACTTGCTGCTAACTTTACCTAGTTTTAACCAAGTATCGATAACCGTATCTGGGTTTAGTGATACAGAGCTAATACCTTGATCCATTAGCCATTCCGCTAGGTCGTCGTGGTCTGATGGGCCTTGACCACAAATACCAACGTATTTGCCTGCTTTTGTTGCTGCGTCAATCGCCATCTGAAGCATCACCTTAACCGCTGGGTTACGCTCATCAAATAGATGTGCAACATCGCCAGAGTCACGATCAAGTCCAAGCGTTAGCTGAGTCATGTCGTTTGAGCCAATCGAGAAGCCATCAAAGTACTTTAAGAACTCATCGGCAAGGACCGCGTTGGATGGCAGTTCGCACATCATGATGACTTTAAGACCCTGATCGCCACGGCGCAGATCAAACTTCGCTAGCAAATCAATCACTGATGCTGCTTCGCTTGGTGTACGAACAAATGGGATCATGATTTCAACGTTTTTCAGACCCATTTCGTTACGAACGCGTTTGATTGCTTGAGTTTCTAGCTCGAAGCAGTCTTCAAACACTGGAGAAATGTAACGAGACGCGCCACGGAAGCCAAGCATTGGGTTTTCTTCATGCGGTTCGTATGCTTTACCGCCAACCAAGTTGCTGTATTCGTTAGACTTAAAGTCAGACATACGAACAATAACGCGTTTCGGCCAAAATGCCGCAGCAATGGTTGCGATACCTTCTGTCAGCTTGCTTACGTAGAAATCGATAGGATCTTTGTAACCACGAATACGCTGAGTGATTTCTGCTTTTAGCTCATCGCTTTGTGCATCAAAGTTAAGTAATGCTTTCGGGTGGATACCAATCATCTTATTGATGATGAATTCAAGACGAGCAAGACCAACACCTTCATTTGGAATTTGTGCGAAGTCAAACGCGCGATCAGGGTTACCCACGTTCATCATCACTTTTGTTGGTAGCAGTGGCAGTTCATCAACAGAAGAGCGTTTTACGTCAAACTCAAGTTCACCTTGGTAAACGTAGCCCGTTTCACCTTCTGAACAAGATACGGTCACGGTTGCGCCATCGGTTAACTTGCTTGTCGCATCGCCACAGCCAACGATTGCAGGAATACCAAGCTCACGAGCGATGATGGCAGCGTGGCAAGTACGGCCACCACGGTTGGTTACGATTGCAGATGCTTTTTTCATCACTGGTTCCCAATCTGGGTCAGTCATGTCTGTAACTAGCACGTCACCTTCTTGGACTAATGACATTTGGTCCAGAGAGTCAACCAAGCGAACCACGCCTTTACCGATGCGCTGACCGATTGCACGACCTTCAACCAAAACATCCGCTTTGTTTTGTAGCTCGTAGCGCTCAATCACGTTTTGTTCCGTTTGTGAACATACGGTTTCAGGACGCGCTTGAACAATGTACAGCTTGCCATCAATGCCATCTTTTGCCCATTCAATGTCCATTGGACGCTGATAGTGCTTTTCGATGATCATTGCTTGTTTTGCGAGCTCTTTAATCTCGTCGTCGTTCAATGAGAACGTGTTGCGCTCTTCATCAGAAGTATCAACGATATCAACTTGTTTGCCGATTTCTTGGTTATCTGAGTAGATCATTTTGATCAACTTAGAACCAAATGTTTTCTTAACGATTGGGTGTTCGCCTGCTTCAAGCATTGGCTTGTGAACGTAGAACTCGTCAGGGTTTACTGCACCTTGAACGACCATCTCGCCTAGACCCCATGAAGAGGTGATGAAGACAACTTGGTCGAAACCCGATTCAGTGTCTAGTGTAAACATAACACCCGACGAGGCTTTATCTGAACGCACCATACGTTGGATACCCGCAGATAGCGAGATGCCACGGTGGTCGAACCCTTGGTGAACGCGGTAAGAAATCGCACGGTCGTTAAATAGAGAAGCGTAAACGTGCTTAGTTGCTTCTAGTACTGCGTCGATGCCTTTCACGTTCAAAAACGTTTCTTGCTGACCAGCAAAAGAAGCATCAGGTAGGTCTTCTGCCGTAGCAGATGAACGAACTGCGACTGAAAGCTCAGGATTGCCTTCGATCAGTTCTTGGTAATTTTCACGAATTTCTTGTTCAAGGTCCGCAGGGAAAGGGGCCTCTAATACCCATTGACGAATGTTTGCACCTGTCTTACGCAGAGCTTCTACATCTTCAACGTCTAGTTCATCGAGTAATTGGTGAATACGCTCATCCAAACCTTCGTGGTCAAGGAATTGGTTAAACGCGTATGAGGTTGTCGCAAAACCATTTGGTACAGAAACGCCTGCGTTCGCTAGGTTAGAAACCATTTCGCCAAGTGAAGCATTTTTACCGCCGACTTTGTCGACATCATCCATGGATAGGCCATTGAACCAGAGGGTGTTCTTTTGCATGTCTTTCTCCAGAAACATTGCAGCTTAGTAGGGGGACTTAAATCGATCTAAACAATCGCATGTTGGCTGTTATTACACGTTGACCATACATTGCTTCATTCAGATTGATATCAAAGGCAAACGATTACGTTCTGGCTGAAAAAAATTCAAACGAATTTTTAAAGCTGTGGTGAACCTAACTGAAAGCCAAACTGATTTATTAATATTATGTGTACCATCCTACTCAAAAGATTTTGAAAAATTAAACAGAAATGCAAATAAATAACCAAAGTCGTGATGTGTTCTATGTTTCTGACGGTACGGCGATAACATGTGAGACATTAGGGCATGTTGTTCTCGGTCAATTTCCGTTCATTCCTAACGAAAAAACCTTTCCGTTTGTTGAAAGCCAGGACAAAGCTACTGACGTAGTCAAAGAAATTGAAACTTCCTACCAGCGCAATGGCGTCAAACCTCTGGTCTTTTTCTCAATTGTCGTTCCAGAAGTACGTGAAATGCTGCTTGAAGCGCCAGCATACAGTTACGATGTGTTGGAGAGTATTGTGCAGAAAGTGCAAGACGACATTCAGATGGCACCAAAGCCTAAGTTGCAGCGTTCTCGCAGCGTGGGGAAAGATTCCGACACCTATTTTGACCGTATTGCGGCTATTGAATACACATTGGCGCATGATGATGGCATCACACTAAAAGGGTTGGAGCAAGCTGATATCATCTTACTTGGCGTGTCGCGTAGTGGAAAAACGCCGACTAGCTTGTATATGGCGATGCAATTTGGTTTACGTGTTGTGAACTATCCGTTTATTGCGGAAGATGTGAAGATGATGCGTTTGTTACCTGAGTTTGAGATCCATCGTCATAAGTTGTTCGGGCTTACTATCGACCCTGAACGTTTGACTGAAATCCGTGAGAATCGTTTGTCTGGAAGTGATTACGCTAGCACAGAGCAGTGCAAGCTGGAGCTAGACACTGTTGAGGCTTTGTTTAGAAGAGAGGCGATCCCATATATCAATACGTCCTCTCTGTCTGTTGAGGAAATTACTACGCGTATTCTGGAAAAAGCAGGGATGAAGCGCCGTTTGTTTGGTTAACAAGGGGCACCAACATCGTCGTGTGCAAGAGGAGGCGAGTAACTCCTCCTCTTGTGCATCTAAAGATGCCTTACACAGAATGATTTAATAGTATTGGAACATCTTTTGGATGTCTTGA
This sequence comes from Vibrio sp. Vb1554, assembly GCF_033344235.1. NCBI lineage: Bacteria > Pseudomonadati > Pseudomonadota > Gammaproteobacteria > Vibrionales > Vibrionaceae > Vibrio > Vibrio sp. Vb1554. The sequence continues at coordinate 346,758 of NZ_JAWPOJ010000002.1, read as the reverse complement.
TAGTTTTTGGTTTGAGTAAGTGACAGCATCAGTAAGATACGTGCTTTTTGTGGGTTTAGTGTGCCTGAGGCAACAAAGCCGTATTTTTCGTCATCAATTTCAGCATCCAAAGTGGTTGAGCCGCTAGGCGTTCGGGAGCTTCTTACAACAACAACGCCATCTTTACTCGCTTTCTCTAGCTCATCAAACACAGTGTGGTACAAGTTACCATTACCGACACCAGCACTTACGATGCCGTCAAACTTCGCATCCACAAAGGCTTTCACTGGCAAATTGGAGGCATTTGCATAGTTATAAACAATACCGACCTTAGGCAACTTAGTAAGCTTTGATACATCGAATGGGGTTTCTGTCGTATGTTTACGCTCTGGGCTTCGTTGATATTTGGCATCGCTATTATGAATGTAGCCGATAGCACCAAAGTTGGGTGACTGGAAAGTGCTGACGGAGGTTGTATTGGTTTTTGTCACATCTCGCGCATCGAAAATCGTGTCATTCATTGCGACTAGCACGCCACGTCCTTCTGAATCTTCATCGGTGGCTGTTACGACTGCATTGTATAAGTTGACTGGTCCATCAGCACTCATTGCGGTGGAAGGACGCATTGCACCAACGATCACGACAGGCTTTTTGCTCTTGACGGTCAGATCAAGGAAGTAAGCGGTTTCCTCTAACGTATCCGTACCATGAGTAATGACGATGCCGTCAACATCATCTTGAGCGAGTAGCTCATTAACTCTTTTCGATAATTTTAGCCACACTTCATCATTCATATCTTGTGAACCGATACTGACCACTTGCTCTCCAGAAATATCGGCAATCTTGGTCATACTCGGCACCGCAGAAATCAATGATTCAACGCCGACTTTACCTGCTGTGTAGTTTGACTCTGTTGCAGATTGACCTGCGCCTGCTATGGTGCCGCCAGTGGCAAGAATTTTAATGTTCGGAAGATCGGATTGCGCAAAAGAGAACGAACTGATGCATAAACCGAGAGTTATCGTACTGAGGCGGAAAAGATTTTTCGTCATGGGAATCACCTGCTGTTAGGTTGGATGTTGGGGAACTCATCTATCCTAAAAACAGCGGGTTAGATTTTTTGAGTACTAGTTCAACAAATTGCAGATGAAGATCGTGATCAACTAATCACTTAAAGAATATCAAATCAACCAGTTAACCTAATTGACGTGCTTCTTTAACAAGTGAGATGTGCTAGTAACGTGCACAACGTGTTAAGCCCTATAATTTATTGATTTATAAATAAAGGCGGTAGGAGTCTCGTGATGAGGTTACTAAATATGAATTTAGCCGTGTAATTTTCCAAAGTTTACAGTGTAAAAAAAAGCGGCTTTACCCCGGAACAGATAAAAGCCGCTTGCCAATGATGTGTTAATTCACATCTTATCGCATAATCATTTGTTCACGACCAGGACCCACAGACACCATTTTTACTGGTACGCCCATGAGTTCCTCAATGCGTAGAACGTATTTCTGTGCTGCTACTGGAAGCTCTTCAAACTTACGACAACCTGTGATGTCCTCGCTCCAGCTTTCCATCTTCTCGTAGATTGGCGCAAGAGAGGCAGTTTGAGGCCAGATTGGGTTTTCGCTGTGGTCGCCTTCGTAGCCAACACAGATTTTCAGATCGTTAAGGCCAGTCAAACAGTCTACTTTCGTTAGTGCAATTTCAGTTGCGGCTTGCAGTTCAACGCCATTTTTCGTAGCGACTGCGTCGAAGTAGCCCATGTCGCGTGGACGACCCGTAGTTGCACCGAACTCGCCAGCAAGTTCGCGGAAAGCGTCTTGCTCTTCCATTGCAGTGATCAACGTACCAGTACCCACTGATGAGCTGAAGGCTTTTGCAACCGCAATAACGCGTTCAGGACGAAGTGCCGGAAGGCCACTACCGATACCCGCGTACATTGATACAACGTTAGAAGATGTTGTCCAAGGGTACTCACCGTAAACAAGGTCACGACCCGCGCCAAGCTGCGCTTCGAACAATAGAGTTTTGTCTTTCGCTTGTAGTTCTTTTAGAGGAAGCGTTACGTTGCAAATTGAATTGCGCCAAGGTGCAGAGACTTCTAGCAGCCAGTTCGCCAGTTCTTCAGCGGTTTGTTCAAACTCGAACGTCGGGTAAAGCGCACGCAGTTGCGGCAGTTTCCAATCCATCATGAATTGAAGGCGTTCAACCAATACTTCTGGTTGCTTCAACCAACCAACAAGGATGCCTTTCTTCATTACGCGGTCACCGTAAGCAGGTGCAATACCTTGACGAGTTGAACCGTATGCTTTGTCGCCTAAACGCTGTTCTTCTAGCGTATCTTCTAGTGCGTGTAGAGGTAGACACAGTGTTGCGCGATCAGAGATGCACATATTCACTTTTACGCCCGCTTCTTCAACTTCCGCAATCTCCTGAGACAGCAACGCAGGGCTGATAACCATACCCGGACCTAATACTGCCAAACAGTCTGGGTTGAAAACGCCACTTGGTAGCTGGTGCAGCTTGAACGTACCTAGGTCGTTAACCACGGTGTGACCCGCGTTGTTACCACCTTGGAAACGAATGCTCGCAGAAGCTTGCTCTGCCAAAAAGTCAACGATGCGGCCTTTGCCTTCATCACCCCAGTTTGCACCCACAACAACGATAGACGACATAATTTAATCTCCAAAAACAGATGCAAAAATCTTAAGGTGTTCGCCATAATAAGAGAAATTAATTATACTCATTAACTTGATAAGAATTTCATATCGGAATTGGCAATGTTAGATTTGAACTGGCTGCGAACCTTCGTAACTCTTGCAGAGGTAAAACACTTTGGTAAAACAGCGACGGAACTGCACATGACGCAGCCGAACGTAAGTTTGCATATCAAGCAGTTGGAGCAAGCCACGCGCACGAAATTGATTGAGCGAAATCCCGTGCAGTTGACGCAAGCGGGGAAGCGTTTGTTAGCTACGGCGCAGCGGATGCTTAATGAGCTGCAAATTTGTCAGTCGGATCTCAATGCCATCAACGATCTTACGCAGGGGACGCTTTCTATTGCGGCGAGCGATATTGTTTCACGTTTACTGCTTATCAAACCATTTCAGCAATTCAAAAGTGAATATCCGGGGATCGACTTGGCATTGTTCAATACCACATCTTCTCAAGCGGTGGATTTGGTGAAAAGTGCGCGTGCCGATATCGGCTTTGTTATCGCACAAAAAGAGAGTCAACCGCTGCATTTTACGCCTCTCACGCAAATTCACTGGTGTGCGTTTGGCGATAACATTTTTGAGTGGCAAGACAATCGAAAAGAGAGCCAGACGCTGATCCTGCTAGGGCACGATACTCGAACCCGAGAGCTGATTGATGCGTCTTTACCTGAACTAAATCTGCCTAAGCATCGCGTGATGGAAGTGGGCAGTGTGGAAGCACAAATCGACTGGGCGGAAGCGGGGTTTGGGACTGCTATTGTGCCGGATTTTTCGCTCGATCCGAGATTAAAGCTTTCTCGAGAAGTTACGCCTTTGCCAAGTTTTCCAAACACTGATTTCGGCTACATCGTGCGTCAAAATCAGGTGTTATCCAAAGCGGCAAAACAGTTGTTGGCTTGGGTTGGCGAGAATGTGTCGGTGGTTGAGGGCTAAGGCGATGAAAGAAAAGGCCATGAAAGAGACGAAGATTACGATTTCGCTCCCATCCTTGATTCACCGTATTGGGGGCGACCATGCCAAGCGAGCGAAAACACTCGCAGCAGAAAAACAGTGCGATCTTAAGCGAATTAGACGATCTCGTCATTGGCAAATCTCAGGCGAGGCTTTGGATGTAAAAGCGTTTTTAGAGTATCTCAAAAACGAAGAAGCAGAGACGATGCGATTTGCGATCAACAAGATCGAACAAGCTCTACTTGCTCACCAAGACAAATTGGAACCTTTGGACGTGAAGTTGATACGTTTGGTGAGACAAAACCCAAACATCACCCTAGCGGAGCTGATGGCTGAAACGAACTGCACGTTAGTTCAAGCTCGCACGGCACGATTTGATGCTGAGTTGCTTTAAGATCGGTTTGTGGTTTACTCACTTTATTAACAGATGTTAGGGTACCGATCAAAATCACTCACTAAGACCATTTTATTATGGATATTTGGCAGCTTCTCCTTTTTATTCCTGCTTGCTTCGCTCTAAATATGGCTCCAGGCCCAAACAATTTATTGGCAATGAATAATGCGCGTTGTTACGGCTTTAGGGCCGCGTTTACGGCCAGTTTAGGCAGAATTGCTGCTTTTTCAGCGATGATTGCGTTGTCTGCATCAGGTCTGGCTGTGATTTTGTATACGTCAGAAATGCTATTTTTGGCAATAAAGTTGGTAGGAGCGCTGTATCTACTGTGGATTGCTTTTAACCTTTGGCGTTCAGAGTCCAGCCCGATCTCTGACTTGGACAATTCGCGCAATTACGCAGGACTTGCGAAGCAAGAATTTACGCTTGCTGTTGGCAACCCGAAAGCGATACTTATTTTTACTGCATTCTTGCCGCAATTTGTTGATGCCAATGCCAACGTTCAAGAGCAGTTTTTTGCCCTTGGCTCCACGTTTTTGATATTAGAAATGGTCGCCATTTCAATCTATGCCATCTTTGGTTTGTACTTGAGGCACTGGTTTTCAAATCCAAAAATGGCGAAACGTTTCAATCGCGGATGTTCGTTGTTTTTAGCTGCATCAGGTGCGAATTTGCTTCTAAGTAAGCAATAACAAAACATCATCTCTGTAGATTATTTTTCTATAAAAAAAGCCGCTGATGTTACATTAGCGGCTCTTTTCGTTGATGTATCGATTAATTTATTGTTACCACATCAAATCGTCAGGCACGACGAAATCTGCGTATGGATCGTCTTCTGCTGGAATGTCCGATTCAGGTTCTTTTTGTTCGATGATTACGGACTCATCACGTTGAGTAATTTTATTCGCTACTCCACGTGGAATGACAACATAGCTTTCACCAACAATTGCGATTGCCAAAATACCTTTGATCAACTGCTCGCGGATAAGTGAATCTACATAAAGTGATTTCACTAGCGTACCGTGAGTGAAGTTGTATTTGATGTCGCCATCTTTTAAGTCGATCTTGTTCATCTCAATCAATTGATTGATCTGCGCTTTGATCTCTTTATTTAATCGCTCAGCATTTTGTTGCTCGCTCAATTGTTTATCACGCTCTAACTGTTGGCGTTTATTCTCTTCAACCGCCGCTTTTACTTCGCGTGCTTGAACGCGTGATTTTTTAGAGCCTTTCTTCGCTTTCTTTAGTTTCTTTTCATTAACTAAGCCAGCTTTCAGCATTTGTTCTTGAAGGGTAAGTTTTGCCATGTTTTATCCAGTTAGTGCGCAATTTTGGGCATTTTACCCACTATTGCCACTTGTAGTAAATAATAGTGCTTTCTATGGGTCTAAAATGTTTGGTTGGCTTGTTATCTCTTTAATGGAAAGTGCAAAGCGGGCCTTCTCCAAAGCCCGCGAGCATTACTGAAATCTAGGTGGGTTATGGTTGCCACTGTTTAGATGTGACGAGGTTATCCATCACTTTGTTTACCGCTTGATGCGCTTTGTCGACAATGGTGTCTATATCGTTACGATTCGCGATAAGCGGTGGAGCAAAACCAAGGATGTCACCATGTGGCATAGCGCGAGCGATTAAGCCTTGCTCTAAACAGGCCGCCGCGATTTGCGGGCCTACTTTCAAGTTTGGATCAAAGTGTGCACGGCGGAGCTTGTCTGAAGAAAACTCCAACGCATGCAACAAGCCAACGCCACGAGTATCACCGACCAATGGATGATCGCTAAACGTCTCCGCCATGCGTTGCTGCAAGTAAGCGCCGACTTCGGCCGCGTTTTTTACCAAGCCTTCACGTTCAATGATATCGAGGTTGCAGTTCGCGGCTGCCGCTCCCATTGGGTGACCAGAGTAGGTATAACCGTGTCCGATAGCGCCCCATTGGTCGGTGCCGTTTTCTAGCACACTCCAAACTCGTTCACCGACGATCACGCCAGACAGCGGTTGATACGCTGAGGTTAACCCTTTCGCTACCGTGATGAGATCTGGTTTCATGTCGTAGTGCAGTGAGCCAAAATCGGAGCCGAGGCGACCAAAGCCACACACCACTTCATCCGCAATCAAGAGTACATCGTATTTGTCGAGCACTTTGCGAATCGCCTGCCAGTACCCTGCTGGTGGTGGCACAATACCGCCAGTACCGAGCACTGGTTCTGCAATCATTGCTGCTACCGTTTCTGGGCCTTCTTCCAAGATCATCGCTTCGAGTTGATCTGCGCAATATTGAGAGAATTCGAGCTCAGACATACTCTCGTCTTCACGGCGATAATAATATGGCGCGATGGTGTGTTTGATACGCTCAAGTGGTAAATCAAAATGGGCGTGGAACAGCGGCAAACCTGTCATTGAACCGGACGCGATACTTGAACCATGGTAGCCGCGGTCACGCGAAATGATTTTTTTCTTCTCTGGTAGAGCACGAGCATTGTTGTAATACCATACCAACTTAAGTTGAGTTTCGTTCGCGTCGCTGCCTGACATGCCGTAGTAAACTTTGCTCATGCCTTCAGGCGCCATTTTGATGATGCGATCTGACAGTGTCACGAGCGCTTCGTTCGTATGACCGACGTACGTGTGGTAGTACGCCAGTTCTTTGGCTTGCTCATAAATCGCATCGGCCATTTCGGTCCTGCCATAGCCAATGTTTACACAATACAACCCGGCAAAGCCGTCTATCAGCTCGATGCCTTCTGAATCGGTGATGCGTATTCCGCTTCCGCTCGAGATAATTCTTCCCGGAAGCTCCCCGGCCGCATACTGCTTCAGGTGGGTTGAGGCATGAAATACTCTCTGACGATCGATCTCTAAAAGTTGTTGGGTTTTGTTACTCATGATCCTTCTCCTCGAATAATTGGATATCCATATTTCGTGTCTCAACTGCCACTGACGGTTGGTAAAGCGCCTAAGCAGCAGTATTTGATTTCGCTGTATTCTTCAAATCCGTGACGGCTTCCTTCTCGTCCAAGACCAGACTGTTTCACGCCGCCGAATGGGATAGGGTGCCCTGTCATTTTGACGGAGTTCACGCTCACCATGCCAAACTCCAAACCGCGCATGCAGTGCCAAATTTGGTGAATATCGTGACCATAAACATAGGCAGCTAAGCCGTACTCAGTGTCGTTGCTCATTTCAATCACGGTATCTAAGTCTTGGTAAGGCAATACGCCTGCCACAGGACAAAAATTCTCTTCGCGATACACCGCCATTTCAGGGGTTACATCGGCTAGCAATGTCGGCGCGAAGAAGTTTTCGCCTGGTACGGGCTGGTTGTATCCCGCTACCAATCGCGCGCCTTTGTCGAGCGCGTCACGCACCAAATCATGCGCTTTATCCACCGCAGTGCGATTAATAAGTGGTCCCATGGTGGTTTTTTCGTCTAAGCCATTGCCCAAAACGATGTGGCTCATTTCTTTGGCAAACGCTTCCAAAAACGCTTCGTACTTATCGTCAGGGACGAAAATACGGTTTGCGGCCAAGCAGTCTTGTCCTGCGGTTTGAAACTTCGCATCCACGGCGGCTTTGGCTGCTTGCTCGACATCCATATCTGGCAGCACGATGAAAGGGGCGTTACCACCGAGTTCCATACTGCACTTCTTCACGGTTTGTGCCGCGTCGCGTAGCAATAGTTTGCCTACTCGAGTTGAGCCTGTGAACGAGAGCGCTTTGACTTTATCGGAGTGACACAAGGTTTGTGACACCATCACCGCATCGCCAGTGATCACGTTAAACACACCAGGTGGAAAGCCAGCTCGATCTGCTAACTCTGCCAACGCTAACGCAGAAAAAGGCGTTTCACTGGCTGGCTTAATGAGCACCGGACAGCCTATTGCTAGTGCGGCTGCGGCTTTGCGTGTGATCATGGCATTAGGAAAGTTCCATGGCGTAATCAGTGCTGCGACACCAATTGGCTCGCGCACCGTTGATAGCTGCGCATTCGGAATATGACTTGGGATGGTTTCGCCATAACAGCGGCGTGCTTCTTCGGCAAACCAACGAACAAAGGATGCGCCGTAGTCAATCTCACCTACAGCATCACCTAGTGTTTTTCCTTGCTCCATCACCATCAAATGAGCAAGGTCTTGCTTTGATTCTAGAATCAGGTCGTGCCAACGCATGAGAATTTCAGCGCGCTCTTCTGCTTGCATTTTTCGCCATTGACGAAAGGCTTGGTCGGCTTCATCAATCGCTTGATAGAGTTGTTGCTGAGATAGCTTAGTGATGTAACCGATGACCGTGCCATCTGCTGGATTATCCACCGGATGAAATTGATCACCACTTACCCATTTGCCATTCACGTACGCTAAACCTCTCACCAAACGTACGTCTTTCATTATCGCCATCATGTCGTGCGAGGCTTTTAATTCTTCAGCGTGTAAGCTGTGCAGTGCTGCCATGAGTCCTTCTCCCAGCATCGTTGTCCATAATGAAACTGTAATGGAGAAGTGACCGAAATAATTTCTGATACCGAGGTTTAAAACGTCAGAACTTTCTTTTTAGTGCCGTTAAATATGGTGTTTTTTCTGTTCATGCCTGATACGCATTTTCCCTTTTATAACAAAGCGTTTTGGTTTACTTCGAATGTGCCCGCATCACGTTTGATTGTTTTTGTCACAATGTAAGTAAAGTAGCGCTCAATGCCCACATCTGAGTCTAACCAGTTGTCGATAAGCCGCTGATATTGGTCGATATCTTCTGACTGAATTTTAAGGATGTAATCGATACCACCGCCCGTGGCATAGCAATCAGTGACTTCTGGTGAATGTTGAACCAGTTGCTCGAAGCGTTTGAACGCTTGGGCGTTGTGTTCTTTGAGCGTAACTTCAACCATAACCGACGTTCGTTTGAACAAAATATCGGTATTTACTTTTGCTCCGTAACCTTCAATGATGCCTGCTTCTTCCAGTTTTTTGACGCGCTCCCAGCAAGGGCTCACGGATAGGTTGATGGCCTCGGCAAGGTGAGATTTGGTGATACGACCATTATCATGAAGTATTTGTAGAATTTTTACGTCGTAGCGATCGAGGCGCATTATGAGTCTCCCTGTTGAATACTAATCATTTCATAAAGGCTGATGACTGGTCGCTGTTATAAGGTGCTTTCCAGTTTGCTTCTGGTATGCCATTTGTTTTGATTTCTTTAGTTGGCTTTTCAATCAGCCTATCTCGCCGCAGTCTTCGGCTATAACTGCGATAGTGTCACCGATATTCACCATAGCAGGAAAACGACGTGCCGCGAAAATACCATTGCGCTGTGACTTGTACTCAACGGGGGCGGTACCTGTGCGCTCGGTCGAGAAGATTCTCACTAATACATCTCCCTTTTTGACGGTATCGCCAAGATCAAATAAGTATTCTGTGATGCCGTGGTGCTGGCTTTGCACATAACAACTTGCATCAGGCATATCTAATAACTTAGTTGGTTGGGTTGGTTGTTCGTAGTCACCGGGCAAGTTGCCTGAGAAGCGTAAGAAGTTGCGAATGCCACGGTCGGAATAAGCGATGGTTTCTGGAGTGCTGGTTCCGCCTCCTCTTAGTTCGGTGGTAACAAAGATTTTTCCCTGAGACTCCACGGCAGTGTCATACAGGCTGGTGGCGTCCATTTCGAGCAAGATCATGGTGTAAGGTGCGCCAAACAGTTTTGCACCTAATATGCAGGCTTCTTCTTGATCGAGATTGTCGAGACGATGGGCAGCGGCGAACGGCACGATATCTAACGTTTTACCACCTGAGTGAATGTCTAACGCAAAATCGCACTTAGGAACTAGGTAACGAGTAAAATAATCCGCAATTTTCTCGGTCACTGTGCCTATGGGGTTGCCGGGAAAGCTGCGATTTAAATTCCCTTTATCGATAAACGACGTACGTGAGGCATTTTGTACCGCAGGTAAGTTCATCATGGGTACAATAATGACACGACCTTGGATTTGATCTGCCTGAAGCGAGTTCGTCAATTTTAGCAGGCTGGTGATGCCTTCGTATTCGTCTCCGTGATTACCGCCAGTAAGCAGTGCGGTTGGTCCGTGACCATTTTTGATCACGGTGATAGGTATCATAATACTGCCCCAAGCGGAGTCGTCATGTGAATAGGGCAGCGTTAAAAAGCCGTGCTGTACACCTTCTCGGTCAAAGTCTATGGTGGCTGTGATCGAGCTTTTTTGCATATCAAGTCCTTTTAGTTCTCAGACCTGGCTCAACAGAGCTTAAGGTTTGAAAAATTAGTGTTTAACAAATAAGTGGCGTGGAAAATCACACAATGTTTTTGCTCCATCATGGGTAATGACGATACTTTCCGTTGTTTCTAACCCCCAATCTTTGAACCACAGCCCCGGCATTAAATGGAATGTCATACCTTCTCTCAAGATGGTTTTATCGGTGTCTCGCAAACTCATGGTTCGTTCCCCCCAATCTGGCGGGTAGCTCAAACCTATTGGATAGCCACAACGGGCGCCTTCGCGTGAGAATCCCGCTTTATCGAGAACCTGGTTTAGTGCATTGGCGATGTCGGCGCAGGTATTTCCGGGCTTTGCCACTTTCAAGCCCGCTTCAAGTCCTAGAGTTAGGGCTTCGTCGGCTCGTTTAAACTTGTCGTCAGGCTCGCCAAGAAAAATAGTGCGTGAGAGTGGGCAATGGTAACGGCGGTGCGCCCCTGCGATTTCAAAAAACGTCCCTTCGCCTTTCTTGAAGGGTCTGTCATCCCAAGTCAGGTGAGGTGCGGAAGCATCAGAACCTGATGGCAAAAGCGGCACAATCGCGGTGTAATCGCCAAAGTGGTCTTCATGCCCGAGCACGGCTTGGCGGTTAATCTCGGCAACAAGGTGGTGTTTCGGTAATCCTGGTTCAATCATGTCGAACGCGACGCGGTGCATATTTTCAACAATGCGAGCGGCACGGTACATGTACGCCAGTTCTTGATCGGATTTAACGGCGCGGCACCAGTTGACTAGTCCGGTTGCATCGAGAAGTTGAGCATTCGGTAGGTGCGTAGTGAGTGATTCGTAAGCGGTGGCGCTAAAGTAATAGTTATCTTTTTCTACGCCGATACGACCACGATCCCAAAGGCGCGGAGCCAGTACGGCTTCGACTAGGAAATCCATCGGGTGTAACGGCGGGTTCATTACATAATGGTCTGGATAGTAGGTAATGTTTTCTGCCGACATATACGCAGTCCTGTATGCTCCGTTGGCATCTTGGCAGCGTCCAAACCAAACTGGCTCATCAGATGGACCAACAACGACACATTGTGGCACGTAAAAAGACCACCCATCATAGCCTGTCAGCCACGCCATGTTAGAAGGGTCATGAATGATAAGGACATCCAATTCTCTTTCTTCCATCGATTGCCGAACTTTCGTTAACCGATCCTGGAACTCATCCAGTGTAAAATGCAAAGCAACGCCTCTCATATTTTCTCCTTGTTAGAAATCCGACGCCTTATGGGCCTTCGGAGACGCTGAGGTATTTCTACCTTCTACCAGCTAGCCAGATCTGCGTTAAAAATGATTGCAATTTACCTCTGGGGTTGTATTTGGATTGAACGATGCTGTTTAACATGTTTGTTTAACCCATACATTTCATGTCAATCATTACAATTGTGGTTTATTTTTGTGCATTTCACCTCGTTTTGTGAGTTAAAGTTCGCCATTTGTTAAATGGAAGTTACAATGAGCATTAAAAATGAATCAATTAAAATATTGTGTCATGACAATTTCTTTGAACCCGATCATTCGGCCAGGCACCGCTAAATACATCTCCATTGGTAACTATCTTGTCGAATGTGTCCGCAGTGGTTATCTAAAACCGGGAACTCGATTACCCACACATCGTGAGTTTGCAGAGCAAATTGGCGTCAGCGTACAAACGGTGAGCCATGCATATGGTTATGCAGAGAAAAAAGGGGCGATCGAGTCTTGGGTTGGGAATGGTACTTTTGTCAAATCAGGTTTTGTGGATGAAAGTACGGACACGGAGTTCATGCTGACACAAGAGATGAAAGAAACGCCGGATGAAATTGATATGTCGATTGCACATCCAGTGGTGACCGATCGCCACATTACGCTTTTTAATCAGGCGTTAATGGAGATTACTGGGCAAACAAACAATCGTGGTTTGATCAGTAAAGCAAAGCCGGTAACAGGTCAGCCTCATCATATTGAGTCAGGAGTACGATTTCTAAGTAGCCAAGGGCTGGATGTGGGTGCCGATCAAATATTACTCACAAATGGTGCATGCCATGGTTTAACGTTGGCTTTAAGCACAGTTGTTGAACACGGTGATTTAGTTGCTTGTGGTCACTTGGTTGATCATGGCTTGATCTCTCGCTCGAGAATGCTTGGATTTAAGTTGCAACCACTTGAAATGGATGAGTTTGGTATAACGCCGGATGCATTTGAATGGGCATGTAAACACAAACCAATCAAGGTATTGTGTTGCACACCGAGCATGGCTAACCCGACTAGTGCGCATATGGATGTTGCACGCCGAGAGGCGATAGCGAATATTGCGCAGCAATACGACATCTATGTCATTGAAGATGACGTGTATGGAGCACTAGAACCTAACCGTGTCCCACCCCTTGCCACATTGTTACCCGAACAAGCTTTCTATGTCACCAGTTTAACCAAAGTTGTAGCGCCAGGCATGCGCACTGGCTATCTGACGGTCCCACGTCATTTTCTGCAGCACGCGATTGGTCGTTTAGCGGCTACGAGTTGGTCTGCGACTCCATTACCATTTGAAGTCGCTCATTTGTGGATCGAAAACGGTACGTTAAATCGACTTATTCGCTTTCAAGTCAATGAGTTTGCTAAGCGACAGCGAATAGCAAAAGCCGCTTTAGAAGGGCATGTTTATAGCTCGCACCCGAATGGACAGCATATTTGGTTGAGACTACCCGAGCAGTGGAATAGCGATGACCTGGTTGCTTCGGCTAAGCGTTCAGGGGTGCAGATCACGGGATACAAACCGTTTGTTCTCGATACTAATCAGCCAATGCCTTACGTGCGAATCAGTTTGGGAGCAGAAACAAACCGAGGCTACATCAAACACGGGTTATCTGTGATTGCTGAAATTCTCGATACCAACCCTCCCACCTCACACTTTTTAGTTTGAGCGATAGGTTATTTATGCTTTTATCTGATGGGCTTAAACGTTTGTAACTGAGTTTTTTCTTGTCGCCATTGCCTTGGCGATTTTCCCGTCCAGCGACGAAAGTGGCGGCTGAAGACCGCAGTTTCTGCATAGCCCAGTTGCAACGCGATATCGGTAATACTCTGAATATTCTCATGCAATCGCTGTTCGGCGAAATCCTGACGCACTTGTTGTAAAAGCTGCCGATAATTTGTGCCCTGTTGTTTCAGCTTGTTTTGCAGCATTCTCGGATGCAGATCCAATGCTCTTGCAACGCGCTCAACGCTGCATTCTCCGGTTGAGAGCAGACGGCCAATCATGTTTGCTGCTTGGTCACTGAGATTGTTGGGGTAACGGGTTTGCAGCTCTTTGAGGTGCTGTTGAAAATGGCGCTCTAGTGCGTCTTCATCTTGGTGGTTCTTAGCGTTAAGCAGAGTCGCTTTAAGTAGGATACCGTCAAACTTATCACCGAAACGCAGTTTGTTCTGCTGGGCAAACTTGCTTTTTTCTACTTCCAATGTTGCGTGTTGAGTCAAATGTAGCGCGAAGTGACTTGCTTCAATATCAAGCAGACTGGCAATAAACATCGCCAGATGCGACACACTGAGCTGCATCAACTGCGCGATACCTCGTTCGCTGTGCACATCAATATTGAGCGACAACCGTACCCAATCATCTTGTGGCGTCATGTTGAGAGTGACCCCTGACGAATGCAGATAGAGAAAATCATTCACCCGCGCCAAGGCTTCACCGACCGTTTGCGCCCGGGAAACCAGCATTGGCAAGTCTCCCAAGCTCTGTAGGTTTTGACGCTCGGAGAGCAACACGCCAAACAGCGGTTGCTGACAACGAGCAGCCGCTTCCTCCAGCAATTCAGCCAGCCTAGGGTAGGCGAGATACGTATCGGGATTGCGAAACTGCGCCGCAGACAGGCCAACAGCGGCCATTATCTCTTGCGGATTCTGACCTAATTCTGAAACCAAGCTATCAAATTTATCAGCAGCGCCACTTCGTACGATATACATGTCTCGATTTTAAAATGTTAACAGGTTGTAAATCGCAATATATCAAATTTACTTCGTAAAAGGTCAAGTGAGTGCCAGTGAGTTGATCTAAGTTACATTTCGATAACAACAAAGCATGGATGAGAAGCTGTATGGAACTTATCAATAAAACGGCCATTGTGACTGGGGCAGCTGGTGGAATTGGCCAAGCCATCATTGCAAAGCTGAGAGAGCAAGGAGCCAAAGTGCTTGCTGTCGATATTTCAGAACAATCACTGCAAATGTACACAAGTTTTGACCCAAAGCAGTTGGGAACCTTTGTCGCGGACGTCACCGATTACCAACAAGTTGAAGCTATGGTGAAGTGCGCGGTCGAACAGTTTGGCTCGCTTGACATCATGGTCAACAACGCGGGCATCGGTGCACCGAAACCTCTGCTTGACCACGACCCAATTGCCGATTTTGAGCCGATCTCTAAGGTCAACCAAAATGGCGTTTACTACGGCATTCTTGCCTCTGGAAGACAATTCCAAGCGCAAGGCACGCCGGGCGTGATCCTCAATACTTCTTCTGTTTACGCACGAATGGCGTCTGAGATGACCTTTACCTACAACGTCAGTAAAGCCGCAGTCGATATGATGACCAAATGCGCCGCATTAGAACTCGCACCATTGGGTATTCGTGTTTGCGCTGTCGCTCCGGGACGCGTTGATACTCCGATGTTAAGGCAATACGAAGAGATTGGCCTGTGGGACCACATCCGCAAAGAACAGATGCGTCAAAACTTCACACAACCAGAAGAGATTGCTGATGTGGTGGCGTTTCTGGTCAGCGAGAAAGCCAACTGTATCAACGGTTGTACCATCAGCGCATCTGACGGTTTCGAGAATTTTAAGTACCCACTTATGGGATAGGCGAGTACGCCACATTACAGCAATAGCGAGGATGTAAGTTATGTCATTACCAGAAGTTATTCAGCACCAAGATTTCTTATTAACTCTTAATACTAATGAAGAGTCGATCATCGAAGACGCGTTACCGGGTGTGGATGTTTACCCGTTGTTTCTTGATCCAGAAAACGGGACTTGGGTGGTTCGCGCCAAATTCAAACCGGGTATCACTCTGCCTAAGCACTACCACACTGGTGTGGTGCATTTCTATACCCTGAGTGGCGCTTGGCACTACATCGAGTATCCGGACCAAGTCCAAACCGCTGGCAGCTACTTATATGAGCCGGGCGGTTCAATTCATACCTTCCACTGCCCTGAAAGCTCAGGCGGTGCCGACGGATTTATGGTGATCCAAGGTGCCAACATTAACTTTGACGAAGAAGGTAACTTCATCAACATCATGGATGCAGGTTGGATTGAGCAAGTTGTTATTGCAACAGCGAAAGCACAAGGCTTTACCGCGCGTTACATCAAACCGGGTGCGATTGCTGGCCTAAGCGATGAGCTAGCGGAGTAACCCCATGCAACAGATGAACAGTATCGTAATGCAAGATGGTAGTGTCCGCCTGAAGCAAGTCGAAATCCCTAAACCTGCAGCGGGACAAGTGTTGGTTCGCAGCCTTGCCTGTGGCATTTGTGGCTCCGACCTTCACATTACTCGACACGCGGATGAGGTATTTGATGTATTCCACCAGCTCGGGTTGATGCCTGATGAAGCCGGTGAGCACGCTCAAGTGATGTTGGGGCATGAGTTCTGTGCGGAAATTATCGAATACGGTGCCGATACGCAGCAAACGTTGTCCGTTGGTAGCCGAGTCACCTCAGTGCCGATGTTGCTCAGCCAAAATGGCGCGGGCGTTGGTGTTACTCCGGGTACTTATGGCGCTTACTCTGAGTACTTCCTGCTTGATGAAGCGTTATTGCTACCTGTGCCAGACGGAATGCCATCTGAGGCGGCGGCACTGACTGAACCACTGGCGGTCGGTTTGCACGCGGTCAATCGCAGTGAAATCGAGACGGAAGAAACAGCGCTGGTTGTCGGTTGCGGTCCTATAGGGCTGGCGGTGATTGCTGCACTGAAACAACGTGGCGTCAGCAATATTCTTGCGGTCGATCTTCAGGAAGAAAAGCTGCAACTTGCCAGCGAGTTTGGCGCAAATCGATTGATCAACCCGACCAAGGAAGACGAGATCGCCGTTGGTGAGCAGTACGCGATGAACTCACGTCTGGTCATTTATGAGTGTGTGGGCAAGCATACCTTGATTGACGATTTTATGCGCCGCGCCCCTGCCCGAGCGCGAATCGTCATCTCGGGTATCCATACGACACCCGCAATCATTAACTACGCGTACGCGACGGTAAAAGAGCTCGACTTGAGATTCTCTTACTACTACCAACCGCACGAGTTTGAGCAATGCCTACAAGCGATTGCCGAACACAAGTTGCCTTGGCAGAAAATGCTCACCGCCAAAGTGGGAATCGACGGTGTCGAAGACGCGTTTAGACAGTTAATGACGCCAAATGACCACATCAAAGTCGTTATCGAACCTTGGCGCTGCGGCGCATTAGAAGTGATTTAACTCTTAGCCAGATTAAGCTAGCTAAAACCAATTTTAGTTTGGTGACAGCCCCAACCGTAGCTGCTAGGTTGGGGCTTTTTTGTTAGGCCTGTTCTGCGCATTCCTGTTGCAGAGCAGGGTAATCGGTGTAGCCTCGTTCGTTTCCGCCAAACAACGTTGAGCCATCGAGTTCTGCCAACGGATGGTGATGTTGCAAGCGAGAGACTAAGTCTGGGTTTGCTACGAATGGCCGTCCGAATGCGACAAGATCCGCGTAGCCTTTCTCTAATACTTCGTTTGCTCGTTGAGGATCGTAGCGACCTGCGACAATGATAGCGTTGCGAAAGCGCTTTCTAAGTTCGATTCGGAACGTCTCTGGAATCGTTGGTGCATCGGCCCAATCAGCCTCGGACAAGTGCAAGTAGGCGATGTCACGATCCTGCAGTTGTTTTGATGCTTCCAAGATTGTTGGCACGATATCTGGGCAGTCCATATCTTTAAACGTAATAAATGGTGCCAATCTCACTCCAACTCGATGCGCACCAACAGCGGCGATAACTGCCTCCACTACTTCGATAAGAAAACGGATACGATTTTCTCGTGAACCGCCGTAGTTGTCTGTTCGATGGTTTGAGTTGGTTCTTAAGAACTGATCGATCAGATACCCATTCCCGCCGTGGATTTCTACACCATCAAAACCCGATTCAATGGCGCGTTTGGCTGCGTTCGCGAAATCACCGACAACTCGGTTGATATCTGCTTGTGTCATGGCGCGAGGCTCAACACAATCGACCATATTGCCGTTGCCTTGTTCATCTGCAATCCAAACTTGCGTCTCTACCGGAGCGAGCGCAGATGGCGCGATAGGCTGTTCACCATTTTGGAATGTTGGGTGAGACACTCTGCCCACATGCCATAGCTGACAAAACATCGCTGCGCCTTGTGATTTGACCGCTTGGGTCACACCTTGCCAGCCCGCCACTTGCGCATCGGTGTAAACGCCAGGGGTGAACGAATAGCCTTGAGAATCGTCCGAAATTTGCGTGGCTTCGGAAATGATCAGTCCGGCAGAAGCGCGCTGTTGATAATACGTTGCCATCATCTCATTCGGGATGTTGCCCGGCTGAGTGGTGCGTGCGCGAGTCATTGGTGCCATGACAATACGGTTTTGTAGTGACAACGCTTTCAGTTGAGCTGGTTCAAACAGCTTATTTGTTCTTTGTTTCATGATGCGCTCCTTAGATAAGTACTGGCACGTTGGTCGCTTTACGAGCGGTTGCCATCCAATGAAGTACGGCTGGATCCCATTGCACTTCGGGCGCACTGAAAAAGCCGCGTAGAATGGAGAACATAATGGCTTGATCAACCAGTGACGTTTGCTTTTCTGAACTTAGGTTGAGCAAGGGTTTAGTTTGTTCTATCAAAGCGGCGACTTCTTTCGCAATCGCAGGTGTATCGTTAATCAAGGCTTCAAAATTTAACGCTTCGGTTTCTTTTTTTGCACGCCATGCTTGTTTAGCGGTTTCTGTTGCAAATTCCGGTAACGTCATGTTTGACCAACGCGGATATCCGACTTTTTGTAGCGGTAAAAACGCTTGTTTTTGCCAGTCTAAAACCGGTGCTGAGGGTTGGCTGCTTTCATTTGAAGATGCCAATTCAAGGAAGTAGTTGATGATGTCTAAGCTTTCCGCCATCGCTTCACCATCGTCTTTGATCAAAAGAGGAACTTGTTTTGCGTCGATGATGTTTGTGGTGGTGCTCTCGTCGTCATAAGCAATGTTGATGACGTCGAGCTGAATATTCAGCATGCCTGCGACAAAACGGACGCGGGCGCTAAAGGGGCAATGTTCATAAATGTACAGTTTCATTTTTTGTTTCCTATCTCTTGGCTGGGTAGGGCGTGTTGTTGTGCGTTGAACAGCGTTACGGCGTTTAACTTTGCCCTGTCACATAACGTTCTGGGTCTAAACAATGTCGATAGGGTCAGTATATGGATTCGACTTAATTTGATAATTGGGTTATATCTGAATTGATTATTCAGTTTTTCCAAATAATAAGGGCGTGAAGGTGGATAAGTTTTCGGATATGACGTTGTTTGTCAGCATCGTTAAACATCAAGGTCTGGCAGCGGCGGGAAGGGAGTTAGGTTTGTCTCCGGCGACGGTAACGGCAAGGCTGCAAGCGATAGAAGAACGCTATGGCGTAAAGCTGCTCAACCGAAGCACACGCCACGTATCACTCACGGACGCAGGGGCAATGTACCATCAAGCTTGTCTGAACATCATTGATAGCGTGAAAGAGACGGAAAACTTGCTGCAAACGGGTATTTCGCAAGTGCGCGGAACGTTGAAAATTTCAGCTCCACGAGATATTGGCAAACAAATTATTTCGCCGATGGTGTCGGCTTTTTCTGAGCAATATCCGGATGTGACGCCTTATCTTTATCTTAATGACAATTTATCGAACTTGGCTGAATCGGGGCTCGATTTGGTGATTCGTTATGGCGAGTTAGCGGACAGCAATCTCATTTCGCGCAGGCTGGCGTCGAGTCAACGCGTGCTGTGCGCATCACCTGACTATTTGTCGAAGCAAGGTGTCCCAAACTGTCCACAAGATCTCGCGGATCATCGCTGCTTAGCCATGGTGCGCAGCAATGAAGAATTAAAAACGTGGCACTTTAAAGATGAAGAGTCTCACCAATCGATCACGGTCACGCCAAAGCGATTTTCTGATGATGGTGAAGTGATTCGACAATGGGCGTTGGACGGTGCGGGGATTGCATTGAAATCGATTTTAGATATTCAGCAAGACCTCAAAAAACAACGTTTAGTAACGGTTTTGGATGGGTATATGAAAAACTTCAGCGCCTTTTCGCAAGGCGCTGAAGCGGATCTACATGTCATTTATCAAAGCCGCCAATATCAACCGAAAAGAGTTCGCCTGTTTTTGGACTTTCTAGTTGAGCAATTTAGCGCGCTGAGTGATGCCAGCAATCAGATCTAGATGCGATTCAGAGGTTTCTCGGCGGTGGCGATAAATCCCGACGGTGCCAGGGTTTGGTTCGTTTTCCATGGTTAAGCATCGTAAGCCAAAGGATTCCAAATACGGTTTGAGGTGGCCGGTATAAGACATCACCGCGACGCTTTCTTTCAGTACATCAATACTGGCGAGCAGAGAATCCACTTCGTAAGTCGGTCTGTCATCCAGTTGCTGCCTTTCGCGTTCATTTTGCTTCGGGATTGGGTTATCGATGACGTGAGCGAATTTCTTAGCGTCATAAGTGACCGAAAGAGCGGGGTATTCGTGCAGCATATCTTCGGTGACGGTTTTCCCTAGAAGTGGGTGGTTTGGGGAAACAAAATAGGCATCAACCGTTTGAAATAGCGGAATAAACGTAACATCACATTTAGACGACAAGCCGACAATCTCGTGGCCGATGAAGAATTCAATCTGTTCGCTGATTAATGAATCCATCAAGCCTAAGTGGTTGCCAAATTCGACGTGCGTAGATGCCGATGGCTGCTTGCTCAGATGTTCATTGAGTGCTTTTTTGACGAACAGCGGCCACCACGCATCGCCAGTACCCATTTTAATTTTTCCGACTTGGTATTGTTTCCGTTCATCAATGCTTTGCATCATTTGGTTGTATTCATGCTGCATCGCGTTGCTATGGCGATAGAGGATGCGTCCGTATTCGGTCAATACCATGCCATTAGGGTGACGTTCAAACAGCGTCACGCCGAGATTCTCTTCCAGCTTCTTTAAATTGCTTGTTACCGTTGGCTGGCTTAACCCTGCCATTCTTGCCGCAGCGCTGATGCTTTGGCAGCGTGCAACCAGTAAAAATTGCTGCAGAGATTTGTCCATTTTCTTTCCCCTCTAAGAACGAGGGGTATTTTGCACAATTTCATTTATAAATCACAAATCTGTAATCTCATTTGATTGAAATTATGCGCATTTCATAGATCTACATCACTGTTGGCGTTTGACGTATAGATGTTATCTATAGCTCGCTCCTGACTTCCTATTTTCCCCTCAAAAAGGTGTTCTTTAGACTGTCGCCAAAACAACAATCTAAGGGATGAACATGAAACCGAGTTTTATTGCGCTTGCTGTCGCGTCTTGTATTGGTCTTGCTGGATGTGGGTCAGATTCTTCTGATGCGCCAGTGCCGGTCGACAAACCAATTATTTCAGCCGACTTATATTTACGTGGTTTAAATGGGGATTGGGGCACGGCAGAGCATGCCAAGCTAAACTATTTGGGTAATAACGAGTACGAAACCGTACTGCGCGTCGCTCGAGGTAGTAATCAGTTCAAGATTGCTGATCCGGGTTGGCAGATCCAATACACCTACTTTGAGGAGCCCGCGGCGTTCGATAAAGCTCAGGAGTACCTGCCAAAACCAGACACGAATGAAGCGTGTATGAACGATGATTGCAACTCTGAGATCACGTTTGAAGACAAAGGGTATTACAAGTTTTCTGTGAGCTTTGCCGATGAAAGTCGCGCGACAATGACTGTGACGAAAGCAACACAAGAAGAAGCGGAAAAATACTACTCTGATGCGATTCTCGACCCTGCAATGGTGCATGAAGGGCATCAGAGCAAAGAAGTGAAACTGTTCGCCAATTACGATGACTCGAGTGATACCGTGATTTTCTCGGTGAAAGATCCTAAAGCGGAGCTGCGTGAATTTGGTATTTCAACGACGACAGAATTGCGTGATGCGCTCGACCAAGGCTTAGTGATTAATGAGCAAACAGGGCCGCGAGTGGTGTCGGGTGATGTCGCGTTTGACGCGTTGTTTGCATTGACGATGAAAGAGCTAGACCAGCTTGCCGTTTCTGAAATCAAAGACGGCAATTACAACTACAACAACCCAATCAAAGCGGAAGTTTTTGAGACGGGCGCGAAGTGGCATTACGTATGGACGCGTGATTTGGCGTACGCAGCAGACCTTTCGCTTGCATTGATGAATCCAACTCGGGTGCAAAATGGTTTGAATTTCAAATTGTCTGCTTTCCGCGACACGACCGATCAGCAATACGATGGCGAGCAGATTGTGCAAGACACGGGCACTGGCGGCAGTTGGCCAATCAGTACCGATCGCACGACTTGGGCGCTTGGTGCTGAACGCTTACTTTCGGCATTAGATGGGGAAGAGTACAACCAATTTTCTGAGCGCGCTTACAAAGCGATCAGCAATACACTTGAAGCCGATCGCCTGGCGGCTTTTGATGCGAAATCCGGTTTATACACTGGTGAACAATCATTCCTCGATTGGCGTGAGCAAACGTATTCAACGTGGACGCCAAACGATGTCAATACAATTGGTAGCAGCAAAGCGTTATCGACAAACGTGGTTCACTACCGCGCGATTCAGCTCGCGGCTAAGTTGGCAGAGAAGTACGATTCAACCAACGCGGTCAAATACACCAATTGGGCTGAGCAGTTAAAAACCGCTATCAACGAGCAGTTTTGGAATGCCGAACGCGGTATGTACGTAAGCTATTTGTTTGACAATGGCAAAGACATCGCGGTCGACAAATATGACATGTTGGGCGAAGCGTTGGCGATCATCAGTGGTGTGGCAAGTGATGCGCAGGCGAAGCAAATCATGGCCAATTACCCCCACAGTGAGTTTGGCGTGCCGGTTTACTTCCCTCAACAACCGGATGTGCCTGTGTACCATAACCGCGCAATTTGGCCATTTGTTACCGCGTACAGCTTGCGCGCCGCGCATCAAACACAAAACGTGGCTGCGGCGAACAATGCCATTCAATCGTTGGTTCGTGGTACAGCGACCAATTTATCCAACATGGAAAACTTAGAGTGGCTTTCTGGTAAGTCATTCATCATCCATAGTGATCATGGTGAAGATCCAAGCATGGATGGCCCAGTTATTAACTCTCAGCGTCAGCTTTGGTCTGTGGGTGGCTACTTGAACATGGTGGTAGAGACCCTATTCGGCATCCATACCGAAACGGGCAAGTTGGAAGTGAAGCCGTTTATCACAAGTTGGGTGCGCAATAACTTGTTGGCTCAGTCTGAACAAATCACGTTGGAAAACTTTGCCTTCAAAGGAAAGAACTACTCGGTAACGATTGACTTGCCTGAAGTAAGCAAAGATGACACAGGTTACTACCCAGTTGAAAATGTCACGATGGACGATGAGGGGCATTTCCACGTGACATTGGGCGCGCTTGTGAATGTAGATAGCAGCATTACTTTAGTTTCTGGTGTGAAACCGTACGCAAGTGAAGATAGTCGCGTTTATTCTCCGCAAGAGCCAACATTGGTGGTAAAAAGCGTTGATAATTCGGTTTCGATTGACGTGACGAGTAAGTACAACGTGAACTTGTATCGCAATGGCGAGCTGATTCAAAAGAACGTGATTGCTCAATCTTATTCCGATACGCCAACAGGTTTTGCTTGTTATTTGGCTGAAAGCATTAACGATAAAGGCTTCCGTTCTAACCCAAGCCAACCTGTTTGTGTCGGTGAAGAGATCCGCATCAAACTTGATGGCGAATATCAGCCACTCAAAGACAATGTCTCAGTGGTTACGGTGAGTAAAGACAGTGGCATCGTAAAAGGTGCAGAGTCGTTTACAGCCCCTGTAACGGGCACTTACCAGTTCGATGCTTGGTACAACAATAACCTAGGGCAACTTAATACTGGCATCACGAACACCGTGAAATTGTTAGAGGTATTGGATGATGCAGGTAAAGTGGTTGGTCAAGGTTACTTGCAGATGGGCCATATTGGTGAAAACCAAGGTATGCGTTACTCAACGCCAATTGAGGTGACGTTGGAGCAGGGAAAAACCTATCAGGTCGCGCTGAAGGACCACTTCAATATGAGTTACCTCAAATCGAATGAAACCTACATCTACGCAGGTGGTATTGAGGGTGAAAAGAACGAAGCGCAAATCGCAGATATTCGAATCACACCTTTAATGTAGGCTGTTTTAACAAAGCAGTGTTCTAGAAAACTGTGTTCTAAGAAAGACAAAGCCGCTGAGATTATCAGCGGCTTTGTTGTATTTGCTATCGGGGGCCGTTTACAGGTTAGTTTGCAGCTTGCGGACGAGGCTTACGGCGCTGACCTGACGGTTTGTTTCCTGCAGGCTTAGCATTGTTTGGCTTGCGGTTACCAGACGGTTTACCAGCGTTGCCACTCTTATTACCGTTTGGTTTATTTCCATTCGGTTTATTACCATTTGGCTTGTTGCCGTTAGGTTTGCGGTCATCTGGTTTACTGTTTGCACGACTTTGGCCTTCACGGTTGCCTTTAGGCTTGCCTGCACCGCCTTGGTTGGTGCTGTTTTTGTTGCCGTTGCTACCACCGTTGAAGCGACGTTTAGGTTTGTTTGCACCATTGCCTGCTTTCTTTTCGGCTGCTGGGGCATTTTCACTTGCAGCATTTGGCGCTTTTGGTTTTTTCGGCTTCTTAGGTTTTTTCGGTTTGATTGGGCGCGTATCCAGTTTAGATTCTGGCACCACATTGGTTGGCGCAAAACCTTCCAACTCTTTACGTGGTAGTACTTCTTGAATCAAACGTTCAATCGCAAACAACTCAGATGCTTCTAGCGCACACACCAGTGAAATCGCTTTACCTACTTCGCCCGCGCGGCCAGTACGACCAATACGGTGAACGTAGTCTTCTGCCACTTTCGGTAGCTCAAAGTTCACCACTTGCGGTAATTGCGGAATATCGATACCGCGCGCAGCAATGTCCGTCGCGACCAACACACGAATTTCACCCGATTTAAAATCCGCCAGTGCTTTGGTACGCGCGCCTTGGCTCTTGTTGCCGTGGATGGCAGCAGCCGGTAGATTTTGTTCGATCAGGAACTTCGCCAGACGGTTTGCGCCGTGTTTCGTTTTCGTAAACACCAGCACTTGCTTCCAATCGCCGTCTTTGATCAATTTAACCAACATCGGTGCTTTCTTCTTCACGTCTGCTGGGTAGATGCTTTGCTCAACCGTTCTCGCCGTCGAGTTTGCCGGGTTAACGGAAATCTCAACCGGGTTGTTCACCAAGCCTTTCGCAAGGTCGCGGATTTCATCCGAGAAAGTTGCAGAGAAAAGTAGGTTCTGACGCTGTTTTGGTAGCAGAGCTAGGATCTTACGAATGTCACGGATAAAGCCCATATCTAGCATGCGGTCTGCTTCGTCCAGTACTAGTACTTCCAGTTGGTCGAACTTCACTGCATTTTGGTTGTACAAATCCATCAGGCGGCCTGGTGTCGCGACTAACACATCCGCACCTTTGCGAAGACGCTGCATTTGCGGGTTGATCTTCACACCACCAAAAACAACCGCACTGCTTAGTGGAAGATGACGGCCGTACATAAACACGTTTTCTTGCACCTGAGCTGCAAGCTCACGTGTTGGCGTTAGGATCAGTGCTCGAACTTGGTTAGCACGAACGCGAGGGCCGTTCGATAAACGCTCAAGAATCGGTAGCGTAAAGCCTGCAGTTTTACCTGTACCAGTCTGCGCTGCTGCCATTACGTCTTTCCCTTCCAAAATAGCAGGAATTGCTTTTGCCTGAATTGGCGAAGGGGTGTCGTAGCCTTTCTCTTGAATAGCTTTAAGGATTGGAGCAGATAGACCTAACGAGGTAAAACCCATATGTATGATTCTCAATTGTAGAGTTAGATAACAACGCGCCGAAAACAAATCGGTGCGAAAAGTGCGACATTCTGAGGCTTTTACGCGCAGGCTTCAACTAATTCCGTCATGGATAAATATTTGAACTGGATCTCATTTCTTTTTGGCAGGCAAAACTGATAACTGGTTTGGTCGATCGATTGAATGGTTTTACGTTGGCGATGCCCATTCTTACATCGCTATCACGGTATGCAGTTTTAGTTTATCAAATGCTGTTCGGAGTGTGGGGGAGGCTTGCTCCTTTCATTACTCCGCTTTTGCATGCGTTAAAAACGCACTCGTCAATTGCTGAAAGAGCGAATCTACCGATGGGCGGTCGGATACATGATGGAAGAGCGGTGTGTGGACATCACCACGAATATCATCGCTGTGACCGCAAAGCTGATTACACATTCGTACTGGTTCGACAATCTTCTCGACGTCGGCATCAATCAGAATGCATGCTTGTGACAATACCACTTGTCCGCCGCCTTTTTTAAGTAAAACACGCTGCGCGGTTCCCACGACTTTTTGCCCGCCAATGTTGAGGTTGTACTCGCCATCGCAGTAGGAATAAGGCGTAGCATGAACATCCACTTTCACGCCGAGCTGTTTAAAGAAAACCGTTAATATTGCACATAAATCGAGATACGCTTTTTTGATGTTGTAAGGCTCGCCTTCTGGCCAGTGGTAAATGTGGGATAGATTGATAATACCTGGCACCTGAGGGACTGGGGCACCACCGGTTTTACGAGAAAAGAGCTTCCAGCCAGACGTATTTAACGCATGTTCTAACTCATTAGACACTGGCCATTTCTTACCCGCGGGAAGCACGAGCGTTGGACTTTTTACTTGCCAAAGCAATAGCACTTGCGAGAGTTGGTTGGACTGAACTTGTTTAATGAGCTCATCTTCTTTGTCAAATGCATCAGCGACTTCCGTAGCTGTGTAGCGAATTAGCTTATTTTTAGCAACCAAACTCTATCCCTCGCGGCTATTTAATCGTTACTGTTGTATCTCAGATACAGCTTTATTGCTAGGTCTGAGTGATTAGGCTTTTGCTCGCTAGCTGCATGATCATCTTTTGGATCTTTTCCGTTGTCCATTAATTCTGCTTGAACACGCGATAAAAAGTTTTTGCTAGTCATCACATCAGCCATTCATAAAATCTGCCATCTATGAAAAATTTTGGCGATATAAGTATGAAAAAGCGAGTGATGACTCTCGCGTTAGCGGCATCATTAACGGGATGTGTGACGTTCCCAACTCAAGAATCTGAGCAAGTACAGGTGCTTTGGGACAATGTGAATGCGATTGAAAACTGTGAACTAATGGGTACCGTGATCGGTTCAGAAGGACACTTTTACGACTATTGGCTTCACGCAGATAAAGACATGGTTTGGGGTACGTTAAACCAAATGCGCATCAAGGCGGCAGATTTAGGCGCAGATACCTTGTACTTATATCAACCGTTGAGCTTTTCTACGTCAGTGACGATGTTTGCAAATGCTTACAAGTGCAAACAGTAGCTATTGGCTTGATCATAATTGAAAGACAGGCGCTGCTCGCCTGTCTTTGATGCGTTCTACAAATACTGGCTACTTCACGTTAATTAACGTTTGCTGTCGCCACCGCTGATGTATCAGAAAACGACAATGTAAAGTCTCGCTCGGTATTAAGCACTTTGGCTGGAAACTCTAAGCTCAACTGCGTATGTGGCGCGACTTCTGAAGCAATGCTAGTAACGAATTTTCGGGTTTCTCCAGGAGAGATCGATATGTCACTTCCACCTTGTGATGAGAGCTCAGCGATACCCATTGTTTCAAGTGTGTTACCGGCAGTATCCGCCAGGTGTAGTAAAGATTCTGACTTGTAGATTAATTCTCCACTTTCTGTGCGATATGCATTAAACGAGTTGAAATTTGGTTGCAATGATCCTTGTGAACCAATGTTAGTAACGGAAAATGTCACATTAGCGCCATCAAAGTTCTCGACTCTTACAAGTACGTTACTGTCTTGGTAACGAGCGGCTGCTGCCGCAGTTGCTTGCTGTTTCTGCCTCTGTTTCTCTTTTTCAATGTCGCTTAACTGTTTCTGCTCATTAGCGATTCGATTCTTTGCCATGTAGTACGACTGATCGACCATTGCTATTAAAGCGGGGATTGAATACAAAGTGAGGCCTTCCAAATGGTCAAAGTCGATTTTGGCATGTTGAGTACGTTTATGATTAGAAAATTGGCAGTAACCATCAATCAAACTGATGAAAGCCACTTCAAAAGTGCCCTGTAATCGGCTTACTTCCTGTGCTGCTTTCTCTAGATTTGAGCGGACTTTCCGAATCTCTTCCAAACTCTTTTGTGAAAGACGACCGTTTGGCGATACGTCGTTAGAAACCGAAACCAGTTCTTCGGTCACAAATGGATTGTTTTCGGCTGGAATCACCGTAGTTATACGGTTGGATTTGGTGATGTCTTCGCCCAATAAAACCATCATTTTTTGCGATGCGGCGGTTGTGTTGCCCGCTAATACGTCACTACAGTTTGGCGACGTATTGGCATACACGGCGAATGCGGTAAAAAGTGAAAGTGTAACGGACCAGCCGATGGTGACGAGTCCTGTCGTGGTTCGAGTATTCATCCTGATAACCCCTCTGTCATTTGGTGCGATTCACTGACGTAATTGCCAATCAAAAGATTGGCTCGCGACATTCAGAATGGTTCTGGTCAACCCTTCGTAGTGGGTCTGCCCACAGATGCTTTTTTAGTCGTTTATCAACCGCTAAGCCACGATTGATAAAGTGTCTGAAATTGAGAGCATTAACGCTGCGAAGTTGATGTCTTTGACTGAAAGATAGACGTAACTTTTCTAACCATCAAATACGTGATTGAGTTCTCATTTTTATATGAGTGAGAGGTTCAAGAGAAAACAGGCACTTACTGTAGAGAGTTGATTTGAAGGAAAAATATAAATTTTTTTGGGGAACTTTTTTGATGCTGCCTTTGAGACTTTTTTTGAATCTCAAAGGCAGGTTCTTACACTCGCGTTCAATTACAACGTGTTGAGGACATCCGCGAGTCGAGAGACAGCTGTCGTCAGTTCTTCTGGTGTAGCATTGGTAAAGTTAAGACGCAGAGCGGCTTTTACCTTTGAACCTTCTGGATAAAAGACCGGGCTCGGCACTACGGCAACCCAGTTTGCGAGAAGGTTTTTCGCCAGTTCGAAGGTGTCGCATTCTGGAATCTCGACCCAAACGAACATGCCACCATCGACGGGTTTGAGTACGCAACTTTCTGGCAGCTGTTTTTGCAGCTCAGCAAACATGACATCGTAACGTGATTTGTAAAGCGCACAGATGGTTGAAATGTGCGTTTCGAAGTTGTCATGTTGCAGCAGACCATGCAGCAAAGCTTGCATAGGAATACTAGAGTGCAGATCGGCACCTTGTTTAATTTTGATGAGTGGCTCAAGGTAGCTGCTTTTGCCCGTAACTACACCAATACGCAAGCCTGGTGAAGCTATTTTGGAGAAAGAGCGCAATACGATGGAGTGCTGTGGGCAGAAGTCCGAAACCAGTGGAAGCGCTTCACCAGAAAAACGTAGCTCGCGGTATGGTGCGTCTTCAATGAACGCCACGTCGTATTGTATACAAAGCTCGGCAACTTTTTGGCGAGTCTCTAGCGCCCAGCATACGCCCGTTGGGTTGTGAAAATCGGGTACGGCGTAGAACATTTTTGGTTGCTGCGTGGCAAAGCATTGTTCGAGTTCTTCAAGGTTTGGGCCACACTCGGTTTGTGAAACGGTCACGATGTTGGCTTGCACTAGACCGAATACTTGCATAGCACCAAGGTAGCTCGGTGCTTCCATCACCACTTTATCGCCCGGGTTCACGTACGCACGCGCAATCAAATCTAGCCCTTGCTGAGAGCCCGTTGTGATCATCGCCAAATGAGATTCTGGCAGCTGGTAATAATCGGTCAAAAAGTTAAGTAGCGGGGCGTAGCCTGCTGTTGCGCCATATTGAAACACCTCTGGCATATTAGCGAGGTTTTCGAGAGTCGGTTTCATTAAGTCGATCGGGAAGGTTTTTTCGTCCGGCAAGCCACCTGCAAGAGAAATAACGTTCTTATCGCTCGCTGCTGCGAGGATCTCTCGGATGTAGGATGACTTAGTTTGTTGTAATGACTGTGCGATTTCCATGTGCTGTGCTTCTCGTAATTGTCTTTTTTTATGTCAGAAATAGTATAGGTAAATTGCCAAGCTTGGTGTGTCCGTTTATGCTGTTAAACATGTCTGTTTATGCTATTTAAGCGAAAGTTTACTCCGTGAGCCATCAACAAGTTTCCAGAATCAATGACGTGCTGTTTTACATTCACCAGGACATTAGCAGAGATTTATCGGCTAAAGAGCTAGCAGATGTAGCAGCCTATTCTGAACAGCACTTCCATCGTATTTTTAAAGATGTGGTAGGGGAGTCTGTCCATCAATATATCCGTCGCACAAGAATGGAATACGCCGCCAATCAACTGATGTTTGATACCAGCTCGTCGGTGTTAGACATTGCTAACAAGTGCGGCTTTAGCTCGGTATCTTCTTTTAGCCGAGCATTTAAAGCAACGTTCGCTATGTCTCCTGGCGCGTGGCGAAAGCATGATTTACAAGTCGCAGAAAAGCCGTATCTAAAAGATCCGGAAGTGGCTGCGGGTTATCATCGGGTTGCTAAACGCGAGTTGCCAGAACCTAAAATTATGGAGGTCCCACAACGCTTTGCGGCTTATGTGCGGCATGAGGGTTATAGCCGTTCCATTCGCAATGCGTGGCTGATTTTGAAGGCGTGGGCAAGCTCTGAGAATCGGGACTTTTCGGTTCAATACGGTTTGCATCACTCCAACCCCGCTTGGGTCGAGCTAGATAAGTGTCGCTATGTGGCTTGTATGGCGATTGATAAGCCGCTTAAAGTACGTGGTGTCGTGAATCAAATGACGATTCCGGGTGGTTTGCATGCTGTTTTTCGCTTAACAGGGGTATATGGAGAGCTTCTTCCTCAATTGAGTATGGTGTTAGAGAAGTGGTTGCCGAATTCAGGCTTTAAGCAGCGTTCTACTCCCGCTTATGTTCACTATCATAAAAACCATTTCCTTAGCCATGATGAGGCGTTTGAGCTGGACTTCTATCTGCCCATCAGCTTTTTCTAACTGGAGTATTTATTTACTATCCGTAAGGAAGAAAATGCTAAGCTCTATATGGTGATTTTTTACAAATAATTGAAAATTAAATGAACATCGATCATGTAAAGCTATTTGTCCGTTTGGCTTCGACACACAACATCAGCATGGCTGGTCAGGAGCTTGGACTTTCTCCTGCTGTCGCTAGTGCGCACATCAACAAACTTGAGGACAGCTTAGGAGTTCGTTTAGTTCATCGCACCACACGCAAAGTTTCCTTAACTGAAGAAGGGCAGGCTTTTTTACCTCACGCGGAGGAGGTCCTTGCAACAGTGGAGGCAGCAAGGGGAGCTGTTGGCTCAGGGCAGAGTGCGCCAACGGGAGTATTACGTATAACCGCCTCTGCAACTTTTGGTCGCTTGCATATTGTGCCCGCATTAAAAGGTTTTATGGCGCGTTACCCAGGGTTAACCGTGGACTGCCGATTTTCTGATTCCATTATTGATCTGGTTGAGGGAGGTTTCGATGTCGCCATTCGTGTCGCTGAGTTGAAAGATTCTTCATTGGTCGCAAGAAAGCTTGCGCCAGATCGTCGTATTATCGTTGCATCACCAGATTATATTGAACAATTTGGGAGACCTAACAAGCCCCAAGACTTGACGAATCATCAATGTATTAACTTAGTTGGAATGAATAATTGGTCATTCAATACAAAAGATGGAATGGTCAATGTAAGAACTTCTGGTCGTTTTAAAACTGATAATGGTGATGCGATGAGAGACGCGACGGTAAACGGGTTAGGTATTTCTATCAACTCGGTTTGGAGTGTTTATCAAGAATTACAAAGTGGTCAGCTAGTGGAAGTACTCGAAGATCACCCTTTAGCGATGGATGCTGGGATTTGGGCTGTGTACCCAAGCTCTCGTTTAATTGCGCCTAAGGTGCGTGCCTTTATTGATTACTTTGCTGAATACTATGGCACGCCACCTTATTGGGAGTTTGCGGAAAAGTGATAACAAGTTTCA
Organism: Vibrio sp. Vb1554; assembly: GCF_033344235.1. Taxonomy (NCBI): domain Bacteria; kingdom Pseudomonadati; phylum Pseudomonadota; class Gammaproteobacteria; order Vibrionales; family Vibrionaceae; genus Vibrio; species Vibrio sp. Vb1554. Next base: position 315,177 of record NZ_JAWPOJ010000002.1, on the reverse strand, counting down.
CTTATCGAATACATTGTTTTTAAGGTCCGAATAAAAACGAACCTCAAGATAATTCTTAATTGTTATTAATAGAGTTTGCTTAAGATTAATTCAATAGTATCAATTATCTGCTGTGTTTTGCTTTGATCTAATGCATCAGGGTGTGGGGGCGCGAATGCTTTAATGTCATTATCGAAGTACATACCATGCGCTTGAGCAAACTCTTCTGATAGCGCAGCGCGAGTTAGAATATCTGCTCCTAAGCGGATATCACCACCAGCAACCCCATAAGCATCTTTAACCATCTTACTACCTAGGAATGATTTTGGGTTTACTGATACCAACATAGGGCCAGTGTTCTTAAGCTTTAGTCCGATTGCTCGTGACCACATCGTTAATGCCAATTTGCTTTGGGCATATGCTTCGCCATCTGACAATGGTTTGTTACCGAGTAAAGCGCTAGTGTTTACTGTTGTTTGTGCAGCTGAAGACAAATTAACCACACGACCCGTATCTCCGAGCAACGGCAATAGCTCTCTAGTGAGTAAGTAGGGAGCAATGGTGTTGACTGCGAAGCGTACATCAAGACCCTCTTTAGTTCTTGGATTTGGTGTTGCGTACACACCAGCATTGTTAATGATGACGTCTAAATGATTGAACCGTTCTGTTATCTCCATCACTATCTGTTTTACCGCATTGGGAGAGGATAAATCAGCAACAAGGCTTTCAACTTTACCACTTTTCATCTCCCTCAAACTTTGCTCAACTTGTTGAACTTTCTCTATATTCCGGCCATGGATTATTACGTGTTGTTCACGGTTAATTAACATTTTCGCGGTTTCTAAACCAATACCGTCAGTAGATCCAGTAACTAGAATTGTCTTTCGCATGATCGCTCTCATTGTTGAAGGTTAATATAGAACGATCATAGTGGCATCTTTTGCATTCGACTATTGAGACTAAAAAGAAAACACTTTCTAGGAAAAATTGAAAATAACTTTGTTGTTCTTTTTGTGGACGGTGCGACGAATTAACGTCTCATTAGATGCTACGGTTATACATGTGGTGCTCAAAAATTAGGCACTATTTTGTACTCAAATAATAGCCAAGAGGTCTCTATGTTAGGTGAAAATCACTCATTAACTCATGAATTCCCAGAACATTTGGATACCATTACTCAGCTTACCGAAAACGATGCATCATTTGCTGAAACCGTTAAAAACTACAATGCTTTAGATAAGGAAATCCGCGTACTAGAACTTCAAGGAAGCCCGATTGATGATCACGAAATGAACGTGTTAAAACATAACCGGGCTGAGCTCAAAGACTGGCTCCACTCGCGAATAATGGGTTCTTAGTGACGAAATGATCATCGGCTCGTAAATTGCGGGCCGATTTTAGTTCCAATGGACGATGCCAAGTGTGCAAACACTAGGAGTGCTGAGCAGGAGCTTGGAGCGGCAGGTGACCAGTTTTTACCCAAATGATCGTTTCTTGCTCTACAAAAGGAAAATGCTCACTCATATGTGGGCTTCGAATCCAAGAGAGAGCGGGATAGGTACCTAGCTCGTCTCTAAACTCTCCTGACAATACGAAAATTTCTTCACCACCAAAGTGACGGTGTGGTTGAAACTTCTTACCTTTTGGCCATTTAACCAATGCGACATGTTCGTGCTCAAAATTATGCAGCGGCATGACTTGCAACCCACCGACACCACTCTGCCAGCTCGCTTGGTTTGTATTAATGCGAACTGTTTCAAGATCCTCAGATTCGAACTGATTTAGTTTAACTAAAATCACACAGCCTTCTTTGCTAAATGGTGCGTGTTGACTTCCTGGAGGGTTACGAAGGTAAGTGCCGGCAGGATAGTCACCGTATTCGTCAGAGAATACCCCCTCGAGCACCAATATTTCTTCTCCTTGAGGGTGAGGATGAGTCGAAAACTGCGAATTTGGCTCGTACTTAACGACGCTGGTGGTATGCCCTGATTCTTTGGCTTCTCGTTCCAAAGGTTTGCGCCACACACCTTTGGAAGGGCTGGCGATCCACTCCTGTTGAGCAGTATCTATCACGATTCTTTTTGAAAAATCCATATTCAACATATTGAAATTCCGTTACTTATTTAATTACTAATTCTCATTAGTATACGTATAAAAAACATCAATTGATTCATTTGTTGATAGCCCAATTCATGGATTGAGTACGAACATGAAATCGGAGCCTAATTTAAATTTCTGCTTGTGTAATGAGAATTGTTATATTATAACATCGCAAAATTAAATGTTATAACATAACAAAAAGGAAATAGTAGTGAATAAGAAATTGGTGTCTCTCGTGATCGGTAGCATTTTTGCATCCCCTGTTTTTGCCGACACACTATCGAACCCACAGATTGGTGTTGTTGTTGATGGCTACTACCAAGATGGCCAACGTCATAATTCTGAGCGCGAAGAAGGCTTTGGTCTAGGCCATACGGAATTAAACTTCTCATCAAATATCGACGACAAGTTTTACGGCGCATTGACCGCGGTTCTTGAAAGTCATGGTGATGAGACAGAATTAGAGCTTGAAGAGGCATTCATCGAAACTTTGGCATTGCCATATGGTGTAAACGTGCGCGCTGGCCGATTCCTATCTGACTTTGGTTACCTGAACAACCAACACATGCACACCGATAGCTTTGTTGAGCGTCCAATTGCTTATCGTACTTTCCTTGGCTCGCACTACTACGATGATGGTGTACGTGCAAACATCGTGTTGCCAACCGACCTTTATGTAAAACTTGGTGTAGAAGCGCTCAGTGGTAGCAAAATGTCTTCTGTCGAAGATGGTTCTGAAGTTGGCGTGTACACCACGACGCTGAAGCTTGGTAGTGACTTCTCCGAATCTTCAAGTTGGCAGTTTGGTTTAAGTTACCTGCGTAACGAAAACGGCAAGGTTAAAGAATTCGAAGATCACGACCACGGTCATGAAGAAGAGCATGAGCACGATCACCATCATGGCGCAGCAGTGACAGGTGCGAACCTTTACGGTGCTGATTTTGTTTGGAAATGGGCACCAGACGGTAATTACAAATACAGCAACTTCACGCTATCGGCTGAATACATGCTGTTAGACGGTGTGGTAGATAGCAAATATAAAAACGATGCAGAGTCACCAGACAACTTAAGCGCTTACTATGTTTCGGGTGTTTATCGCTTCAACCCAAGCTGGTCAGCAGGTCTACGTTACGGCGAAGCAGAAAGCTACGATGGTCATGCACATGGCGACCACATGCATTTTACTGAGCTGAATGATAAAGAAATGGATGCGATGATCGCATGGGATTCTTCTCACTTCGGTACTATCCGTGCGCAATACACTCGCATTGATAACCAAGACAGTGAGACAGACAACGTGTTCACTCTGCAATACGTGATGACATTTGGAGCGCACGGTGCTCATGCGTTCTAAGCTGACATTAAATAAATGCAGTTTGGTGATGATGGCGGCAGGAGCTGCCATCATTGCTTCGCCTGCTTCGCCTGCTTCGCCTGCTTCGGCTCTAAACATTTTCGTTTGTGAGCCAGAATGGAAAGCCTTTCTTGAAAGCCACGCGCCAGATGCCAGTATTTATTCAGCGACAACGGCTAAGCAAGACCCACATTACGTACAAGCTCGTCCTTCTTTGATTGCGAAGATGCGCCAAGCGGACATGGCAATGTGTTCGGGCGCAGAGCTAGAGGTGGGGTGGTTACCTATGCTGCAAGTTCGTAGCAGCAATGCGGCGGTGCAAAATGGTGCGCCGAGCATGATCTACGCGACGGACTTCGTGCGCATGTTAGATACTCATGCTCACGTTGACCGTAGCATGGGAGATATACACGCTCACGGTAACCCACATGTTCAATTTGCGGCAAATGACATGATTCCATTATCTCGTAAAGTCACGGAGCGCCTAAAAGCGATTGATCCCGACAACGCACAAAGTTACCAAGTGAATGGTATGAAGTTTCGTGCTCATTGGCGTAAAAAGCTTAAAGAATGGAATGAGAAAGGGGCTGCTTTAAAGGGTAAGCAAGTTGTCGGTTATCACGCGACGTATCGTTATTTGTACGATTGGCTCGGAATGAAGCAGATTGCCGATCTCGAACCTAAACCGGGCATTTCACCGACCACATCTCACCTGCAATCACTCACCAAGTTAAATGCCGACAGTTTTGATGCGATTGTTTACTCCTCTCATCAGGATCAGCGTCCAGCGAACTGGTTGCAAGATCATACTGACAAACCTGTGATTCAACTGCCATTGACCGTTTCTGAGGGTGAAAGCTTGGATGAGATGTACGATCAGGTCATTGATGATTTACTGGATGTGTTAGTGCCGCCCGTTACTGTGAGGATCTAAGTATGGCGGATTATGCATGGCTTTTACCTGCGGTTTTGTGTGGTTTAATTGCGTTGGTTGGCAACATCGTTCTGGGGCAACAAGTTCTTAATCGTCAGATCATCTTTATAGATTTGGCGGTGGCGCAAGTTGCGGCATTGGGGGCAGCACTAAGCCACTACTGGTTGAGCCAATACGCGCTGTTCTCAGGCTCATTCTTTGGCGAAATGATTGGCCCTTGGGTGATGTCTTTGATGCTTTGCGGTTTGATTGCCTTAATGGAGAAACGATACCAGCAACATTTAGAGCCCATGATTGGCAGCTTGTTTGTCGTGTCTGCATCGCTGGCGATCCTGCTGGTGAGCAAAGACCCACATGGCGGAGACTTTATTCAGGGCATTCTTAATGGGCAACTGTTATGGGCGACTTGGGCAGACGTTTGGCCTTTGGCACTTATTACCGCTGCGATGTTGCTATTAGTTTGGTTAAAACCTGCGTTTATGCGCGGTAGTGGTTTTTATCTGATCTTTGCTATTCTGATGCCCATTACGGTCAAGTTAACCGGCATTTATTTAGAATTTGCTTTGTTGGTGATTCCAGCTTTATGTGCGGCAGCATTGAAGGGAACTCGATTCTTTGTCGCCAGTATCAGCATTGGTATTGTTGGGATCTTATCGGGTATTGCCGCATCGGCTCGCTATGACTTACCGAGTGGTGCGAGTATTGTGATCACCCTGTTTATTGCTGGCATGTTGTTTAATCTCTTGCTTCAGCCTTTTCTGGTGAAAATAACAAAACCAGCTTTTGTAAGAGATTAAGAGACAAGTAATATTGGTCTGATGAAGTAGTATTTGAGTAATCAGACCAATACTTTTCTATCCAAGCCCTCCAATCGTGTAACTTTGCGCCTTCCAACACACTTTCTTACGTTGATCTTGCCATAGTCATCAAGTTGCCTTGATTAGTTCACATCCGACTCCCAGACTGTTTCTATAGTTTTTATAAGATATAAAAGACCCTGCGTATGAGAAGCGCAGCTGTAACGCGACTAGGCATAAAAACAAAAACGCTAGGGATACAAGCTAATTTGTAATCTCAACATTTAAGGAAGACCAAGATGAAACCGGAAAAAGTAGCAGTAGTCACTGGTGCGGCTCGTGGTATTGGCCAAGCGATTTGTGAGCAATTACTGGAGGATGGATTCCACGTAATCGGGCTAGACATATCGCCCGTGGAATGGAGTCAGTCGGCGCAGCTAAGCAGTTATCAAGTCAACTTGTGTGATGCCGAAGCCGTCAGTGAAGTAGTAGAAAGTGTTGTAGAGCAGCACGGAAGAATCGATGCTCTGGTTAACAACGCGGGCATCACTCGAGATGCATTGTTGCCAGATATGTTAGAGCAAGACTGGGACAGCGTGATCGACGTGAACCTAAAAGCGGTGTTCTTACTCACCCAACGTGTTGCTCCTGTCATGCTAGAGCAGGGTGCAGGTAGTATTGTCAGTATTTCTTCTATAGTGGGAACGGATGGTAACATCGGCCAGAGCAACTATGGCGCAAGTAAAGGCGGCGTCATCTCAATGAGCAAAGGCTGGGCGAAAGAGCTGTCAAGAAAGGGTGCACAGATACGCGTCAACTGTGTCGCGCCAGGCTTTATCGCCACCGATATGACCAAGAACCTGCCAGAGAAAGTCATTCAAATGATGGAAGGCAAAACCCCATTAGGGCGCATGGGCTCAGTTCAAGATATTGCCAATGGCGTCTCTTTCCTAACCTCAGACAAGAGCGCCTACATCACAGGCCAAGTGCTCAAGATTGACGGTGGGTTGGTATTATAGCTCGCTAATCAAAACGTCAAATAACAAACGCCCTTTACTTATATGAAGGGCGTTTTTGTTTGAGGAACCCGACTTATGTGAGTACTACTAACTACTAATAGAAAGCTTCGATGCCGCTTCGAGTTGAGTTTTTGAAGCAAAAGGCCAATACGTTTGAATAGCGTCTCCTCTTAAACACTGCATTCCCTAAAGCACAGTATTCCCAAAAGAAAAGCCCACCGAAAAGCGGGCTTTGTTCTCTTCTAATAACGAGAAAAATAACTAGTAGCTCGCTTGAATGCTGACACCGCTATAGTTTGAGTAACCTTGAATCATGACGTGATAACGTCCACTTTGCGTCGCACTGACCGTACATGTTTCATTGTTACCGTATTTGAAAGGTCGGCAGTCCCATGCATTCAGTGCTGGTTTTGCTCCAAAACGGAGATACAAATCCGCATCGCCACTGCCACCATACATTTGTACGGTTAAGCGCTGCCCAGCTTCTACATCAACATAGTAATACGCTACTTGACCAGTTGAACCACTTAAACCACTTACTGGCACGCCCGAGGTTAATTTGCCTTCTGGGTCCGGTGTTGGATCTGGGCCACCGCAGTCTTGGCCACAATCTGTATCCGTTAAGCTATAAAGTAGCTTGTTCACGCTGCCTCTTGTGTCCGTCACTTTTCCGCTAGTTGCGCGGCTAACGATCAAGGCCTCTACTTGGCTTGGAGACAGTGAACGGTTTTCTTGAAGATACAATGCTGCTACACCCGCCACATGTGGCGTCGCCATCGAAGTGCCACTAATGGTTTTGTAGCCACCGTCATACCATGCGGATTTGATTTGTGAACCTGGCGCAAACACGTCCACACAACTGCCCCAGTTTGAAAAACTCGAACGTACGTCCGTGCTGGTGGTCGAGCCGACAGTTACTCCGGAAGCAACGCGTGCTGGAGAATAGTTACATGCATCGGCGTTGGAGTTACCTGCTGCAAGCATAAAGCTGACACCTGACTGAACCGCACTTTGCACCGCACTATCCAGAGCGACGGATTGACCGCCGCCTAAACTCATGTTGGCGACTGAAGGTCCGGAAGCGTTCGCAGCCACCCAGTCCACACCGGCAATAACACCAGAAGTAGAACCCGATCCGGTACAGCTCAATACTCTCACGCCGACAAGGTTGACGTTTTTTGCAACACCATACAAGCTGCCGCCAATGGTGCCAGCTACGTGTGTGCCGTGTCCATTACAGTCACTTGCATCTGCATCGTTATCGACAAAGTCATACCCTGAAACTGAGCGACCACCGAACTCAACATGCGCGTTATTCACACCCGTATCGATAACATAAGCCGTTACCCCAGTCCCATCAAAGTTGGCACTGTAGTTGTTATCGAGTGGCAAGTTTCGTTGGTCGATTCGGTCTAGTCCCCAAATGGCATTGGTTTGATTTGCGTCTGCCGAGACTATTGGGTCAAGCGATAGGATTCTGTCTTGCTCAATGTAGTCCACACGAGGATCAGAACGCAGATCTTTTAGTTGCTCAGGACTCAAGTTAGCGACAAATCCACTTATCGAGTGGTCAAAAACCGACTCCACTTGTATCGAATACAAACCAGACATGCGGTCTACGGATTGTTGCGTGAATTGCTCGAATTCCGTTGAATTGCTCACCATCATTTGCGGCTGTTGAAATACCACAATATAGCGATCTGCAATGGCGATGTCGTCCGGTGCAAGCATCAAAGTGGCAGGCAATGTGTCGGGAGCTTGTTGTAACTCTGCACTGTCCGCAATCTCATTGGGTTGCGAAAAAGCGAGAGAAGAATGAAAACAGAGCGCGGAGGTGATACAACAACTTAGTAGTTTCTTTAACATAAAATGTTCCTTGAAATCATAGTCTTGTTGATTTTTACCTAGTACCAAACTGTCAACACGAAAACACAGACAATCAGCGTAGTGCGTGCTGAAGTGACGTTACACAAGTCAAACTAGACAATGAGCAATCATATGCATAACTGATAATAATTCGCATACTCAGAAACATGATCAATAACCAAGCTTTATTGAAATTGAAATGCAAAGATTCATTTAGACTTAGAGCAAAATCCCTAAAATAGAATAATTCTACACACCTGACATATTGCCTGTTATATGACTTCATCTTACCGATAATTTACGCAATAAAAACCTAACTATCCTTTTATTGGTCATAACTCAAATCGGTTGATAGATGTTAATATAGCCACCTGATTTCTGATGTTTTTAACTCATGGTTACTATCCAAGTTCAATATCGTTTCTGTAATAAAACAGAGCCCGTTCGTGAACATGGAAAAGGGCATTCTGGCTCTCCTCGCTCCAGATGTATCGAGTGTCGAAAGAGCTTTAACTCGATTACGTTTACGAAGCCCGCAAGCCAGATGTAAAAGAAAAAACTGTTGATATGTCAATGAATAGCTCTGGCGTTAGGGAAACAGTACAAGTGTTGAATGTCGCATACAACACAGTATTGAGTACTTTAAAAAATCTCGCCAAGGTAAGTAACCTCAATGCCTTTCGATAAAGCAAATATAAGACTAATTTGTAAACTTGAAAGGCTAGCTGTATTGGTTGAGGAATATGAGGAAAACACTTCCCCATTTAAGAACTGAAACACACTTTTGCCCCTTTTCGTGTTAGCACGGAAACTGTCCTGCTACCAGACTTGTGTTTCAATAGTGCCTTGTAGTATCGAAAACACTTACCACAAACTCTAGAGATTTATGTACTATACCACCTACTGGAAGCTTGATGGGTGGTATTGACGTGAACTTATCTCAAATTGATCTGAATTTGCTCTTTGTTTTAAAGCACTTGCTCGAAGAAAAGCATGTATCTAACACCGCTATGGCTTTAAATATGAGCCAGTCTGCGGTAAGTCGAGCACTGCAAAAAATGAGAGTTTTCTTTAATGACGAATTACTGGTGCGCAAGAAATACGGCTATGAACTGACTCCAAAAGCAGAGTCAGTAAGGCAAGACATCAATAATGTGATTACCAGTTTAGAAAAACTTGCCCATAGAGACTCGTTTGATCCGAGCACTGTATCAAGCACCGTTAAGGTTTACGGCCTTCTTCCTCAGATTAATACCTTAATGCCTAAGGTTATCGCTAAGATTCGGCAAGAGGCTCCAAACCTTAAGGTCAGTTTGGACTCAGCACCAAAACGTCATTTTGATGCGTTGGTGGCTGGAGATGTTCATTTCGCACTTTCCTCTCATCAACCGCCAAGCTCTGAGCAAAATATCTATCGAATGGTTGTTGCTAAGCGCACTTTCCGTTTGCTTATGAACCGCTATCATCCACTGGCCGATTTAGAGCTAACTCCAGAGCGTTTGGCCGAATTTGACTTTGGACAAGTCTCTTTGCAGGGTGAGAAGCGATTGTCGTTTGAGCATAAATACCAAGAGCTAGGGCTAGCGAACAAAAAAAAGCGTTTATCAGCACCAGTTCAACTGAATAACTTTAGTTCTGCTCCAAGTATCGCTGCGGAGACTGAGATTATATTTCATCTACCAACACCTTTTGCAGAAGCAGCTTGTCAAGACCCTCGTTTGATCGTTCGAGAAGTACCTGCCGAGTTACAGTTGGACTTTCAAGAAGTCTTCCTATATTGGCACAAACGCTTTAACGATGATCCTATGTGTGAATGGGTACGAGAGATCTTTAAACAGCTCTATGTTGGAACCGATACTTTAGCTTAAATGCTTATATCGGGTAATTCGTGTTTAACTATTCGTATATTGGATAGTGATATTCTCTTTTCTCGATAGTGATTAACTTGTCAGTGATTATGATAATCAGGTTTAATTGATAATAATTATTAAATGCAATTACATTTTAAGCCTATTCAATATGAAGCCTCTTTTCACATACTCTCTATTTTCTACATCAGTTGTTTCTGCTTGTATTACTGTACCTATGGTCGTTGTTGCAAATGACCAGTTACCTGAGACTGGTATCAATACAACAGCAATGGAAACCGTAGTGGTTACAGCCTCTGGTTACGAACAGAATGTCACAGAAGCGCCAGCAACAATAAGTGTTCTCACCCGAGAGCAACTTGAAAATCGCTCATATAAAGATTTGACTGATGCTTTAAGTGATATACCTGGGGTAACCGTTACAGGAGGTGGTGATGGCCAAGATATCTCAATTCGAGGTATGCCTGCTCAATATACGGCCATTCTTGTTGATGGCAGGAAGCAGTCTGGTCGAGAAACTCAAACTAATGGTAGTACGTTTACTGAACAAGACTGGCTTCCCCCGTTGAGTGCAATTGAACGTATTGAAGTTGTACGTGGCCCTATGTCAACCCTCTATGGGTCTGATGCTTTGGGGGGTGTGATTAATATTATTACGCGTAAAAATTATCAAGAGTGGCACGGAAGCTTGCGTGCAGAAACGACGCTTCAAGAAAATTCAAAATCTGGAAATAGCTATCAAGGGCAGCTGTACCTTGCTGGCCCTGTCATAGATGGTCTGTTGAGTACTTCTTTGACTGGACTGTATCAGGAAAGAAAAGAAGATGAAATTGAAGGTGGTTATGCAGGTAAGACACTCGACAACTATCGAGCTTCTTTGTACCTCACACCTACCTCGGATGACACTTTTACTCTGGAGTTCACCAATCATAACCAAGAGCGAGAGACCACTCTAGGTAAATCAGTGGAGCGAGAGTCTCAAGTTGCAGTACGAGAATATGAACGCCAATCTATTGGTTTTAGCCACGACGGAAACTACTCTTGGGGTACAAGTTCTTCATTTATCAGTAATGAAACAGTAAAAAATATCGGTGCAGATAAAGAAGTAGAGAATAGTCAAATTAATACGCAATGGGGTCTGCCTCTTAATGCTCACTATTTAACGCTGGGCGCATCTTTCGAGCAAAAGGATCTGACTGATAATAAACTATCATTGACCTCTAAAAACAAGCAATGGGCAGTATTTGCTGAGGACGAGTGGTATCTCACGGATACATTCGCTCTCACTCTTGGTTTACGTTACGACGACAATGAGATCTTTGACGGGCAATTTAGCCCAAGAGCTTACGGGGTCTGGTCTATTGACCCTAGTTGGACGCTAAAAGGTGGTGTGTCTACGGGTTATCGAGCACCTAGTTTGACACAAATGGACGAAGAGTGGGTTCAAGAGAGCTGTAGAGGACGTTGTTCTATTTACGGTAATCCAGACTTAACAGCAGAAACCTCCATCAATACAGAGATGGGACTGTATTACGTTAATGAGCGAGACCTTTCTGCAAACATTACTTTGTTTTACAGCAACTTCAAAGACAAGATCGAAAGTGAGTTTGTCGATCCGACTTGTACTGATAGCAGAAGTTGCGACCGCACTTACGTCAACATTGATGATGCGATCAGCTATGGTGCAGAAAGTTCCGTATCTAAGGGTATTACAGAGTCAATTACACTAAGTGCGACCTACTCGTATACTCGTAGTGAAAAGAACACTAATGACGATGATGATGGCTTACCTCTCGTACAAGCACCTGAACATATCTTCTCACTTAATGGTGATTGGGCAGTGCGTGATGATGTTGCTTCATGGGCCCGAATAAACTATCAAGGCAAAGACAAAAACAACATCACTAGTGATAGCACAAGAACGTTGGCACCTTCTATTACTTACGTGGATCTCGGTGTGAACTGGCGTGTAACTAAGAGTGTGAAGTTAATGGCAGCGGTTTATAACTTGTTCGATGCTCAAACCACAGAGGAAGAGTTTGGCTACATTGAAGATGGCCGACGCTACTGGTTAGCTGCTGAAGCGACTTTCTAATCTACTCACTTTTTAAGCGAATAACAAAACAATGAATACCAAAATTAAGTCTGCGATGACCTCTCTGCTACTTATGCCCTTTGTCTGTTTGGCTGGGGAGTTCAATGTAGAGAAGGATATCTTGTTCAAAACTGTAGGTGAGAGAGAGATTAAACTTGATCTTTATACTCCATCGGTTGAATCAAATACTCAGTACCCGTTATTAGTTTGGGTACATGGTGGTGCATGGAAACGTGGAAGCAAAGACGCCATCCCAGAAAAGAACCCATTATTACTTCAGTCTGTGTTGAATGAAGGTTATGCGCTAGCTTCAGTTGATTATCGCTTAAGTGGAGAAGCGATCTTTCCTCAGCCAGTACAAGACATTAATGATGCACTGAACTATTTGTACGGCAATGCTGAAAAGCTCGGTATTAAAGCGGACAATGTTGTGATAATGGGACGCTCTGCTGGTGGGCACCTCGCTGGCTTTATTGGTGCGACTAACTCGGCATACAACCAAGTAGATTTCTATGAGCCACCAAAGTACAAGGTCTCAGCCGTAGTGAGCTTTTTTGGCCCTACCGATTTACTTGAGTTAAGTAATAAAGGTGGCAAGAAAACCAGCAAAAAATCGTCTGTATCTCGTTTCTTAGGAGATATTCCAAACAATATTCCAAAGCTTGCCAAGAAAGCATCAACGACGAGTTATGTGAATGAAAATACTCCACCATATATACAGTTACACGGCACCTTGGATAAGCGAGTGCCTCTATCTCAAAGTGAGATACTTAAGGCTAAGCTTGATGAGCATGGAGTTACCAACCAACTTTTCATTGAAGAAGGTGTAGGACACAGTGCACCTGTCTTTGATACCGAGAAGTACGTTACTCATGTTTTGGACTTCTTAAATAAACACTTTCCGAACTAACGCTCTAGTCAATATAAGGCTTAAAAGTTCAAGGGGAAATACTGAGCCAACTGTGATTACAGTTGGCTTTTTCATGTATCTCTATTGGGCATTTTATCATTCTGATTAATGGGAGCGGCTGGCTCATTTTCAGGCAGTGGTTGAATAAATCTATGACTACTTTAGGGTATGTATTCTAACGTACTTCTGTCCAAAAAAGTGTTTCGTTAGCTTGAATTAGAACAACAAAGCGCTCTTCACAGAAAATGAAGGTCGTTTATCTCGTCTTAACAGCCTTTCAAGTTGTTTGAAATGAGGTATCGAGATCCGCTTCGCTCTTAGTTACGTTCAACCTTAGCTGCTACTTTTCATCAATAAATAGAGATGAGTTACCATCAAGTAGCATAGGGAAGCGAGGGAGTATTCTCTCAAATGAACATTAAACTCCTTCTTTGTAGCCTGTCACCTTCAAACTACTTCCTCTAGCGCTAACAATTAATTCAAATGTGCGCTGGTTAATGATTTTTCTGTAAGTAACACAATTGAACGTGATAGAAGTAACAAAATTACCTCTTTGCGGTAACGTTCCCGAAAAGTTTATATATTATCGCCCTCATTGATATAAGTAGTAGAGACGCTCTGAGTACGAGCGCTCTGAAATTCAGGCTTTAGATGGACATTTAAAGTCACCATAAGTTTGCGATTTTTCTTGGGAACGTTTGCAATATGCCTAAGTATAAATTTACGTGAGACTATGGAAATGAAACTACACACTTTGACGATGGCAGTAGCGCTTGGACTGGTTACTGCACCTGTATTCGCAGCAACAGATGTTGACGCTCTTGAAAAGCGAATTAATGAATTAGAACAGAGACTTGAACAGACAGAAAAAGCATCCACAGAAGCAAATGAGAAAGCCTCAAGCTTTGAGTTTCACGGCTACGCTCGTTCCGGGCTACTGATTAATGACGATCTGAATGGTGCAGTGGGTACTGGTCCTTACATGACGGCAGCTGGTGCTATTGGCGCTCCAGTTGGGCGATTAGGGGTAGAGGATGATCATTATGTGGAAGCAAACCTTATTCACAAACGTTTTGCAGATGATGGTTCCAGCGCATTGTTCCGAATCATGTTGGCAGATAGTACGGAAACCAATAACGAATGGACGGCGAGCGAGAGTCAATTAAACGTTCGTCAGGTATATGCTGAGCTAAACAAGTTGAGCATGTTCTCTGAATCAAGTGCGTTTGCTGACGCGACGTTTTGGGCTGGTAAACGATTTGACCGTGATAACTTTGACATTCACTTCTTTGACTCGGATATTGTTTTCTTATCTGGCACTGGTGCTGGTGTGTATGACGTCCAAATGAGCGAATCATGGAAAGCAAACTTCTCGATCTATGGTCGTGATTTTGGTGAGATTGATAGCTCGTCAACGGATGTTGAAAACTATATCGCGACAATGAACAACCGCTTCGGTAATTGGCAATTGATGCTGAGCGGCATGACGTCAGCTGATAACAATGATCGCGTAGAAGGAGCAGCGGACAAAGGTTTACATGCGATGTTTGCTTACCATGGCGATAACTTCTTTGGCATGAGTGAAGGCTTCTCTAAAACCGGTATTTTGATGGGTGATGGATTGGGTGCGGAACTTAAAGGCATCGGTTCAAACGGAGATTTGTTAGAAGACGCAAAAGCCGTACGCTTGTTCAGCTATGGTGTAACACGCATCGGCGACAACTGGCGTGTAGCACCTGCGTTGCTAGCAGAACACAGCCAAGATCGCTTTGCTAAAAATGATGAATTTACGTGGGCATCGTTCAACATCCGCTTAGCGCAAGAGTTTACGCAGAACTTTGAGATGGTTTATGAAGGCTCATACCAATACATGGACCTAGACAATGCGATTGATAAAGCAAGTGGCAGTTTTTACAAAGCGACAATTGCACCAACGCTTAAGATGTCTACCGCTGCAGGTTTCTTTGACCGTCCGGAGCTACGTTTTGCAGTTAGCTACGTTGATTGGAGCGAAGACTTGAATGGCTACTCGATTAGCCAGGATGCGGGTGCTGCAACGATGGGTGATGGTGGTGAAGTTCTGTTTGCACTGCAAATGGAAACTTGGTTCTAAAGGGACCTAACCTACAAAGAGTAATAAGAAAAGCGCCAACTGATTTCAGTTGGCGCTTTTTCATTAACAGGACTGACGCTCAATAGTTTTGAAGGTTAGTACCATCTTACTCATTTCAAAACTTCTGTTGGCAATTCTATCTAGTAACAGTTTCGCACCATTTCCCCCTGCTTTATCAAATGCATAGTTAAATGTTGATAAGGTTGGGGTGCACACTGATGCGAGCTCATCATCACCAACGCCTAGCACTAAAACGTCTTTACCCGGTGTTAACCCGAGCTCTTGAATCGCTCTCATCGCACCGATAGCAATACGGTCTGTCGCACAGAACAAGCCATCTAGCTTAGGGTTCTTTGTTAAGTGTTGTTTTGCCAATGAATAGCCAGAATCGATGGTAAAGTCACCACGAGCATGGAAGGCGAGCTCAAAACCATGATGCTGTAGCGCTTGAACAAATCCTTCAGAGCGTTGCTTATCTACCGCGATATCGTCACCTTGCACACCAATAAAACCCATAGTTTGGCAACCTTTTGCAACCAGTCTATTTCCCGCTTCAAACCCTACTCGTGCGTCATCATGAATGATGCTTGGAATGTTAAACATGGAACCATCTTGACCGACGAGCACAACTGGAACGGCTGAGTTTTGAATTGCTTTTACCAGCTTGGAATCGAGGTGGGTGGCGTAAAGAATGATCCCTTCAACCCGTTTTTGGTTAAAGATCTGAATGTATTCCAGTTCTTTTTCGTGGGCTTGGTGAGTGCTAGCAAGTAAGACATGTTTCCCGGCTTTTTCAAGGACATCGGTTAATCCATCGACACCTTGGGATGTGGCATGAGAGGAAACCCGAGGAACAATGACACCAACCAGATTGGTCTTTTGAGATTTTAGATCTTTAGCGACTTGGTTCGGCACATAGCCACACTCCGCTACTGCTTGGCGGACCTTCAGTTTTGTCGCTTCTTTTACGCCATATTCATCGTTTATAACCCGTGAGACTGTTGATTTTGATACGCCAGCCAGACGGGCGACATCATGCAGACTCGCCATTGTTCCTATCCATTCTGTTTTTCGTTTTTGGGATTGTTTGCAAAGAGAAGATGAAAAGCTCTTTGATAAGTAGCGATTCTAACCTCCTATACTGCTCTTAGGGAGAGAATTTGACGATCATTCTCACATTCTCTCTGCTTTATCTTTGATCATTTGGTTTTATTGAGCAAAAATCTGTTTTGCAAACGTTCCCGAAAATTTCGCAAGCTCAGATAATAATCCAATGGGGTATGAAATGAATTATCCGGCAGTAGCAAAAGAGTTGTTGACTCTATTAGGTGGTAAAAGCAACATCACCGCACTTGCGCATTGTGCGACACGCTTACGCCTTGCCGTTGCAGATGAGCAAAAAATAGATGAACAAGCGATTGATAGCCTTGAAGGA
The DNA here is from genome assembly GCF_033344235.1 of Vibrio sp. Vb1554. Taxonomy (NCBI): domain Bacteria; kingdom Pseudomonadati; phylum Pseudomonadota; class Gammaproteobacteria; order Vibrionales; family Vibrionaceae; genus Vibrio; species Vibrio sp. Vb1554. The sequence goes on along the minus strand of NZ_JAWPOJ010000002.1, from coordinate 298,707 downwards.
GTAAAAGGGCAGTTCAAAGTTGCGGGTCAGTACCAAATCATTTTTGGATCTGGCATCGTAAACCAAGTTTATGCAGAAATGGCGAAGTTGACGGGGATGAGTGAAATGTCCACCAACGACGTTGCGTCTGCTGGCGCAGAGAAACAAAACATTGTTCAGCGCGCGGTGAAAGGGCTGTCTGATATTTTCGTTCCAATCATTCCAGCTATCGTCGCTGGTGGTTTGTTGATGGGTATCTATAACCTATTGACTGCTCAAGGCTTGTTCATTGATGGCAAATCTTTGATTGATGCCAACCCAGGACTGACAGACTTGGCGAACATGATCAACACGTTTGCGAACGCGCCGTTTGTTTACCTGCCTATTCTGCTGGCATTTTCAGCCAGTAAGAAGTTTGGCGGTAACCCATATTTAGGGGCGGCGCTAGGTATGTTGATGGTTCACCCTGACTTGCTGAATGGTTGGGGATTCGGCGGCGCATCTGTGTCTGGCAACATTCCGGTTTGGAATATTCTTGGCTTTGAAATCCAAAAAGTGGGCTACCAAGGTTCGGTGTTACCGGTTTTGGTATCGGCATTCATTCTTGCGAAGGTTGAGCTAGGCTTACGTAAAGTCATACCTTCTGTTTTAGACAACCTTTTAACGCCATTACTGGCGATTTTCATAGCGGGTTTGCTGACGTTTACTGTCGTCGGTCCGTTCACGCGTGATATTGGTTTCCTATTGGGTGATGGTCTGAACTGGCTATACAACACTGCTGGCTTTGTTGGTGGTGCGGTATTTGGTCTTATTTATGCTCCGTTTGTTATTACTGGTATGCATCACAGCTTCATTGCGATTGAAACTCAACTTCTTGCGGATATTGCGACGACGGGCGGCACCTTTATCTTTCCTATTGCGGCGATGTCTAACGTTTCTCAAGGAGCGGCAGCGTTGGCGGTGGGCGTGATGAGCAAAGATAAGAAGATGAAAGGTATTGCGATTCCATCTGGTGTTACGGGTTTGCTAGGTATTACAGAACCGGCTATGTTTGGTGTTAACTTAAAACTACGTTACCCATTTATTGCGGCAGTTTGCGCTGCGGCGTTATCAAGTGCGTTCATCACAATGTTTAATGTGAAAGCTCAGGCATTGGGCGCAGCTGGTCTTCCAGGCATCATTTCCATTACGCCAGAGAAGATTGGGTACTACATCGCGGGTATGGTGATCGCGTTCTTGACCGCATTTGTTCTCACCATTGTTCTTGGTATGCGTGACCGCGCTAAAGTCGGTAGAAAAGCAGCGGCTTAATCTGAACTCCTTAGGGGTGGAGTCCCCCAAAATCCACTTCTTTTCCTAAATGTTTGGGGTGCTAGCCAAGCACTAATGGCTTGGCTAGCCTTTTTCAATTTTTACTTGGTAGTGAAGGTGTTCAACACGTTGGACTATCAGGGCTTTAATTTCAAGGTAAGCAAGATGAATCAAGTGTGGGTAACTGGTGATGCTGTTGTCGATCTAATACCGGAATCTGAGACTTCTTTACTCAAATGTCCCGGTGGTGCACCAGCGAATGTCGCCGTAGCTATTGCTCGTCTATCTGGTAAGAGTGCGTTTTTTGGACGTGTGGGTGATGACCCATTTGGTCGCTTCATGCAATCAACGCTCGATCAAGAGGGCGTGAGCACGGAGTTTCTCGTTAAAGACCCAGAGCAAAGAACATCAACAGTGGTGGTGGATTTAGATGATCAAGGTGAACGCAGCTTTACGTTTATGGTAAAACCGAGCGCTGATCAGTTTATGTCTGTTGAAGACATCCCTAACTTTAAGCAAGGTGATTGGCTGCATGTCTGCTCGATTTCACTGGCAAATGAGCCAAGTCGAAGCAGCACATTTGAGGCGATCAAAAGAGCAAAAGCCGCTGGTGGTTTCATTAGCTTTGACCCTAACTTGCGTGATGAAGTGTGGCAAGACCAGTCAGAAATCCAAGCTGTCGTGATGAAGGCTGTAGCGATGGCCGATGTGGTTAAGTTCTCTGAAGAAGAGCTTTTGTTCTTAACTGACTCAACATCGATGGCGCAAGGTTTAAAACAAATAGCCTCTTTGAATATTGCTTTGGTCTTGGTGACACAAGGTGCGAAAGGTGTTTGGCGCGTCTTTGAAAGTCAGAGTGAACTGATCACAGGTCAAGTCGTTAGTCCGATTGATACCACAGGTGCGGGTGATGCTTTTGTCGGAGGGCTACTGGCATGCCTGTCTCGGTATGACGATTGGAAAAATCATCCTGTTGTTAGCTCTGCGATTCAATGGGCAAATGGCTGTGGTGCATTAGCGACGACGCAAAAAGGCGCAATGACCGCACTTCCGACCCAGACAGAATTGCTGCAATTTATTGGGCAATGATCTCCAGATCCAATTTCAGTTGAGAAAAATTATGAGCTTAAACAACCGTTGGACTGTAGAGCAAAGATATCGCCGACTTGAGCAAATCCCTCAGTGTGATATCGAAGAAATGACACTTTCACGTCAGCAAGATAAAGGCTTTCCTAGTTTTCATATCGCCCCTAGATTTGGGCTGTTAAATGACCCAAATGGGTTGTGCTATTTCAATGGTGAGCACCACATCTTTTACCAGTGGACTCCTGTGGGGCCAGTCCATGGAATGAAGTATTGGTACCACCTTTCTACTAAAGACTTCATCCATTTTACTGATCATGGCGTGGGTCTTCATCCCGACCAAGACTACGATTCACATGGTGTTTATTCTGGTGGTGCTTTGGTGGAAAACAACAAGGCTTTGCTGTTTTTTACTGGCAACAAGCGTGACCAAAACTGGAATCGAATCCCAACACAGTGTTTTGCCACCATGGATTCAAACGGCAACATTGAAAAGCATGGTGTGGTCATTGAGAACGAACATTACACGGAGCACTTTCGTGATCCAAAAGTTTGGAAGAAAGGCGACGACTATTTGATGGTGGTGGGTGCTCAAACCAAAACCGAGCATGGTTCTATGGCGCTCTATCAAAGCAAAGATTTGAAAACGTGGCAGCATAAAGGTCCTATCAAGACCAAGTTCTCTGACCTTGGGTACATGTGGGAGTGTCCTGATTTATTTGAGATTAATGGTCAATCGGTGATGCTGTTTTCTCCACAGGGCGTGAGCAGTAGTAATCCTTATGATTTCAAAAACATCTATTCTGTCGCGTATATCGTGGGTGATCAGTTGAACCTAGAGTCGATGACTTTAGAAAACCACCAAGATATTTTACAGCCAGATTATGGGTTTGATTTCTACGCCCCACAAACCTATTTAGATGAGAACGGGCGTCGCATTCTTATTGCATGGATAGGGTTGCCAGAAATCGACACGCCATCGGTCACACACCAGTGGGCAGGAATGTTGTCTCTTCCTAGAGAACTAACGTTGAAAGATGGTTTTCTTGTTCAAACTCCACTCCCTGAATTGGAGAGTTTAAGAAAAGAAGAGGTAGTCTTTGCACAGTCCCATACACTGGAAAGCACAAGTTGTTTGATCCAATTAGACCTTGAGGGCGATGGCTTTGAACTTGAGCTGAGTAACCTCAAAGGTGACAACATCGTCTTTAGTGCGACAAAGCACGAGTTTATGCTGGACCGTCGTCACATGTCTCATTTGTACGCAGAAGAATTTGGTAGCATTCGAAAAGCACCAAGATTGGACGCTAAGCAGACGATTGATATATATATCGACAATTCTGTCATCGAGATTTTCATTAATGGTGGCAAACACACGATGACCAGTCGTTTCTTTATTGATGACCTGAATACGGTAACGTTGAGAGGGTTGGAGCAAGCAAGGCTTTTCCCTTTGAAAGGTATTTCTGGTTTGTTTGAATCAGCTAAGTAACGGTTTCGAATACATTAAAACGCCCTTCATTGATTTAGTGAAGGGCGTTTTTCTTTCTAACTATCTAACTTAACTGCCTATCACGCACGTAGGTCGTTTGAACTAAAGTATCCAAAACAACTTCACTCTTGGTGACTTTGAAGTTTAGCGGTTGTTCTAAATCCCCAAATAGAGGTGCGCCGCCGAGTGTAGCTTACTCATCGTTGGCATCTCGAACCTAGTTCACATTATCGCGACGTTTTTACTTATAGCGTGAAAGAAAATCCCATAACCAAAGGTTCTAACTAAAAGAGATTGCAGGACTTTTATTTAGCGAATTCGACCTAATATCTTGAGTATGCCTAATCGCAGTTGGCGAAGAGGTGATGTTAATAATGCTTGCTGGCGCGTAAGACCCGTCAGTTTGAAGATGCATTCAAACACAATAAGGGAAAACAATGGCTAACGAATACATTCCACCAAAAGTTTGGACAAACGATAATGAAAACGGCGGTCAGTGGGCGAGCATCAACCGTCCGGATTCTGGCGCACGTCATGAGCAAGAGCTTCCAGTTGGTGAGCACCCATTCCAACTTTACTCAATGGGTACCCCAAATGGTCAGAAAGTGACGATCATGTTTGAAGAGCTTTTGGCGGCTGGCGTAACGGCAGCAGAATACGATGCATACCTGATTAAGATTGGCGATGGCGACCAGTTTGGCTCTGGCTTTGTGGCTGTTAACCCAAACTCAAAAATTCCGGCATTGGTTGACCGTTCGGGTTCTGAGCCAGTGAACGTGTTTGAATCTGGCAACATCTTGTTTTATCTAGCAGAGAAGTTTGATCATTTCTTACCAAAAGAAGGCGCTAAGCGTGCTGAGGTAATGAACTGGTTATTCTGGCTGCAAGGTTCTGCGCCATATCTAGGCGGTGGTTTTGGTCACTTCTATGCGTACGCACCAGAGAAGTTCGAGTACCCAATCAACCGCTTTACAATGGAAGCAAAACGTCAGTTAGATGTATTAGACAAGCGTCTTGCGAACAATGAATTCCTAGGTGGCGATGAGTACAGCATCGCTGATATCGCAACATGGCCATGGTACGGCAACCTTGTGTTGGGTCGTGCTTACGATGCGGCTGAATTCTTAGACGTAGAAAGCTACAAAAACGTTGTGCGTTGGGCAAAAGTAATTGATGAGCGTGAAGCGGTAAAACGTGGTCGAATTGTGAACCGTTCATGGGGTGAAGAATGGGAGCAGTTACCTGAGCGCCACAGCGCAGAAGATATTGATAAAGTATTGAAACTTAAACCATAAGCAATCTTGGCCTAGCTACGTCAAATGAGTTTAGTTTTATCTATGCTTATACAGTGACCTTAATCAAATCTATAGCGCACCATATACGGTGCGCTATTTTTATTCTCATTTAGTCTCGAAATTCTAATTTATATCACCTATTGAAGAGCATTTAGTTTGTAGATGAATCTTTAATATATTTATATATTATGATGCGAAACAAGACTCACACCTTCATATTAAATATGGGCTGGTTATTTTGATTTCTAATAATTAAATTATTAGAAATTTATAAACTGATTTTATATTCATTATAAATAAAATTAATGATAACTAATATTTGACATAACCACTAAATTTGTGTGGAATATGCGGGTTGATTTGTTTTGATGAAATAAAATTAATTTCTAATACTTTTATTTATGACAAGCTTAGCTTTTAGCGATGCTTAATTATTAATACTTATATCATGAAAGAGGATATGTATGATGTCGTCGTTTGAGTCGTACTGGGTTGGGATACGTCAAAGAATAGCCACACAAACCGAAGGTAGCCGCAGTTTAAAGTCTCTAGTCATTAAAAAGCAGCGTGTGAACTTAAATAACAGTGGGTTATCCTTTCGCGCTAAGTCCGGATGCCTTATCCCTCACTGTTATACCAAGTTCTCTGATGAGATAAACCTAAAAACATCGAGAAAATCGTCTCTTAGTTTTAAGAAAGGAAAGCTGTACTTTTCTCCGATTTAATAATAAATGAAATTTACATAAATTATAATCTGAGGTTTTTAAATTTATCGATAATTAATTGCGATTTTATGATGCGTTTTTAATATGTTTTCTTGGTAAGTAATTAGCTGGGCTTATTGTTGATTGTTTTTGTTGTTTCCTATTTAGATATGGATAAAAGCTCAACTACTTTTCCTATACCAACTTACTCCCTGAATTGACTTGCGCGCTTTTTCTCTCCTCTCAAAAAACATAGCGTTACGGAATTATTTTCGCTCCTGTTTCATTCTTCAAGACGAAAGCTCTACCTACCTCTCATTATTTTCGACAAACATTGAGTAAAAGTAACCAATCGTAACAAGGTGGCTGTAACTGAGCGCCGTTTCAATATACTCGTTTTTTAACTAGGTAATCCCGCGCTTTGAATTCATTCGGGTACCGTTTGTAAGCCTTAAATGCGACTAAGATAAGATGTCATGATGAGAAAAAGTACTATATTACACACAGTGTTAATTACAGGGTTCGCTGCTGTATCCTCGTTGGCTTATGCTGCGCCTTCAGTTGTGCCAAATGCGCCGGAACTCAGTTCTCGTGGTTATGTTTTGATGGACTTCCATACGGGGAAAGTACTGGTTGAACGTGATGCCCACAAACGTTTAAACCCCGCGAGTTTAACGAAGTTGATGACTGCTTATGTAGCTGGTCAAGAAATTAATACAGGCAATATTACGTTGAATGATGAGGTTGTCATCAGCCGAAATGCTTGGGCAAAAAACTTCCCAGATTCTTCAAAAATGTTTATTGAAGTCAATACTTCCGTTTCTTTGTCTGACTTATACCGTGGTCTGATTGTTCAATCTGGTAACGATGCCAGTGTTGCTATTGCTGAGCATGTTGCGGGAAGTGAATCAGGGTTTGTGAGTTTGATGAATAGTTGGGCCGCCAAGCTTGAATTGTCTAACACGGCATTCACCAACCCTCACGGCCTAGACAGTGACGGTTTATATTCGACACCTTATGATATTGCCAAGTTGGGCCAAGCGATTATTCGTGACTTACCTGATATCTATCCGCTGTATAGCGAAACCTCGTTTACTTACAATGGCATCACTCAATACAACCGTAATGGCTTGCTTCGTGATCGTAGTATGAATGTCGATGGCATGAAAACTGGTTATACAAGCGGTGCGGGTTATAGTCTAGCGACTTCTGCAACACAAGGTGATATGCGTTTGATTGCCGTAGTGATGGGAGCGAAGAGCGAGAATGTTCGTGAATCAGAAAGCAAGCAGCTGTTGAGTTATGGCTTCCGCTTTTACGATACGGTAATGCCGACTGAGGCGGGTGCGGAACTTGCGAAAGCTCGAGTTTGGATGGGCGAAAAAGACGAGCTTACTGTCGGCGTAGCTAACGATGTTTATCTCACTTTGCCAAAAGGAGATGTAAAAAATCTGCAAGCGGAAGTTGAATACAACGGCGATTTAGTTGCGCCAATTTCTGAGCAACAAGTGGTTGGTAAAGTGCTTTACAAAGTCGAAGGTAAGGTCGTAAATGAAGCCGAGCTAGTTGCATTGGAGTCAGTGGAGGAAGGCAGTTTATTCAAGCGAATTTTAGACTGGTTTAAGCAATTGGTCGCTAGCTGGTTCTAAACAGTAGCGAACTTCTGTCTATATCACTCTATCTTGTTAATGTTCTATTAAATCAATTTACTAAGGCGGCCAACGTGGTCGCCTTACGTTTTTGGAATACTCGTTGCGTTAAAACGCAGGCCTTCTTGTAAGGGTGTGTTTTACCTGACCAAGAGCGTTTTGTGTTTTTGGGTGCGAGAGAAAAGAAACTAGAACAAGAATGGAGTGACACGTGCACAAGATTTTATCTTTGACATTGATTTTATCGCTCATGGGCTGCGCTATGCCTTACCAGCAGGAGGTCGATAGCGGCCAATGTGTTGGAGTCATGACCTCTCAGGATGCATATGGTTATTTAAACCCAAACCATTACACGATGCAGGTACTCGCGCTAAAGCAAGAAAAAGATGTGAAAGATTATATTCGCTATATCGATCCTAAGCATCCGGTTTGGGTTAACTGGAAAAACAGCCGAGGCACGCGTTGGTATACGGTAACTGTTGGTGATTTTAAAACGAAACAGGATGCCTACAATGCGCTTTCTTCATTACCAAGCCGTGTAAAGCAGTCATCCCCGTTTGTGCTGACTTTTGCGGAAATGCAGCGTAAGCAACAAACGAGTGTTGTGAGAATGCGTTAGCCAAAAAAAACGGAAGCGATGGCTTCCGTTTTTGTATTTAGGAGTAAGCTTAAAGCGCCGCTAAAATCGTTTCTGCTTTGCTTGCTTCAAACTCTTTTGGCTCTTCAACGTTAAGCTTAGTCACTGTGCCGTTTTCAATGATCATCGCGTAACGTTGTGAGCGAATACCACCAAAGCCGCCTGTATCCATTTCAAGACCCAATGCTTTAGTAAAGCTAGCGTCGCCATCACCCAACATCAGAATCTCAGAAGCGTTTTGAGCTTCGCCCCACGCTTGCATCACAAATGCATCGTTTACAGAAACGCACGCAATTAAATCAACACCTTTTGCCTTTAGCTCATCAGCTAATACTACATAGCCTGGTAGATGAGCTTCTGAACAGGTAGGGGTGAATGCGCCAGGTACAGCAAAGAGTACGACTTTCTTGTTCGCAAACAGTTCTGTAACGTCGTGGTTAACCATACCATCGGCCGTCAACTCACTTAGAGTTGCAACTGGTAGAGCTTGGCCTTGTTGAATCATGATTCTATTCCTTTTTGTGTGCTAGTTTAGTTTTCTCAGTCTAGCGTTTATAAATGCGGTTAACCACAGAGTCTTTGTAGGGTTTTAATACCTACGCGTTTGACCTAAGGCGTGGTACTGATGCCTTTATTGCAACGCTTCGTGCTGGTTTACGTATTGGCTAACAAGGTGACGATATTTCGCCTTTAACTCGTTATCGATAAAGCTGGCATCAATCGCGTTCATTGTAAATTGGGCAAGTTCACTCTTACTCATTGGATGTGCGTTGTTGACGGCCAGAAAGTTATCCGTCATGTAGCCACCAAAGTACACAGGATCGTCTGAGTTAATCGTTACGGCGACACCTTTTCGTAGCAAATCCACAATATTGTGATCTTTCATATCGTCGAATACACATAGCTTAAGATTCGATAACGGACACACTGTCAGTGGCATTTGGCTTTCGATTAAGGATTCAACTAATGCTTCATCATCAACACAGCGAACACCGTGATCCACGCGGCTCACGTAAAGCATTTCAATTGCATCGCTAATATTTTGTGCGGGGCCTTCTTCACCTGCGTGAGCAACGGTAAGTAAGCCTTCTTCTACTGCTTGTTTAAATACGCGCTTGAATTTAGCTGGCGGATGACCTTGTTCTGAAGAATCTAGCCCAACACCAATGATCTTATCACGGTGTTTCAGAATAGCCTGCAGGGTCTCTATGGCGCTCTCTTCTGAAAGGTGACGGAGAAAACACGCAATAATTTGCGAAGTAATGCCAAGTTTTTCGTGACCATCTTTTAGCGCACGAGCGATTCCATTGATAACAGTGTCAAAGTCTATGCCGCGTTCTGTGTGTGTTTGAGGGTCAAAAAAGATTTCGGTATGAATAACGTTGTCTTCTTTACAGTGCAGTAAGTATTCCCAAGTGAGATCGTAAAAATCTTGCTCCGTACGCAGAACTCCCGCTCCCTGGTAATAGAGGTCGAGAAATGATTGTAAGTCTGTGAACTGATATGCGCTGCGTAGTTCACTCGGAGAAGAGTAAGGGATCTCGATGCCGTTTCGTTTTGCTAATTTGAATAAGAGTTCCGGCTCAAGTGAACCTTCGATATGTAAGTGCAGCTCTACTTTTGGAAGACCTTGAATAAATGCGTTCATATTCCACCTTATGTGTATTGTGGATGCAGTTACTCTAAGAATAGGTATAGATAGAAATAAATCGAACGCTATCACAAAGAGTAAGACCCACGATGATCTCAACTCTTCGTAATCAGCACTTTGCGGGAACTGGTAGAGACCCCCAAACCATATCATTGGGGTTATACGAAGCAAACGAGAGGGATTATACGCAAAAATATCGCTTTGGCTATACGCAAATAACCTAACTGTCATTAGTCACGGGTTTTCCTGTGAGCGAAACGACTATTTGCAAGTCCACTTGAGTATAGAGGAGCCAGTTGTTTTTGCGTGTGTGAGAGGCACGTGTAATTAGAAGAGTCGTCTAAAAGAGTGGAGATTCGTTTGAGCAAAGGTAGGTGGCGGTACCTTGCACAACGATAAAGGCAGAGAAAGCACTAGAGAGCATTTATAGATCGAATAACTTATCAAATTCTCTTTGTTCCATGATGTCTTCTATGCGGCGTCGAGTTTTCTGCTTTACCGCCGCCGCGTTTTGTTCAGACTCTTTTTTGTCTTTTTCTGACTGCTTCTTACTTTTTCTAGCCATTGGATACCTTCCAAATTAGTTGCATTATCCATTAATGCATGAAAACTGAATCAGTTAACAGTAAAACTTCCTAACTTTGAACCTGAATCACAGAGAATAGTTCCAGATTGCGTTTTCTCACAATATTCAAAATCGATCATGAAGCTATGAGAAAGAAGTTTCGGTAATACGTGCCTTCGTAAAATATCACCATTTAATTGATGTATTTTAGCGTTCCAAGAGGTTTGAGGTTGTTCTAAATTAAATTCAATTTCTAACATTTATTCTCCTGTTTTTTAGTGATTTTCTCATTGTTAAGTAATTGATACCAATGCCTTTGACGGCCAGTTCTTTTTGAGGACATGATTTTTCCTATAAATAATAAATTAAGCAGTACTATTCAGTTTATTTTAGATAGCACAAAGCAATGCCTAAAATTAGGCTGAGTGATTGATGAAAGAATATTTTTGAAGGAGAGAGGTTTGGTGCAGCATGGGCATGCTACACCAAGAAAAGCAGTCTTATAGAGGAGTTACTTCAGTCGCTTGAGGACCTTTTTTACCTTGCTCTACATTGAAGCTTACTTTCTGACCTTCAGTCAGTGTTTTGAAACCGTCAGAAACGATAGCGTTAAAGTGTACGAATACATCTTGGCCGCCGTTGTCTTGAGATAGAAAACCGAAGCCTTTAGTTTCGTTAAACCATTTTACTGAACCAGTTACTTTAGACATAAAAATACCTTTGAATTAAACATTAAAATTATGATTTGTTTTGTGGATCTTTTCTAAGCTATTGAATGTTCAATCAAGAGGAAGTTGTACGCAGGTGTCTGAATTGGGGATTCAAGATTTTACTGAGAGGAAACTTAAACTAAATGTTGCATTAACAGCTCTCTTCTAAGAGCCAAGGCACACTATACACCTTGTTTAGAAAATAGCTACATTTATTTTAGATAAATTAAATGTGCTCATTATTAACTCGATAAATTGTATTGTTCGAAAAAGTTGAATAAGTAGAACGAATAGTATGGCTCATAATTTTAGCTCATCAACCTAAAATAGAACCTTATCGATAGCCATAGATTGAACATGCGATTTGCAAGCGGTCACAAAGATAAACTAGGAGAACTAGTATGAGTACATTCAGAGAAATTCGTCAGCTTATTCCTGCGCAACCTACTGCTGATGGTGATGGAGTGAAAATTCGCCGTGTAGCGGGTTTCAATCATGCTAGCTTTTCTCCATTTTTGATGATGGATGAACTCAAATCAGAAGACCGCGCTGACTATATCGGCGGTTTCCCTCCGCATCCGCACCGCGGTATCGAGACGCTTACTTATATGTTGAAAGGTCATTTCCAGCATCGTGATCATATGGATAATGTTGGCGAGCTTCGTTCCGGTGGTGCACAGTGGATGGCGGCAGGAAGAGGCGTCATCCATAGCGAAATGCCTATTATGAAGGAAGGCGAACTGCATGGTTTCCAAATTTGGATTAACCAGCCTGCGAAAAATAAGATGCAGCCAGCTCAATATCATGACTTTCAACCTGAAACGATCACTGAGTTTGATACTCCGAATACGGGGGTTGTACGTTTGATTGCGGGTCATATGACTATAAACAACGAACGAATTCAGGGGCCGCTAACAGAGACAGGTGTTGCTGCCACGGTAGCCGATTGGAGAGCGATGGGTGGTCAAGCTTTGAATTTGGACACGGAGCAAGACAACAACATGATGCTCTATGTCTATAAAGGTCGTATTCAATTAAAAGGTCGTGAGATCAATCAAGGCGAAATGGCCATTTTATCGAAAGGTGAATGGGTTGAATTGCAGGCCGAAAAAGAGAGTGGTGCACTGATCTTTATTGGTGAGCCAATTAATGAACCCGTGGTGCATTATGGCCCTTTTGTCATGAATAGCATGGAAGAGATAGAACAAGCCATCCAAGATTACAACTCTGGGTTGTTTGAAACTTACTAGTTTGGACTGCCTACTCGCTTTTTCAGTTAGCGAGCAAATTAAAACAGTTTTGAGCCTGAATATTGGGCTCGACCAGAAGCAAATACGATAATCCACTGCCATCGAATTTGCGTTAGCCACGTTTAATCCACGTGGCTTTTTTCTACTTCTGACTCCATCGTATGATGGCTTCCTTTCCTGCTTCAATTCCTAACTCATAAGCATGACGCAGTGGTGCTGGCGATCGACTCAGCCGTTTCAACTTGAATGTTTCAGGAGGACACACTTGAATGATTTCGATACCAGGTGGTGGGTTGTTGATCAGCGCTAAGGTCTGATTGTAGCGAACTTCACGTGTCAACATAGGTTCAATTAATCCGGGCGTTTCTTTCAACATCCTCCTAGTTAGGGCGCTGAATTTTCCTCTTGGCTTTTGATAGCTTGCGGGCTGACTGCGTAAAACCATAATCTTTTTGGCTCCTCGCTTTATTGCTTCTGCAACAGGAAGTGCGTCTGAGACGCCACCATCAACGTATTGAATTCCGTTCAGTGATACGCCATTTCGGTAAAGTACAGGCAGTGCGCTGCTGGCTTTCATTGTTTCTGCCAAGTCGTCGATATCAGGAAGGTGGTACTCCGCTTGCCCATTGTCTTGACGCGTCACGCCTAAAAAGAAAGGTCGTGAATCAGCTTTGAGCGCAGATTTATCGATGCCAAGTTCTTCGAGGGTGACATTCCACATCCAGTCTAAGTTCATCATATCACCACCACGTAGAAGTTGAGATGGAGAGATAAATTCTTTTCTTAAGCTGTAATCGAGGTAGATTTTTAAGTTACGTCCGGGCATTTTAGCTAAGTAGGCAGCCAAGTTGCTAGCACCCGCAGACACTCCCCAAAAGCTATCAAATGGAGAGAACTCGCTAGCAAGAAAATGATCGAGTATGCCGCATGAAAATACGCCTCGCATGGCTCCACCTTCGACAATCAATGCTCGAGAGCCTACTTTTTCCATCACTTCGCTCCACTCTTTATCAATCGGATAATAGCGTGCAGCTTAACGCATAATGGTTTTATACCCAAGTGGGCCAAAGGTCTAGGTTGCGTTCCTTTGAATAAAAAGGGCATCGATGGATGCCCTTGTCACTTTTAGCCTATGGAATTGCGGGTAATTGAGTCGCTAATTTAGTGAAGGAGAGCCGACTAGCCCCCTTACATAGAGCCATACCTGTAGTCCCATACTGATCGTTGTTGGAATAGTTTGATGATCACTTGTTAAATAGGCATACAAACACTATCCAGAGCGTTGTAAGCAAAAGTAATGGGGTGAATACTTTCTGGATAGAAGCGCCATCCGTTAAATTGTAAATTTTGATGGATTCATTATAAAACGCTCGTTTGAATTCTTTGAAGCTAATGTCGCTCTTCGCATGCGACTGTTCATAGTGCTGGTGCGCTGCGTCCGATAGTTGGTATTCCAAGTCTTGGAGCTCGTACTCCTTGTTAAAAAACGCATCCCAAGCCGAAAGGCGGGCTATCGTTTTAGGAGATGGATCCCCATTTAGTTTCTCTAGACGCTTAGCATAAGCTGCTTGATATTTATCCACGGTATATTCCTGTCTGAATAGACGTTGAGTTAGAACATATGTAAAAAGAAAAATAAGTAATAAAAGGTTTTTTACGTTCTATACCTGTGATAAATGCTAAAAAGTTCAATGCTCTAGCACTCCGATGTCGCAAATGATATTGATGGAATTGCTCTGCGACAAATAAAATAATTACTCTAGATAACAACGAATTTTTGTTGTTTTTTAAAAAAACTGATCATGAGATTGAGTGGGGAGTTTTACCGAGAAGAATTTCGCTACTGTAACTGTCTATATTTACTCAAAAAGAGAAAATCTTAGAAGCTTTCTTTGATTGATGTGAGATATTTTAGGTCGAAAAGCATTAATTTTGGCTATGCTTATAGTTCGTCTTTTTTGTTGTTGAACTCTACTTCGAGGGGGAAAGAACCCATATTTCGAGCATAGGATAGCTCGCTTTTTCGTTACGTCGTTCTTGGAGTTTGAATCAGTGACGACGCTATGAGTCTAGCATCTTGAACTCACTTGGGTGTATTGATTAATTATAAAAGTAAAGCAGTGCTGAGCTAGGATAAACTTCAACGTAAAGGTGACGGTATGAATATACAATCAGCCATTATTGAATATGCGATAGCGATTATAGGCTTACTTTTGACGGGCGTTACCCTCTGAGCATGACTGCCCAGAGGATAGAAAGCGCATTAGCTTTTTGCTAACGATTGATGTTGTATCGAGCCATTGCAGCCTCTTCTGACGATACAACCGTTTTACCAATTGGTGCGAGTGAAATAACCGCTAGCTTGAGGTGTTGGAGCGCAAACGGAATGCCGATTATGGTGACAAAGCATGCTGCGGCAGAAAGTACGTGACCGATAGCTAACCAAAGGCCTGCAAATACAAACCAAAGGACGTTACCAATAACGCCGAGCGGACTCGTGCCAATGTCCATTTCATTGGTCAATTCATCGCGTGAGATGGCCTCTTTACCGAATGGGAAAAAGGAAAAATTACCCATAACGATACACGCACGCCCCCAAGGTATTCCGATGATGCTAATAAAGGCCAAAATACCAAAAAACCACCATAGCAACCCCATAAATACGCCACCAAATACAAACCAAATGATGTTACCAAGTGTTCTCATTCTATTTCCTTTATTCTTGAATGTGATGATTCAGATACCTGAGAGCAGTGTAAAACAAATCTAAACCGTCTGTTTTGTCGATGTGTGCTTCCGTGCCCTCATTCACCTGATTGATAGAATAATCGCCGTAGTCTTAACAGAGAATGAATGCCTTCCCTAAGGCAAGTCTTTTTAGTATAGAGCGTAATACTCAATCAAGCATATAGCCAAGAATCGCATTATCTAGAGACAACTTTCTCGAGATATTGACAAATTTGCTCTGCCAATCGATGGCTGGCAATGTTGCGTGTTACTACTTCATCAGCAATATTTCCAGACTCAACGACGCCAAACCAATCGAGCAACATCGAATGGAAACCTTTACTCGTCAGCATTGGCGTCCAGTCTTTCAAATTGATTTTTTGCTCTTGGTTAGATTGCCATAGTTTGCCTTCAACGAAGGAGTCGAACTCCACTGCTTTGTTTGCATAACAAGCTTGAACGCGCTCTGTAGTGATACCGAAGTGGCGATTCATCGAGGCGTGGAGCAAAGTATCTCCATGTTGCCACTGAATATCTAAACGCGCCAACTGACCACCTTCAAGTTGATGAGTTACATAAGCATCTTTTAGATCGGCTTTGGCTGTGACGTTAACGCTGTCTAATGGGTGAATAAAATCATCAAATATAAAGGTACGAACATCCCCCGGTAGTTGGTGACGGTTCTTTTCCCAGCGTAACGACTTTAAGTCAGATATGTTGCCTTGCTGCACTTGTGGCATATGTTGGTTGTAAAGTGGAATGTGACGACGGTTAAAGCCCACATAGAGTGGCTGTCTCTCTTTTTCGGCAATGTCGTACAGCTTTTCCACGTCATCAGCACTATTCGCTAATGGTTTGTCGACAAAGGTTGGAATTCCATGCTGCAGAAAAAATGCCGCTATTTGAGGGTGTACGCTTGTTGCCGCATGAATCATGACGGCATCGATGCCAAAGTGCAGAAGTTGCTGGTAGTCTTGGCAGATCTCTGAGATTCGATACTGCTTAGCCAGGCTCTCAAGTGTGTTTGGGTTGCGGGTACAAAATACAAGTTCGATATTTGGAAGCTGAGTGATAACAGGAAGGTATGCTTTCTGAGCGATATCCCCTAGACCAATAATACCAATTTTCATCCTAGTCCTTATCTCGATGTATGGATCGCGGACTGTCAGTATAACGCTTGGCGCGGCGATTAGTTTAAATACCTTGTTAGAAAAAGCCTGATTCACACTTTGAGCCAGGCTTTATTGAATGATTTAGGAAACGGCTCGGCAGGCTTTGAATATATCTAACTTGCTATCGTAGGCTTGAGTTTGTACATCCATAATGCCAATAAAGAGTGGAACACGTTATCATGTGAGTATTGGCCTGCATTCTGTGCTTGTTTATACAAACAGTCGGTATTGATCTGCTTCGCTTGTTTAAAGCCCGAAGACAGCCACATAATCAAAGGAACGCGTTTTTGGAAATCTGGTGCAAGGCCATAAGGCATACCATGTAAGAACAATCCGTTTTCGCCTAGTGACTCACCGTGATCCGATATGTAAATTAGCGCGGTATTATACTCAGACTCTAACGCTTTAAGTTTTTTGATGGTTTCTGCCAATACAAGATCGGTGTAGCGTATTGTATTGTCATATGTGTTCACTATTTGCTCGATGCTACAGTTTTCGATATCTGCACGTGGACAGTCTGGTTTAAAGAAGGCGTTGTCTCTTGGGTAACGCTGAAAATAGGTCGGACCGTGGCTTCCTATAAGGTGCATGGCGACCACTCGGTTACCGTGCATATCCGCGACTTCCTGATCAAAATGATCTAATAGCGCCATGTCGTAACAAGTTTGGCCATTACACATAGGGCTTACTTGCTTTCGATCCACTTCAATTTTCTTGATCTTGTGGGCTACTTCTTTATCCCCACCGTCATTTTCTTTCCAAATGAGGTCAACCCCAGCGCGCAGCATTATATCGAGAGCATTGTCCTGGTTATCCGCTTTGGTGCGTTCAAACTCGTTTCGCGTGAGCTGTGAAAACATACAAGGCACAGATACAGCAGTCGCGGTGCCACAAGATGCGACGTCTTGAAATGAGATAACATCCAATTTACTAGTATAAGGATTTGTCTCTCGTGTATAGCCATTGAGTTGGTAGTTCTGCGTTCGAGCGGTTTCTCCTACGACAAAAACCAGTAGTGTAGGTTTGCGCTGTGCTTGCTGTACGGCGCTATCTGACTGCTTTGCATCTGTGCCGATTTCTCGATATGGCTCTGGCGTGGTGAAATATTTCTCCTTCACATACCCGGTCGCGCTGTAAACGAACTGGGTGGGTATGATGATTTTTTTTAGGTGGCTATTGTTGCGCCCTACAGATGCGTAGTCTTGATAGTACACGCTGGCAATGACGGCGATGACAGCTAGCGACGACAGCATCGATACTAATTTGGTAACAGAGAAGTACAGTAATTGGTGACGTTGAGATTGCAGCTTGACCTTAAAGACAATGATCGCTGGGATAACTCCCATAATCAGCGTCCAAATTACAGAGTGAGCACTCAGGTAAGAACTCGCCTCGCTCGAATCGGTTTCAACAATATTGGCAATCATTCCAGAATCGAAAAGTGTGCCATAGTTATAGCTTGCGTAGCTCACCATACTTGAAACAATGATTAAAATTATAAAGAACGGCTTGCCGATCCAAGGCCAACTAAATAAATTAAAAAGGAAATTGAGCGCGGCAAGAAAGAAAATTGGTATTGTGATAATAAATCCAATCTTGACATTATCTAAGTGTGTAAAGATGCCGATCAGTTCTTTATAAATAGGGATATTTACGACGAGAGCGAAATACAGCGCCAACAGGAAAGTAAAGGTAACGTAAGAGATACCTCTCTGTTGTAAATCATGTGTCTTCATAATGAGTGTCTTGAATAAAAATTAGAGCAAGAACGAAGCCCAAATAAAAAGGGCAAGAGTTAACGCAACAAATACTGCTGCTGAGCCAATATCTTTGGCTCTACCACTGAGCTCGTGCCAGTCATCGCTAACACGGTCGACAACCGCTTCTACGGCGGAATTAATGAGTTCGACGATCAATACCAAGAACAGGCTACTGATCATCAGCACTCTTTCGTATGTGGTGACAGGAAGGAAAAAAGCACAGACGGAAAGTACCAAGGCGAGAATCAATTCTTGTCTAAAAGCGGCTTCGTGTGTCCATGCGGCTTTCAATCCTTGAAATGAATAGCCGGTCGCATCCATGACACGGCGTATACCTGTTTTACCTGGCTTCAAAATATGACCTTACTATTTAAGCATTGGGATGGAACACATATCCCAGAGAGGTAACGAGATTAATCGTTACAGCGTGAAACATTTGTGAATAGAATCCATCGCGCGATAATTTAAGAAAAGTGCTTATTTAATCAAGATCGTAGACGGTATAGCCTTTGTGCTGGAGACATTTACGCAATACGAGAGATTGGGTTTTGGTTGAATCATTTGTTCCACTCAAAGCACCAGCTCCAGCTCCTACAGCTCCGCCGGCAGCAGCACCGACAGCCGCTCCACCTAATCCGTCTTCTAGCGCACCAGCAGCTGCGCCGATCAATGCGCCTGTAACTGCCCCATTAGTGGCTTCAGATTTCGCTGCCTCTGATTTGTCGACATTTTCTGCATAGCCTTGGCAGTAAAGAAAGTCTTGTTCATATGTACTAGGGTCAACATTGGTCATGTCGACGACAGGTTTTTGGTTGTAGGCGCAAGCTGTAAGCGTAGAAGTAAGCGCCATAATCAGGATAAAAGATTTATACATGAGTACTATCCATTTAGTGTGTGAATCTTATGGATTAAATGTACACTGTTTTATTGTTGGGCTCTGTCGCTTGAGTGTATTGAAGTGTCGTCTTCTGTAAACGGGGTAGGAAGGTTAAGTTAACTGTCTGATTTTTTGAGGCTAAGTGTGAAGCAAGCTCCTCCAAGTGGGCTATGGCAAATCGAAACTTCTCCACGTTGAAGCTCCATTATCTGTCTGACAATCGCCAAACCGAGCCCAAACCCGCTCGTCTTTTTGTTGCGAGATTCATCCGCGCTGTAAAATGGTTCGAATAGATGAGGCCAATGCTTTTCTTCAATACCTATGCCATCATCATGAACATTGATGAAGCAGCGGTGCTGATCGTGTTTTATCTCTACTAAAATCTGCTTATCTGCGTACCGCATTGCATTGCGCAGCAAGTTATCTAAGGCTCGCTTTAACAATTTTGGGTCAGCAAACGCAAGAACGTTTTCTGAGTTTACTTCTTGAAGCGAGATAGCGAGCGTAGTCTCTTTTTGCCATCTCTGTCGTAACTCTTTGACTAAGTTGAATAGGACGACTTCTTCTTGAGTTTGTAATGCTGTGTCAGGACGCTCCATCTTTGCGTAGTAAAGCAATTCTTCAACCATTTCTTCCATCTCGTCAATGTCTTCGACGATACTGTAAACATACTTTTTCTGTTGTTCAGTTAAGGTTGAATCCGATAACAAATCTGCTTGCCATTGTAAGCGGAAGATTGGGGTACGCAATTCATGTGCAACGGCGTTAGTTAGCATTTTATTGCTAGTGATCAAGCGAGATACTTTATCGGCCATCGTGTTAAAGCTTTTGTTTAACGTCCCAACAGACTTAGCGCTTGAGGTACTAGCTCGAGCCTTGAAGTTACCTGAGGCAAACTCAACGGTCACTCTCTCTAGCTCTCGAATCCGACGGCTTAAGAACCAGATCAACAATATGCAATACAGAGCAAATCCAGCTAAAAAGAACAACCAAACGATATTGTCATCAAAGTTGGCTGCTTTAACCACAGGACTATTCGGATTATCGCTCATTTTAAAGATAGGCGTGCTCGCATCTAGGCGGAACCAGATATCCCTTTCTTCATCGTAAGCGACGTTAACGGAGGTATCACTTTCAAACGCCTTTTTGATGTCTGTTGGAAGCTCTTCAAGCGTATGAGGCACCAACAAACGATGGCTTGATGTGGCAAATTGTTCCAACTGTTGTTGAGTATATTCTAATCCGTGTTCTTTATAGATAGGGTAGATCAGATCGTGAAAAGCTTGCCCCTCATGCTCTTGTAATAGGTAGTCATAATCTGTGTTGATCTCATAAACTAAGAACTCGTATCCCCACAAGCTAGCCATAAACAGAATGATAAGGCCAACAAAGCTTTCCAGATAAATCCGTCTCATTATTCATTCCATGCATCAGGCATAAATAGGTAGCCTTTGCCGCGAACGGTAATGATTTTTTGTGGTGAGCAAGAAGCATCGCCTAGCTTCTTTCTCAGTGTCACTATGCGATTATCAATGGTGCGGTCTGTTCCATCGTATTCAATACCACGCAGTGTTTTGGTCAGCCACTCGCGTGATAGTGTTTTTTCAGCATGCGTTGCAAGAACCCACAACAAATCGAACTCGCCGTCTGTCAGCGCAATTTCTTCTTGGTTCATTACGCACGATTTACGCAATCGGTTTAAACACAGAACACCAATTTGTAGGCCGTTTTCGGACTCGGTAGGCGCCGCCTCTTTTCTTCTTAATAGCATGCGAATACGAGCCAGCAATACGCGAGGTTTGATGGGTTTAGTAACAAAGTCATCTGCGCCTATTTCTAATGCGGCGACATGATCGAAGTCATCATCACTTGCTGTCAGCATCAACACTTTGCCTTTGTAGCATTCTCGGATTTGACGACATACACTCAGACCATCTTGCCCGGGTAGCATCAAATCTAACAGCACCACGTCTGGTTGTGTGTCAATAATCGCATTGGGTGCGTCCGTCCCATTGTCGATACATTTGACCTGAAAACCTTGTTCAACAAAATACTCTCCCAACATAGTTTGTAATTTGGGATCGTCTTCCACAATGATTAGAGATGGTTTGATTTGTTGTGCGTTCATTTAAGTGATGTATACAATATTTAATATCAATGGAACTTAAACAAATTTACGAATTATTTCAAATAAAGCTTTCTCATAATAAGGTTATCGGATGAGTTAACTGGATAAAATTGCCAATTAATGATTTAAATCTAATCACCAATCACATTTCGAGAGATGTAAAAAGGCGCAACGTTTGCGCCTAGGTATGGAATCTTAAAGCGAAATTACCGCTTATTCGGTGGTACATACGACGCTGTTATCGCTGCCAAATGCATTTGGAACGTAAGCATCAGCTTGTGGATCATTTTCCCACTTTGCGTCATCGAGCAAGTAACGGAACTGAACATTCTGCGCTTTAGGTAAGCGGGTTTTAAATTTAAACTGACGACTTTTCTTCACTAATTTCATCGGTTCTGGTTGCCAGTTGTTGAAGTCTCCAGCAATTTGGACAGAGTCCCACTGATCTTTATCTAGCTCGAACGTGACTTCGACTTCATCTTTTGTCTTAAAGAATCTCTTTTTAAGCATTGATCTTTCCTTGTTCGTACAAAAACTGTTCTAACTATTACTCGTGTTTCATAATGATTTCAAGTTTTATCGAATTGTTGCTGGTATCTGATGAGGGGAGTATCCGAACGGTGAATAGTTCGTTGTGCTGGTTTCGTGTACTGAGGGATCGTTAGAGAGAAAATTCACTAGCCTAAAATGGTCAAAGAACAGAGTTTGTTAGCGAGCCGAGAGTCCGTATCTTGAAGTCAAACCGTTATCATGTATTATCTTAAATCACCATTTTCCTTGATGTAGCTATGTTGAAGTTGAACCGTACATTGTTGACTGCGATAGTTTGCTTAGTTGCTATGCTTTTGAGTAGTGTCGCTCCTGTGGCGCAGGCTTCCGCTCCGATGAAAACAATTGAAGTACGCGATCTTATTGTTCAACAGGCTGCTCTGCACAAACAACTTGGCGTCAATGACGACTGCGTAGAATCACATCACGATGAGTCAGCCATCAATAAGGCACAACAATCTCACACGAGTTGTAGCTCTTCCTGCATGGTCAAAATTCCCGCCAACTTATCTCAAAACGACTTACTGCTTCTTCCTTATAGCCTTGCCTTGGTTGGTAGGCCTCTAGTCGAAAAAGTAGTGACAGTGATCACCAAGCTTTATCGTCCTCCGATTGTTTAATTCCTCATCTCAAATTACTTGGGGTTTACCCCTTTTTACCAAATGAAATGATTTGGCATTTGAATGCCACAAGGAAATAAACAATGAAAAAACTACTTGCCTTATGTAGTGCACTTTTACTGACTTTTACCGCTCATGCAGCGCAATTTGAAGAAGGGAAGCACTACAAAGTTCTGGATGTAAAGAAAGCATCGAAACCTGTTGTGACGGAATTCTTTTCTTTTTATTGCCCACATTGCTACAAGTTTGAGTCGCTTATTGAGCGTTTAAAACCTGCTCTGCCAAAAGAGGCAAAGTTTGAAAAGGTGCATGTGGGGTTCATGGGCGGAGATATGGCGATTCCGATGGCCAAGTCCTACGCGACGATGGTGTCGCTAGGAGTTGAAGATACAATGATTCCTGCCATGTTTGCCCAAATTCATCAAAAGCGACAAGCGCCAAAAGACGAAGCTGAGCTGAAACAACTCTTCGTTGATAATGGCGTAGAAGGTAAGAAGTTTGATGCGGCGTACAACAGTTTCGCCGTAAACTCAATGCAGAAAGGTTTTGATAAGCAATTCTCTGCCAGCACGTTAAGAGGGGTTCCGGGTGTGGTTGTGAACAATAAATACATTGTTTTGGCCAACGAAATTCGTACTTACGACGAGTACAATCAATTAGTTAATTACTTATTGACGCTGTAACTGTAAATAGCATTGATGCTTAAAAATGGCGACGGTAGAGTCGCCATTTTTTATGCTTATCACACTCGTATTATCTAAGAACGCTTGTACATGCTTGAGTCGGAACACTAGTCATAAATATGGCATGCGGATAAAACAAGCTAGCAGCAGTGATTGCAACATTACATGGCTGAGCAATCGTGGTTTTAATCACATTGGTAAGCACGGCACCTGTATTATTTACTGTTTGAGCGGCGGCTTGTTGTGCCTGGTAAGACACGCAACCTGTCGTTGCATTGATCATCGCAGTGCTAAACAAAAGTTTGCGAAAAAACATATTCATATCCTTTGTGAATGCTTTGAATTACTTATATGTGGATTGATTCATAAATGAAACAAAACAGTGTTCAAAATATGTGTGCATTCACGAAATGAACATTGTTTTATAAAAAGACGTTTTTTTTGTGATCTTAGTACTGGACAGACCAGGTTATGAAACTAAGGCCAATCCGTGCATTACGATTACGCCGAAGGTCAGTTTGCTCCTCATTCCTTGATATCCCTTGGGCTCGGCGTCTTGTTCGACTTTCCTCACGAGCTTTTCTGCATACCAAACAGCAAGGTACCCAATTGCTAAGAGTAGGGTTGCGACTGCGTAATGTTTGTGGCCCTGCAGTAGTGCGCCCCAAGCTAGTAAGACAAAAAGGTTGCTGAGAATTAATATATTTCGGCTAAGGCGGTGGTAGTAATGCTCAATGCCATTACCCCAAAGGATGCCGGATAAAAAACTTAATATAACGGCGCTATATGCGATGAAAAATTGCTGACCACTTAAATTGAAGAGTGAGATGTCAGTGAAAATCAGCCCTAAACTAAACACAAATGGAACCAGGCCTAAGTAACCGAGTTGTAGCATGGTTGAGCGTGTTGTCATGGTCGTCACCTTACAATTGTTGCTCTATCATATTGGTAAGCGTAGTACTTGTCGGTGATGTGGAGCTTGGAAAAGTCGCAATAACTTTACCTTCAGAGCTAATTAGAAACTTGTAGAAGTTCCATTTTGGTTTTATGCCTGCTTGGTTGGTAATTTGGTTGAAGACTGGGTTCGCATCTACACCTAATACTGAAGAGCGAGCCATCATTGGAAAGGTGACCCCGTAATCGAGATAACAGACTTTCGCTGTGTTTGTTTCGCTTCCTCTATCTTGTCGAAAGTCATTGCTCGGGAAACCGATAACGGTGAAGTTTTGGTCTTTGTAAGTTTGATAGAGGGTTTCTAACTGTTCGAACTGAGGAGTGAAGCCGCACTGGCTTGCTGTATTGACGATTAGTAGTGTCTTTCCCTTAAAGCTTTCGCATAGATCGACTTCTTCCGTTGAGTTTAACAACCTTTGCTTACCTTGAAGAATATCAGGGCACTCAGATGCAAGAGCAAGCGAATTCATGGAGAGAAAGCTAACGAGAGCGGCGAAGTTCAGTAATCCTTTCATGGTGTTGTTCCCCTTGTTTTCAATAAGTATAATTACTTAAGTGCAAAGAGGATCGATCAAAAAAGCCGCACAAATGCGCGGCTTTTTCAAGAGCTGAGATCTGACTATGCCAGTTTCAACTCGAACTGGTTCAGGTACATTACCATGTCTTCAATCGTCAGTACCGGCATGTTGTGCAGGCGACCGAATGCTACGATCTCCGGTGCCTTTGCCATCGTGCCATCTGGATTGGTCACTTCACACAGTACGCCAGCGGGTTGAAGCCCTGCCATTTGCATCAGATCAATCGTACCTTCTGTGTGACCACGGCGAGTCATTACACCACCTGGACGTGCGCGCAGAGGGAATACGTGACCCGGGCGAGCAAGATCTTCCGGTTTTGCGTGCGGGTTTGCCGCCGTTTTAATGGTCGTTACGCGGTCTGCTGCTGAAACACCCGTTGTTACACCAACTTTCGCTTCAATAGAAACCGTAAATGCGGTTTGGTTTGCGCTGTTGTTGTTTACCACCATTGGAGGCAGTTCCAGTTTGTCTGCTTGAGCATCTGTTAAGCACAAACAAACGATGCCGCTACATTCGCGGATCATCAATGCCATTTGCTCGTTAGTGAGGTGCTCGACTGAATAAATGATATCGCCTTCGTTTTCGCGATCTTCATCATCAAGAAGCAGTACGCCACGGCCTTCTTTTAAAGCGATAAGTGCGTTTTCAACGCGAGTAATTGGGTCGCCGAATTCGGCAAGTAGTGATGACTGATTCATGGTTAACTCCTAAATTTCACCAGAATCAGGGCGGTATGAGAGATCGCCGTAAAATACGATCAAAAAGAAGTGCACCAGCATTCTTAGCGATCTGACTCGCTATGCTGGTGTATTCTTATTCTCTTTCATCCGGACTATAACCGTCGGCTCTGGCATCTCACCAGATCTGCTGACCTCGACGAATCGAGCGCTCGCGGGCTCACTTGAAAAAGTATACCGCCGGTGGGGAATTTCGCCCCGCCCTGAGAACAATTAAAAATGTACCACTTCATCCAAGTTGTGAAGAAGTGGAGCTAGGATAGTACTGCGAACTGAATAGCTTGGAAAGTCGATTCCATCTGTATGATGGAAAAGTGTGCTATCGACGGAAATAATCTGTGCGAATAAAGTGATCAATCTGCTGCGGCACGAAGGTGTTGTAAATCAGGCTCGTATGCGTTTGCTTCACTTCGATATGATCTTGCATACCGTCCAGTCTTGTCTCTTCTACGGTAACGGTACCGTCCGACATGGTGTTGTCATTACGGATCAACAATGGGCGAGCGCCAATCGGCATCGTTCCTGCGATACTGCCGAGTTTTTGAGGGAAATCCCAGGCGTCATCATGTTTGTTTAATCCGTGGTGTGGCGAATTGCCTAAAATTGCACCCAATCCGAGATCTTGAATTCGACCTACAATGGACGCGCCTTTAAGAGGCGAACCGATAGCGACAACATGAGAGATTAAGTTAGTACTCGGTTTTCTGTTGGCGAGATAGCGCTTAATCATCAAGCCTCCCAAGCTGTGTCCCACGAGCACGTTTGTGGTCAGTGGATTAAGCGAATGATCAATAGAATCAAACAGTGAAGACTCATCGATAGCAACAGTGTTATAGCTGAGTACTTGCGTTTCGTATCCGAGTTTTCTCAGCTTTTGGCTAAGAGGCTGCATGACCAGCCCATGCATATAAAGACCATGTAAGATGATGATTTTCATAATACCTCCTAGATTTATGACGTCGTAGGTATCCTACTCTAATTGACAAGAAACTACTTGTGCTTTGTGGTGCATATTTACGTTTTGCTGCAAAGTTTGACTGCTGTAGCAAGCGACTCAGCCCAGTAAATCCTGTACTTGTTGTTGCAATTGATGACGATTTAAAGACGCAGGACTTAACACTTCACCGATAACAACATCCACTTTTGACCAAAAACGAGTCGGTCGTTTTGTGAGAGCATGTCCGCCTTTGTGGCTGAAAAAAGAACCCCAAAGCCCTTTTAACGCCATAGGGATGACAGGAACAGGGTTACGTTCAAGGATTTTCTCTACACCAGGGCGAAACTCACCCAATTGACCGTTAGACGTTAAACGACCCTCAGGGAAGATACAGACAACCTCACCGTCGTAAAGTGCTTGTTCAATCTCCTCAAATGCTCGTCGGTAAGTGTCGGCACACTTACGTGGAGAACAGATCGGGATAACACCGGCATGACGGAATACATATTTAAGAACAGGTAGCTCGCTGATGGACTTGTCCATCACAAAACGAACCGGGCGAGTAGAGGTTCCCATCAAAATCAACGCATCGACATAGCTAACATGGTTAGCCACGATTAACACAGCACCTTGTTCAGGAATATGTTGACGCCCCTTTACAGACACACGATACATACAATGGCTGAGTAAATAACTGATAAAGCGTTGTGTGAATTCCGGTACTTGACGATAGACATAGACTGCCACGAAGAAGTTACCTATTGCCATCATGGCAAACAGTTCCACAATAGAAAGCTCTAGTACGCTGAGTACAACGATCGAAACCAAAGCAGACACCACCATAAACAATGCATTCATGATGTTGTTAGCAGCAATGGCACGTGCACATTCCCCTTTGTTTGAACGCGATTGGATGAACGCATAAAGAGGAACAATAAAGACACCGCCGCTTACACCAACAAGGAACAGGTCAATCATGACGCGCAGATGTTTGGATTCAGCAACGAAGCTTTGCACATCATAAAAGTGCACCGGAAGCGATGGATAACTCGGGACTGCCCATAGCAAGTCGACGCCAAACACTGTCAGTCCAAGGATACCGAATGGCAAAATACCAAGCTCAACGTGGTTGAAAGAGAGCTTTTCACACAACCAAGAGCCTGTCGCGATACCAATGGAAAACAATGCCAACAGTAAAGAAACGACAGTACTGTCTGCAAACAAATGTTCGCGTGCGAAGTTAGGGAATTGAGTTAGGTAAGTCGCACCCATGAACCAGAACCAACTGA
Source organism: Vibrio sp. Vb1554 (assembly GCF_033344235.1). Taxonomy (NCBI): domain Bacteria; kingdom Pseudomonadati; phylum Pseudomonadota; class Gammaproteobacteria; order Vibrionales; family Vibrionaceae; genus Vibrio; species Vibrio sp. Vb1554. Next base: position 271,370 of record NZ_JAWPOJ010000002.1, on the reverse strand, counting down.
TGGCAAGAATAGACATCCAGATGCCTCTCTGCTTTTTTGCCACTTTTAACGTGTTCTTAAAACCAGAAATCGGCTCAAATTTCGCTTTGTCATTCGATTGGCTAGGCATCGCTGGAATATTCACGCTGCTCATGAACCCAAGCAAAGACAAGGCAATCACTACACAAGAAGCAATCAAGGTACCATTAGGAATGGATAGCAGCAGGCCTGCACTAAGCGTACCTATAAGAATCGAAAGGAACGTGCCCATTTCAACCCAAGCATTTCCTTTAACAAGCTCATTTGGTTTGAGCGCTTGTGGTAGTAAGGCGTATTTCACGGGGCCAAAATAGGCCGATTGAGTGCCTGTCATAAACAGCAGAACCAGCATCAGCATGGCACTTTGGGTGGCAATAGCGGTTGCTGCGCAAGACATGATAGCCAGCTCGATGAGCTTTAGACGTCGGATTAATTTGACTTTGTCCATGCTGTCAGCGACGGCACCAGCATGCGCTGAGAATAGAAAGAAAGGTAGGATGAATAAGCCTGCCGCCAAATTAACGAATAGATTGACGGATATTGGTAGGTTATCAATTTGGCTGTATGTGACCATCAATAACAGAACGTTTTTGTAGATGTTGTCATTGAGTGCGCCAAGGCATTGCGTCACAAAGTAAGGAAAAAAGCGTTTTGAGAAAAACATACGGGCCCCGATTAAACAAAGTCGAATGAGATGGGAGCACTTTATGCTCAATGAACGATTAAACCAGCTTTCTCTTTCAAGTGACGTTGTACGCCACCAAAAGTAACAAAATTCGTTACTTTTATTTCCATTTGTTTATTGAGTTACTAACTGCGAGACTTGTTGGGGAGTTTTCTTTCCCATGGTTCAAACAAAGGGAACGTCCAGCGACGCATCGCAATAATCAGAGAGGTGCCGTGTTTTTCGTCCATATCGAGAGAGCTATCATTTTGGCAAGCCTGATAAAACTCATCGATGACCTTTTGCAGTTTCTGTTGTAGCTTCTTGTTGGTTGGTACACTCATCAATCCTGTTGCCATGGAGAACTTTTCATCTTCACCAGAAAAGTAGCTTTGGAAAAAGGCGTCTTGAACTTGCTGTTGGAAGAACCGTTGAATAGGGCCGCCCATCTGCCACTTAAATGTCGGAGATATACGCAAACGAATTTTGTTATTTGGCTGCAAGTCGATGATGTTCAGCCGATCCAAATGAGCAAGCTTTTGCACCAGTTCCAACTCATTGAAGGTATATTGCTGAACGATTTGTTCAAACTGATAGCCATTTACAACACAGATTGCCACGAGTAGCAGGGCTTTATCATCAACCAACTGCTTTTCTTGCTCTAACGTTAGCGACTCTAGACCTTTATTGTGCGCAGCCGCAAGCTTAAACAGGTCCGCCATTTCTAAACCAATCAATTGGCAAATGCGTTCTAAGCGTTCAAGACTAATGTGTTGACCTTCAGCGAGTAAACGTTTGACGCTTCCTTCACTTAAATCAAGGTGTTGTGCAACATCCGCATAATGCAGCCCAGCTAACTTTAGTTGGCGTTTAAGCTCTTTAATTAACGTATAGCTTTCTGACATTTACGCTGTTACCTCGTCGTGTAACTGCTCTAGGTACGTTTGCATAAAGGTTTTGCGTTTTTGCGCTTCGCGTCTTGCTGACTCTGTGTTCATAGTTTCGGCGATTTTGAATAACTTGGTCTGAAAGTGATCCAGAGTGAATTGTTTATCGTTAAGTTCACGTTCTTCGGCAAATATATCGCTGTCGTTGTAAAGTTGCGCGTTAAATTGAGTGCTGACTTGAATGCATCGCGTCACGCCAATTGCGCCTAAAGCGTCCAGACGGTCGGCATCTTGGACGATTTTGGCTTCTAACGTATTTGGCCTGATGTTTGCGCTAAAGCTGTGTGCCTCTATCGCATGAGCAATGGCATCATGATATTGCTGCGGATAATCGATACTCTCTAAAAATGCGACCGCTTTTTTGGCTGCGATGATTGAGCTCTCTTTGCGATTTGGGTGATCTTTCGGGTAAGTAAAGCAATCATGCAAATAGGCAGCCGGTAATACAATCGCGATGTCTGCATTTTCTTCTTTGCAGAGCTGTTTCGCTGTTTTGACCACGCGTTTTACGTGTTTAAGATCATGAGCTGCATCTACTTGCATCTCTTGCTGCATAAATTCCAAAAATTGCGGTTCTATCTGGTTTAATGACGTCATGGTTCATATCTACAACTAAAATGAAGTCAGAAGTATGCCCAACGCTTAGAATAATTTCCAAGTGCGATGGTGTAATTGAGATTCAGCCACCAGAACCTTGTGCAACGTTTGGTACTGAGCCGTTTTATATGGCCTTTCAATGTGTTCAGTGGTTTATGAGACAAGAATAGACAGAGCGAGCAGTGATGTTTACCAGTAGAAAAAAGGCCTGACGATGTCGTCAGGCCTTTTTAGTTTCGCCGATCTTTTTAGCTTTTGAACGTTACTTGCTCTGCTTGTTCAAGATGAATATGAGTTGTTGCAGGCTGTGTTTCTGCAATAACTTTACCGTGACGAACAGAGTAACGAACCGGCACTTGGCGACGTACTGCGTCAAAACCATTTTCTGCGGGAAGAATCAGTAAACTACCTGGTTTGCCTTCTTCAATGCCGTGCTTGTCTTGAATGTTCAGTGTACGTGCTGAATTGGTGCTGATCAGATCCAGTGAGTTGTTGATTTGGTCGTAACCCATCACCTGACACACGTGCAGACCCATATGCAGCACTTGCAGCATGTTTGCAGTGCCTAGTGGATACCAAGGGTCAAATACATCATCGTGTCCAAAGCAGACGTTGATGTTGGCATTCAGCATCTCTTTCACTCGTGTTACGCCGCGACGTTTTGGGTAATCATCAAAACGGCCTTGTAAGTGAATGTTCACCAGAGGGTTTGCCACAAAGTTGATACCGGACATGCGTAATAAACGGAACAGGCGAGATGCGTATGCACCGTTGTAGGAACCCATCGCTGTGGTGTGACTGGCGGTGACTTTATTCCCCATATCAAACTTGTGCGCTAATGCTGCCAGTGTTTCAACGAAGCGAGATTGTTCGTCATCGATTTCATCACAATGCACGTCGATTAGGCGGTCGTATTTTTTCGCTAACTCGAATACGTAGTGCAGCGATTCAATGCCATATTCGCGTGTGAATTCAAAGTGTGGAATCGCGCCAATCACGTCCGCACCTAATTTGACGGCTTCTTCTAGCAGCTCTTTGCCATTTGGGTAAGAGAGAATTCCTTCCTGCGGGAAGGCGACGATTTGGATATCTACCCATTCTTTCATCTCTTCACGCACTTCTACCATCGCTTTTAGGGCAATTAGGGTAGGGTCTGAAACATCGACGTGGGTACGAACGTGTTGTACGCCGTTTGCTATCTGCCATTTTAAGGTTTGTTTTGCGCGCGCTTTCACGTCTTCAATCGACAGCATTTCTTTGCGCTCAGCCCAACGTTCAATACCCTCAAACAATGTGCCAGAGATGTTCCAGCTTGGCTCACCTGCGGTTTGAGTTGTATCTAAGTGAATGTGTGGCTCGCAGAAAGGCGCAACCGCCATACCGCCTTCAGCATCGATGATGTCACCGTTATGACTAAGCTCCACATCGTTGCTTTCAATGCGCTTGAATTGACCATCTTCAATCAAAATTTGCTGCAGACCTTCTTGTCCTTTTAGCGTTACGTTTTTGATCAGTAGTGTTGTCATGATGGTTCCTTACGCTGGCTGTGTAGCCAGTGCTTTTTTGTTGAGAATAGGATTAAGAATCAGGAAGCTAATTGCGCCGCCAAGTACAGCGTTAATCGGCACTACGCCAGGCAGGAAGTGTCCCGCACCAACGCCAATCACGACAGCGATAATGCCAGCCCAGTTAACGTTTTGGAATTGGGCGGCTTCAAAGTTTGCGTAGCGTTTACGGTTCGTGAAGAAGTCAGCGATGATCACACCGCCAATCGGTGGAATTGCCAAAGATAAGAAGGTCAGCCAGCCAACAAAGTTATTGTAGAGCCAGAGAGCGCAAAGTGTGCCAACAAGACCGTTCGCCATTGAGATGTATTTACTTGGTAAGCCTGTGATGTTGGAAAATCCAAGACCCGATGCGTAGAGCGCGTTGTCGTTGGTCGTCCAGATGTTCAAGCCAAGAACGATGATAGCTGGAATAAGAAGACCTTGCGCGATCATCACTTCAGAAATGTCTGATTGACCCGTCACCGACGCACCTGCCGCGCCAAAGATAAACATTAACGAGTTACCGATGAAAAATGCCACCATGGTGATCATCACGGCGCTGCGCGGCTTTTTACCAAAGCGTACGAAATCCGCCGTTAATGTACCAGCACTGACAAAAGAGCCGACAACCATCGCGAGAGCTATTGAAAAATCGAGTGGCTCGGTTGGTTGAACTTGTTGTAGTTCGCCAATACCACCAACGCTATTTACTGCCTCGATGACAGAGTAGCCGCCAAGTAGCGCAATGGCAGGAACGGCAATTGCTGACAACACCATCAGTGCGGAGATGCCAAAGTAAACGGTCGCGGTCATGAGCAAACCGGATACAAGGATCAACGTGTTGGTATCGATGCCCGTTGCTTTATGCACCGGAATCGCAAACATCGCGACACCAACTCCAAACCACCCGACTTGAGTACCACCAAGAAGAGCGGAAGGAAGCCAAGAGCCTTTAGAACCAAAAGAGAAACGAGCAAGAAGGTGAGTAGAGAGACCAGTAGAAGCGCCGATGTAACCGAGGAAAGAAGTGTAAATACCGAGGATTAGGTTACCGATGAGAACAGCGAGGAAAAAATCATTAAAGGAGAGCCCAGTACCGAGAGAACCCCCAGTCCACATACTTGCGGAGAAAAAAGTGAGTCCTAACATCACCATTGTAAGTGATGCCACGCCTTTTCTGGCCGTGTTGGGAACTGGTCCAAGACTGTAATTATTGTCTCCAGCCATTATTACCTCCGCACATTGAAACATTAAATTATAGCACCTGATTTCAGGCAAACGGCGCGTATTATCGTGATGTAAATTTAATAGTCAATGATAAAATTGCAATTTAAACGTTTGCTTGATTTTTGTTGTGTATTTTTTCTTTTAATAACAATGGTTTGATTTTTAAATTCTAAAATTGAAAAGTTTGGTTTTACGTGTTTTATATGATTTATAGACAGATTTTCTATGTGAAGTTAATGTTTTGAATTGCTATTTGTTTTTATGGATTGAATTTATCTATAACTCTGAATTGTTCAGTCGATTTCTATGAAAAGAAAACGTTTTCATGATGAGGTTTTTGGTTTGGACGGTATTTGTTCTTTTCTTGGGTATGTTTTCTTGGTTTTATTTTATGTAGGTGGTTTATTTTTGTTGAAGCTGACATTTCTAATGGTTTATTGGGCGAATATTTGAATTTTATAAACAGTAAACAATCTGTTGTGGGCAAGAAAAGTACAACCGAGCTCGGTCAGAGGATAAGAGGGCAATAGCCACATAAAAAAATAGCCAACCGCAAAGAGTGCGATTGGCTTATATACATGTGAACAAAATCAAGTTCACTAACAACGTCAGTTGGCTAGGTGACCCTCGGCTTAAGAAGGGTCGATTTATATAATGCAGTTACTGTGCCAACTTTAATATGCCCTAAAATACGCAGTTTCTGTGACATGCGTTGCTTAAAGTTTGAGTGTGTTTGCAATTTGCAACTGCGTTATGCAATTTGACTCTATTATGCTAATGATTGATTAATAAACAATGAACCTTTTAAAGCATGACTAAACTCGCCGTTCCTAAAAAGGCGAAAAAACCAACGACATCTGTCACTGTTGTTAGAATCACCGAGCCAGCCAAAGCGGGGTCCAATTTAAACTTATCCAGAATAATGGGAATCAGCACACCAAATAAAGCTGCGGTAATAATATTGACGATAATGGCCAGCGCGATGGTTCCCCCTAGAACCGGAGATTGAAACCACAATCCGGCGAGCCCGCCGATGATTAACGCCCAAGCAATGCCGTTCAGAGAGCCAATACCCAACTCATTTTTCAAAAGCTTGAAGCGGTTACCTGGGGTGATCTGATTAAGCGCCATCGCACGAATCATTAGAGTGAGCGTTTGGCTGCCAGCAATGCCCCCCATGGATGCAACAATTGGCATGAGCACCGCCAAAGCCACTACCTGAGCAATTACATCTTCAAACAGTCCGATAGTGACAGACGCCAAAATAGCAGTAAGCAAATTGATGCCTAACCAAACCCCGCGCTTTTGCGAGCTTTTTAATACTGGCGCAAACAAGTCATCGCCTTCATCCATACCTGTACCGGCCATCAAACGTGCTTCGTAGATTTCACGCTGTGTACTCAATGCAAACTGCCAATCGACTTCACCGATCAGTGTTTGGTCTGCATCAGTTACAGGGAGAGCGGGCAGTGTGCTGTGTTCTAATGCCTCTACCGCTTCAGGAAGCATCATTTTACTGTCTAGAACCGTCACAGCCTCAATAACGAGTGTTTTTAAGCGAGTATCGGGGTCACCACGTAAGATATCGAAGTAGTTGACCGTTCCACGATACTGTTTATTACGATTAATCAGATACACCTGTTGAGGCGTGTCGTAGCTATAGCGCTCCATTAACTGCTTAGCTGTCCCAATCGTAATATTGAAGGGCAGGGTGATGATCTTACGTTCAGCCCAGTGGCCGAGTTCTTCATCAGCATACTCGTTTGCTTGATCGTAAAGTTCCAACTCATCTTTTTCTATCAACGAGAGCGCTTCGTTGATGATCGACTCTGGCAACGAATCGGCCCATTCGATGAGCGACAAGTTGTCGAGTTTAGCGAGAGTGAGCTTTAGCTCGACTTCAGATAACGCATTGATGATAGAGAAACGTACGTCCGCACGCATTTCCGTTAACACGTCGATATGTAGCTCTAGTGGTAAAGCTCGCCATAAGCGAACACGATCGTCGATTGGAAATGCTTCTAGAATCAGGGCAACCGCGCCGGGCTCGAGGCCCGCTTCAATAGATTCATTGAGCGTTGCGACTTGATCCGCTTCTTCGGCTTGGCCAATTTGCTGGATTAGAGTGGAGAGATCTTGAAACTTGCTCACCGAGTACCCCGATAGTTAATTCGTTTTATGGAAGTATGGCATGTTATTGAGATGCACAACTATGCACCTTAACCTTGCTCAAGGTACTTGAAAGTAACAGAAAAACAATAGGCTATTCGCTGTTGATGGTGAGATATGGCTGTACCAATTGGCGAATGTTCACTTTTGCGCCAATACGGGCTGCCAGCAAGTACATTCCGCCGATTTTTCTGTGTAAAAATAGGGCATCTGCTGGTGGAGTATGCCAGTATTCTTGCTCCATGCTTAGAATGGTGCCAGCCTCGCGAAGCTTTTGTGCTAAGCCGCTGGCTTTAAAGTCATAAGGCTCATCAACTAACATCGGTTCACATGCCATTTTCACTAGATCGAGAATCGCTTGGCGTTGGTCTGGAAGGATGGTTTGGCTGAAGAAGCCTATTTGTTCAAGCGCATTATTCAAGCCTTGTTCGTCATTGTTAACGACAGATGCGAAAGCTTGGCGATAACCAGTGCTGAACCGCTCGCTGTACTCTCGAGTGGCCCCGAAATCTAGCAAGCCGATTTGACGAGTGTTTTCGATATATAAGTAGTTGGCGAAATTTGGGTCGGTTTGTACCATCTTAAATTCGAACAGCTCCCTGAACAGTAATTCGAGTAGGCTGTGCATGACAAAATCTCGCGTACTCTGATCATAATGTTCGATTTGCTCAATCGGGCTACCATCAATGAATTCCATCGCGAGAACGGAGTCTGAGCAACTTTCAGTATGAATCTTGGGCACCACAAAATGAGGGTGCTCCTTCAAAGCGTCATGATAACGAATGGCAAATTGTGCCTCTCGTGCGTAATCGGCCTCGTCATGTAGCTGCTTTTTCGCTTCTTCGAGTAATCCTTTGTAGTCGACAGACTCGGGAATCAACCCAACGACCTTGAGCAGTGTACCGACATTATCGACGTCGCTATCGATACTTTTCCGTATGCCCGGATATTGCACTTTGACGGCTAGGTTATCGCCCGCATCGCTGTAGGCTTGGTGCACTTGTCCTATTGATGCACTGGCGATTGGTTTGAAGTTAAATGACAGAAACTCAGCTTTCCAATTCGTTCCCAGCGAACTTTCCATTACTGCGTTGAGTTGTTTTGCAGGCATTGGGTCTGCGTTGGAACGAAGACGGGAAAGAATATCGGCAAGTTCAGGTTCTAAAACATCACCAGCATCCATTGATAGCATTTGACCAAGCTTCATTGCAGCGCCACGCAGGTGAGCAAGTTGGTCAGTTAAGCGCGCGATGTTCTGTGGCGTCAGCAAGAGGTCTTTCGCTTTTGGTTTGTTGCCTTTGGCTATCTGCTTCGTGCCTTCTGCAATCACATTGCCTGCGACACGGGTAGCAAGTGAAGCGAACTTGCTGAATCTTGAGATGCGATGGGTAGGTAGGCTTCTTTCCTTTGCCGACATGAATCTTTTCCGCTATTTACTAACTAATTGTTATACGGGAAAAGGATATGTTTGGATACAAATGAAAAGAAAACCGCCAGCGTAACTGGCGGTTTGCGAGTTTAGATAGAGTAGAAGAAGTACAGTTGAGACTTCATTCGGATGATGATCCCGCGAATCACATCTAAGAAGGCCATGAAGCCTATCGGTTTTTCACCGCTGACCCATGCGAGGCCAACAGAGCCAACAGGGATGTCGTAGCCTTCTGGCTCATCAATCTTAAGACGAACAAAGTGGTGTTTGTTCTGTAAGTTCTTTCCAGTGGTGACACGTACGGAATCATCGAAACCCAGTAGATTACCTTGTGACTCACCTGTTGCTTCCACAATGCCTTCGACGGTCGCTGAGAAGATCTTACCTGGGTAAACGGACGAAGAGAATTCCGCTGGCTGACCCGGTTTGATGTTACGAATCGCCTGGTGGTTCACTCGCATTAGTACGTACTTTTCGTTGGTGTACATGTTGATACGCGGCATCATTGATACACGCTGACCTTCACGCAGGATAAAGTTGGTGACAAAGCCATCTGTTGGGGCATGAACTTTTGTGCTATTCAAATCCCATTGCGCTTTTGCAATTTGCTCTTCAGCTTGGCGCAGTTCGGCTTGTTTAGTTTCAACTGCAAGTTCCGCTTTATGAATCGCCAGTTTTGCACGGGAAATATCGACTTGTTTCTTCTTGATTTGAGACTCAAGGGTCAACACGTTGTGACGTGCCATATCAACCGCACTCGATTGTTTGTCGATATCGCTTTCCGTGATGGTGTTGTGCACCACTCGGTTTTGCTCAACATAACGATCTAGCATTTTTTTCTGCAATTTGTAGTCAACTTTCGCCGCTTCCAACTGGCTCTTTGATGTTTCTAGATCTTGCACTAGCGCTTCGTGGTTAGCTTCTTCAATCTCGATGTCGCCTTTTGCTGTAGCTAATGCAACGCGAGCAGAATCAGCGGATACGTTCGCTTGATTTAATGCGATTTTGTATTGCGTTGGGTCAAGTTCATAAATGAGCTGACCTTCTTTAACTTGCTGATTCGGCTCAATGTAAATGTGGTCAACTTTACCTTTTACATTGGTTGAATCTGGACGCAATTGGATGTGTGGTGACTGCACGACAGAACCGCCGGATAAATCCATCGGGGTGAAGTTAATCAAACCTACCCAGACGAACATTAGCCAACCCAAGCCGCCAAGATAAGCGAACGATTTGGTTGCTTTGTTCCAAGGCATGCCAACCAAACGCAACAGATAGATGAAGAGTGCCCATACCGCTAAACCTTCTAACATTATGCTTCCTCTTTTGGCTGTGTTTCTGTTTGCGGTTTACTTTTCCATGTATCACGCAGATTGATGATGGCTTTTTCCATATCAACGAATGCAAAGATCACGGCTAGCACCCAAACCCAGTGCCAGACAAACCCTATCCAGGTAAGCGCAGTGATGAGCCCTATCTGATGATGGTCTTTGCTGTGTGCTTTATTGATAGGTAATTCATGGATTTTCCAAAAGCCGTAACACGCGCCCGCGACACTCGCGATTAAAACGACAGCAGCGACAACATGTAACGCCGTATCTGCGCCTGTACCGACAAATGGGACACTCAGTAAACTCATTAAACACTCCTCTATCAAACTGTTGGCGTATTGTGATCTGAATTTGATTTGCGGCTTTCTTTGTGACAGATTCAATCACTATAGGATTAAATTTGATGTAATTGGTCATGAAAACGGTTCGGTTTATTCGCGCGATGGGCATTCTAAACATGCATAACCTCGCGTTATCTAAATACAATTTGGACTCGGATGAGTTAGGGATCCCAGCATCGGTGTTTCGTAACCCAATGACACTGATCCCGCTAAAAGCCGTTGCGGAATGGTATCGTTGTGTTGAACAAGCTAGTGGTGACCCGGATGTGGTGTTGAGTCTCAGCCGAGGTATTGAACTGCAAAAGCTAGGGCCAGTGGGACGCTGGTTATTCTCCGGCAATGATTTAGCCAGTACCATTCGGCGAGTGAATTATGGTGTGAGCAACCTACAATCAGGGGCGTTTTTTGCTGGCGAACAGTCGGGTAAAATCATCAAATGGACTTACCACAACCCGTTTATAGAAACGTCAGTAAAGGTGCACGATAGTATCCGCTGTGCGGTATTTATGATTAAGGTGTTACGCGAATTTCTTGGCAAAGATTACCAGCCTTTACGTGTCAAGGTTTCAGGCTCGAGAAAAAATACTGAGCGATACCGGGAATATTTCGGCTGCGAGGTGGAATGGAGTCAGCCAAAAACAGAGATATGGATCCCGGGAGATGACCGACTAGCTTCTCGCCAAGTGAGCCATCGAGAAGACAGCCGTCTAGCGATGAGTTTTTCCGATTTGGATGATTTGCTTAATATGCCCGATCCAGAAGACGAGTTGAAAGTGATTTATGAAGTGGTGAACTACAGCAGCCATTATGGATTGCCAACGTTAGAGCGCGTGTCTTCTCTGCTTGATTTATCTGAACAGCAGTTTCAACGTCGTTTGCATAAATTAGGGCTCAATTTTTCGACGGTTTCTGGCTATGTATTGAGTAATATTGCAGCTGGTTTGTTGAGTAAGCGCGTGAGTATTGATGACATTGCCACGCGCCTTGGTTACACCAATGTGGCGAGCTTCAATCGTATGTTTAAGAAACATCGTGGATTAACGCCCAAGCAGTATACGGGAAGATTAGAGAAGTAGTGCTCCACTTATCTCTATGAGTACAAGCAATAAAAGCCCTCAAAGTTGAGGGCTTTGTTATTTTTTTGTGTCGTTTTATGTGGTGGCTATTTCTTAGGACGCCAACTTAGTGCACTTGCAACAGCGCCGATGGCAATTACATCCTTTTTTTGTTCGCTAAGTTCAGGGAGCATCTGTACCGCAATGGTACCGTTCGTCTGCACTGCGGCAATTTCTTGTGTGCCTTCCTTAAAGCTATAACCCAATGGAATGTCTACCGCCATCATGGCGTCAGGACTAGTATGTACAGTTTCTACATTAAAGTGGGTGCTACCAATACGCACTACGCCTGTCTCTTTTTTCTCAAAGCTGATGTCGATGAGAGCGGATTTTGGCTCCATCGCAAACTCACCGACTTTTTTACCATCTTGAGTAATGTCACAGGTGTAAGGATCATTCCCACCAAAATCGACGCCCATGTAGTTAACCGACATACCGCCTCCAGTGCAGTTCAAAAGCCAAGTTTCCCCGCTGTCGATACGAATCACTTCTGCGCCCATTGAACCTTCTTTGAAAGAGATACGGTTAAACCAACTTGAGTTAGAAGCACTGCGTGAATACTTGCCTTTGTACTTACCAGCAAAATCAAAATGGCCATCCGCACCGAATCCCCAAAAATCACCGTCGGTTTTGATCAGCATTTCTGGTTGTGCTTTTACGGCATCAGTACGATCCATGACGGCTAGGCCACCACAACCAGCAAGGAGCAAGGGAGCGAATAGAATAAGTTTCTTCATGTTTTTCATTTTTTATAGCTTGGTTACATCTAGGGTTTGGTCGGTGAATTGGATGTTCTGAATGTCGTACAACTCGTCAGTGCCTGTACTCGGGCACTCAACAGAAACGCTCTTTGCTTTGATAACAGTACATTCCGCCAGTTTGTGTGGCACTATATAGGTGTTGATACCGCCTTCACCATAAATGCTGTTGTCTTTGCTGTTGCCTTCAAAAGTATTGTTTTGATCATTACCGATCACATTCATCGCGTCGCCGCCAATGATCTTCACTTTTGTTAGCCACTGAGATTTGTAGGTGTACGCTTCTATCAAACCGTCTTTGTTGGGAGCCATACGGAAGGTAGGTACTGTGCCTGGACTTGTCTTTTCTGTGTAGAGCTTGACGCCCGCAGAGTCGATATTCGCGGTATATTGCAAGTATCCGTGGAATAAGCCACTGATCCAATCAACGGCTTGTGGATCTTGGGTTTGCATTTCTTCACGCGTTAACGCTTGGTAGCCATCTAAACCATGTCCGTTTGCTTTTGCTACACCCATGTAAGCTTCAAAAGCGGCAGCAAAATATTCGTGAGAATATGAAGGGCCCGTTTGTTTCACACTTTCAGGATCGAAGTCGTCCGATTTCCAATCGTCCCAGTCATACTGAGTAGGGCGCCACACCGTCGGTTTGCCCGATTGAATATCGTTATAGATGCTTAACGCATGAGCTTGAATGTCATTTTGCAGTGCCGCAGTCGCCGTGTTAAGTGCAATACCTTGCGCTTGGACCAAGTGTAAAATTTCTTCAAAAGCGGCGTCTCGTTCGGCTTTTTTACCAAGATTGGCGCAGTAATCGGCAAAATTACTCATGTAATGGCAATCGCCTTCAACTGTCAGTTCTCGATACATTAAAGATTGGCTATTCCTTAGCCAGTTTGGTGTTTCTTTACTAGTTACTAATGTTGACGCGATAGATGTGACAAGTGTATCCATATCATCTTCGTTAAGTACCATCATGCTTACAACAAACTTTTCTAGAGAACTAGTATCAAAAGAGTGTGCTAAGCCCGAGCTTGTAACTGCATCGTTCAATTTGCCTTGGCGAATCAGTTCGTTGATAAAGATTTTGGTTAACATCTCATCATTCTGTTCGTCGTTTTCGGTCAGCATTAGTGTGGCATCACGCTCGGCTAATGTCTTAGCGATACGAGACTTGTCAGCACCGTACTTAGAGTCTGGTTGGTTTGTGAGAAGGTGTTGGATGATTTTGGCTGCACGAAAGATTTTTTCATTATTCGCACCGTCATCAACAGCCACAATGTGAAATGTATCGTTGTTGTTTGCTTCGGAAAGGGAGATTTTCACATAGTGGGTGAAGCCCGAATCAGCAGCCACTTTTAACTTGGCCGGAAACTCTGTAGAAACGACAGTTGGGATTGTGACAGTGCTCAATGTTGGCATTGGTGGTGTTGGAGGTGTCGTTGTCGATGGTTTCGAATTAGATTCACTGCCGCCACAAGCAGTTAGACTTATCGCGCAAAATATGGCTAAAGGTGTTAATTTGGAATATCTCATTTCATGTTACTCGTAGACTTTATTAGAGCAGGAAACTTAGAAGCAACATAAAGTCCTGTCTATATAAGCAAACTAAGTCATATATGTTGATATTGTTTTTTGGTAAGACCTATTATTCGATATATTTAAAAATATAGTGGATTTTTATTCCGAATTTTATTTTCTATGTGAAGCTATATTCTGATAATGAATAAAACCTCAGGTTATTGCATGGTTTTAGGGGTATAGAATGATTAGGATTATCGTATATGTATGGTTTGTAAGCGTATGTAAGCCTGCGTTTTATTAAAATTATCATTTAAGTAGGTTGCGCAGTATAGGACGAGCGATATACTCCCTCCATCATATTGGTGGAGTAAATGATTCATGGTGGGTAATACAATCTTACTGGTAGAAGACGACTCAGAGATTGCTCGATTAACCAAAATGTACCTCGAAGCCGAAGGATATACGGTAACTGTCATCGATAACGGTCAAAATGCATTAGAAACGATTAAGGGGCTCAAGCCGGACCTAGTGCTGTTAGATTTGATGTTACCAGGAAAAAATGGCGCAGAAATATGCCAAGAGGCGCGTAAGTTTTATCATGGTATTATCATTGTTTTGACTGCGACCGATGATGAAATGAGCGAGGTGAGCTTATTTAAGTTCGGTGCTGATGATTACCTTACCAAACCGATAAAAGGCAATATCCTTCTCGCCCGTATTGAAGCAGCGTTGCGTCGCTATTGTCGTCAAGTTGATATCGTTGAAGAAGAAAAGCTGAGCCGATATGGCATTAGTCTTTGTCTTCGTCGCTCCCAAGCATTTTATTTGCAAAAAGATATTGGTTTAACGAGCTCTGAGTTTGAAATTCTAGAGCTCCTGATGCTGAATGTCGATAAACCAGTATCTCGTGAATCATGTTGCCGTCTTGCCAGAGGCATTGAATACTGCATTACTGATCGTTCGATTGATATGCGTATATCCTCACTAAGGAAGAAATTCTCTAAGGCTCATATCCATACTGCTACCATTAAGACCATACGTCACCACGGCTATATGCTGACAGGTAAATGACGCATGTTTTCCCTGTTTACTCGTCTATATGTGGGGTTAGTTACTGGCCTTGCGCTGACTGTTGCTTTGTTTCTCTTTATGGGGGAAGAGTACATGCGCAAAACAGAAGTCGGTGTTTTTTTGAGTGACGGTGCTTATTTTGTCGATCAATACATTGAGCAACGAGGCACTCCGGATTCTCTCTACAAGAAGTTAACCGAAAACGGCAAGCAAGATTTCTTTATCTTTGATTTAACATTGGTTGAAAACTGGGACGGATCACCGCCTTGTCGAGATTGTAATCTGCTGTACCGTATGCAAGGGATACCTGTTTATCTTATTGATGGCAGTACCTATGCTGCGGTATTCCCTTTGCCTAACACTTCGAAGAGTTTAGTTTTCAAAGAAAAAACGGATTTCTTTAGCCCACACGTTGATTGGAATGAAGATTCTGAGATTGTATTTATACTTACTCTACTTTTGGTTGTTGTATGCAGTTTAGGCATTATGGTTTACATACCTGTACGACGTCTTGACCGCCAAATTCGGCAACTAACGGCTGCGCAACAACAATTTGGTTCTGGTGAGTTGAATACGCGAGTCGAGCTAAAGCAATTTTCGCAACCCGTGAAAGAGCTCGCCCAAGGCTTCAACTGCATGTCTGAAGAGATTGAGAGACGAGTGCGCCAAACACACATCTTTACTCAAGCTATTCCTCATGAAGTGCGCACTCCGCTGAGTCGTATTCAGCTAGCGACGGATTTAGCTCGACGCACGAGTGGTGAAATGCAGGCAGAGTTACATGACGATATTGAACGATACGTTGATGTCGTGACGGATTTAACGTCCGACATTGTCATGCTGTCTCGCTTGAGTGTGAAAAACCACTCATGGATCGATTCTGTTGAAACCATGGAACTGCCACTTTGGTGTAAAAGCCGCATGAATTACCTAGGCTTAGAGTCCGCCATGTTGAGAGCAGAAAATAAACTCGCGAACCAATTGATTCACTTTCAGCCTACTTTGGGTAACCTTGTCCTCGATAATTTACTGCAAAACGCCAAGCGTTATGGTGAGTCCTGCGTTGAGGTGACGATTCGAACGGTAGCGGATTGCTGGAGCATCGATATTGAGGACGATGGTCCGGGCATCCCTGAGGCGATGCGAGAAGAAGTATTTATGCCATTTTCGCGCTTAGACAAAAGCCGCAACGCCGACATGAAAGGCTTTGGTTTAGGGCTTGCCATCGCTACCAGTGCAGCGCGGCAACTGGGGTGGGAGCTTTCTGTCGGCGAGAGTCACTTAGGCGGCGCACGTTTTACGGTGCTTATTCCTGCCAACGGTTAGAGTAGGCACTGCGGTAGTCTGGCTCTGCGATACCTTCATACAAATCGTCACAAGCTTGCAGTGGACCTACGACGGTTCGGTAGGGTAGGACACCTGCCCAAACAGGGATGTCCATGTCTTCCGCATCGTCGTTGACGCCAAAATTGCTGATTTTCACTGATGCCTCCGTGAGCGGGATACGCAGTAGCATGGTGGCTTTGAGTTCTTTTTCATTACTCAAACGGGCTTGTTCTGTTCTCCCCGGAGCGATCTGTTCAATAAAGTGATTCAGCAACCTGTCTTTCTCTTGGTTATCTTCCACCACCTCAAACTGGCCAAAGACCACAGCACTGCGATAATGCGCACTGTGGTGAAACGCACTTCGAGCCAATACCCAACCATCAAACAAAGTAAAGGTTAAGCACGTTTGCACTCCTTGTTTGAGTGAGCGTAACAGTCGACTGTTGTTGGCACCATGGATATACACGTAATCATCGACACGCCATGCCAGCATAGGGATGACCACAGGGCCTGACTCGTTGGTTATCGCAATATGAGCGATTAGGCTTTCATCTATGATGGCGTGCAGTTTGCTAACATCAGAGACGGCTTTATGTGCGCCTTTCTTAATTTCCGTTCTATTGGTGTTGGATAGCATTTTCTCTCCTTGTTTGCTCACGATTACGAGCGATTGATCCTCATTCTTTGATTGCAATGTAGCGTTTAACTGGTAGCTTAAAGAGAGCCACTTTTAACTAATGGATGGATCCAGTTTGTCTTTGATTGATATCGGTGACCTGCATTTAAAAGACAGTGATGGAACGCGTCAGCAAGCGTTGTTTTTTGCTATTCGCAAGAAAATTGTTCAAGGACTGTGGATGAAGAATGGGAAGCTGCCTTCTACGCGGAAGCTTTCACAAGAGCTTAATCTAAGTAGGAATACCGTGATTTCTGCCTACGAACAGTTAGTGGCGGAAGGGTACTTGAACAGCCAAAAAGGTTCTGGTTTTTATGTTGCCGTAGAACTGCCAGAGCAGTACTTGCCTGAACCTAGTTCAGTTCAGAGAGACTCATCACCGAAAGCTCACTTTGATATCAACCGCGCATTTGCACCGGGTGTGCCGGATTTGGACGCATTTCCGATGGCGCAATGGCAAAAGTTACTCACTCGCCATATGTCTCGTACTTGCTTGTTGGGGAATCAAGATATTCAGGGCAGTTGGACATTACGCTGTGCTTTAGCTGACTACCTTGCATCTAGCCGTTCAGTGAATTGTTCTCCAGAGCGCATTATTATTACCTCTGGGGCGCAGCAAGCGTTGTCAATTGCGACGATGGTAGTGCTCAAACAAGGTGATAAGGTTCTGATGGAGCAACCAGGTTACGCGCAAATGCGGAAGTTGATTCAGTTCCAAAACTATCAATTTGAGCCTTTGTTCGTAAGAGAGAAATTAGGTTTTGATGTGGAAGCGGTGACCTCAAGCGATGCCGATGCGCTGTATATTACACCAAGTAATCAATATCCGATGGGCACCACACTCAATACCGAGCAAAGAGGAAAGATCATCAACTGGGCGGTCGAACAATCAAGTTGGATCATCGAGGACGATTATGACAGCGAATTTCAGTTTGCTCATCGTCCCTATACCAGTTTACAGGGGCTAGCAGCTCAAATGGGTCGAGATGATCGCGTGTTGTATGTGGGTTCCTTCAGTAAAGTGATGTTTAACGGATTGCGGCTTGGCTACCTTGTAGTTCCTGAACGTTTAGTAGAGCAATGCTTAGTGGTTAAGGACGCGTTAAGTGGTGATTCGCCGACGCATACACAAGAAGCATTGGCAGATTTTATTACTGAAGGTGGGTTATTACGTCATATTCGAAAAATGCGTCGACTGTACAAAACTAAGCATGAACAGATGCATTTATCCATTCAACAGTATTTTGGCGACCGTGTTTGCGTCGTTAGCCAAGCGGCGGGGCTTCATATTACGTTGAAATGGCAAGACGGTATGGATGAGCAGCGTTTTACAAAAATGGCAGAGCATGAAGGGATCATCTTGCGACCTTTGAGCTATTATGAACCCCCAGATTTTCAAGCACGTCACTGGCATGGTGCCGTGCTTGGTTACGGCAATATCGCGTTAGAGAACATAGACGCTGGTATCCAACGTTTAGCTCACATATTTCGAAATGGGAAGCGATGACTATTCAACTACACGTGTTTGTCGCTTATGTCGCCACTGTTTCCAAGGCAGTAAAAGTAGAGTAAAAATGCCAAGTGCATAAAACATTGACCAGCCTAAACATATAAAAACACCGGTACAAAGCAGTAGGGACAGTCCCGCAAGTGTTTTACCAAATCCTCGAAGCAATTTGAAAGCGGCTAACATCGCCAACATGTAAACCAGAACGAATACACTGTTTGCGAGTTTTAGGAAAAACTCCAGATCGAGCTGTGATAGGGTTCCTATCACACAAGATATCAATAATATACCGCCAACTAATATGGTGGCTGAGAAAGGGACACCACGACGTGAAATCTTGGCTAGTGGACTAGAAGGACGATGTTCACGAGCTTGAGCCCAGACCATTCGCGCTAGACTCTGTGTGTATAAGTTAACGCTCGCGAAACAAGCGGAGAAACCTATCAAGCTGATTATCCATTTGGCTCCATCGCCTAGTAGTTGGGCACTAAGCCAGGGGATGGATGCGTTATCAAATTGAGCGTTACCATACGCGCCAAATTTTAAAATAACGACAGAGCATGCCCAATAGGTAGCCCCTGCTACAAAACAACCGACCACAATGGCAATAGGGAAATCTCTTTGAGGGTTTTTGAACTCTTCCCCCATATGGGCAAAAGCCTCTATGCCAACAAAACACCAGAACATCACGCCTAACGCTGCGGTAATAGGCCAAATTGACTCTTGTGTGATGGCGGGCATCACAAGATCGGCGCTGTTAACGTCGCCTTTCCATAAAAATGCGCCAACAAGTGCGAAGACACTCAAAGCAATAAGAGTTTGTAAATGACCTGATGATTTTGTGCCCATCAAGTTGACGAACACAAGTAGTACTACCGTCAGAATTTGTGCAAACAGATTGTTGCTAATAGGCTCTGGCAATATTTGTTGTAGGAAGCCTGCGGCGAGTGCAATCGCGGCCGGAACCCCTACCGGAATGACACTAACAAATAGCCAAGCGACACTACTTTCCAGTTTGGCGTTAAAGGCTTTGCGTACAAAAAAGGCTGTTCCGCCCGCGTTGGGGTATCGTTTACCCAGTTGAGCAAAAGTCAGCGCAATAGGACAAATCGCGATGAACAATAAAATCCAAGCCCATAGTGAAAAATGGCCAGCTATACCTGCTGCGATAGCCGGGATCATAAACAGCCCAGTTCCCATTAATGTGGTGGATAACTGTGCGATACCTGATGTGAGTGAAATGTCTTTTTTGAGCTCTTCCATGCGAATTGATTCATCCAATGTTATGAGGCTTATTACGAAAAAGCTTGTGGCTTCTGGTTATTTCGTTTTATGTGTTTAAGCGATGCTATTTATGTGCTGAGCACTTAAGTTGGGAATTTGATTTCAATGTGTTATCTATTTTCTGTTGAAATGGATAACAGCACTCATCTCATGCCCGCCAAATAGCATATCCAAAATGTTAATAACAAAATGATTTACTAAACCGTCAATATGACGGTTGTTTTAAATAATTCCAACAAAATGTTGGTTTCTTATGCAGTTAGAATCGGTATAGAATGAGAAAAATAAGGAAAGCTTGGTAACGGTATGGACAAGTTTGATCATAAGATTGTGGATCTGCTCAGGCACAACGCTCGGCTGTCGGTGACTGAAATTGCGGATAAAGTAAACCTTTCTCGTTCTGCGGTAACGGCCCGTATTCGTAAGCTAGAGCATGACAAAGTGATTCTAGGGTATCACGCTGAAATTGCACCTTCGGGTGGGGATTCGATTTGCGCCTATTTTGCCTTAAAGTTCGATAAATCAACCTCTACGTATTATTGCGAATCATACGCGGACGAGTTATACAAAATTGATGGCGTAAAATGGTGTCATGCGATCAGCGGTGAGACGGACATGATGGTTTTTGTCGAAGTGCCTACGATGGCTCGCTTGAACGAAATCAGAGATCAAATTCAACGATATCCAGAGCTTCGAAACCTGATGACTCATACCGTCTTAGCTGAATTCTTTAACACGACTGGGAACCTGTTTGTGAAGTGACCATGAATGGATGCCATGTTGAAAACCCTTCTGAGCGAATATGTTAAACAACATTAATTTGAATCTACTTAGATCCTTGCATGTACTTTTAGAGGAGTGTCATGTCAGCCGGACCGCAGACCGTTTGCACATTACGCAGTCTGCCGTCAGTCGACAGCTTGCACAATTGCGCGATCTGTGTGGTGACCCACTGCTTATTCGTCAAGGTAATCAACTGATACCAACGCCACGAGCAATAGCGTTAAAATCAAAGCTTGATGCATTACTGGCTGAGTTTGACCATTTACTCGATGACCAACCTTTTGAGCCGCGGCAGTGGCAAGGTGAGCTTGTTATTGCTTCTAGTGACTACGTGGCGCAATACGTATTGCCCGATATTGCCTCTCACTTGGGTGAACAAGCGCCACAGTTAGATATGGCGTACCGACTGTGGCAACCCAACTTTCTTGATAAACTTCATGAGACGGGCATCCATATCGCGTCTTCTATGTATCCAGAAAAACCACAGAGTGTGTCGAGCGTTAAAATTGGTGAGGATTCATCAGTTTGTTTGATGAAATCTTCTCATCCGTTAGCAAAGCAGGACCAGATCAGTATTGAAGACTTGATTTCATATTCACACATCAAAGTGACTGGCGGCGGAGACAAAGATTCCTACACTGATTTAGCATTGAAAGAGCTAGGGCACACCCGCCACGTTACCTTTAAGGTTCCATTCTTCTCTGCTGCGATCAATCGCTTAGTTGCAAGTGAGCACCTGATGGTGGCTCCTGAACATATTGCCGTTAACCTCGCTAAGCATTGGGACTTAACCCATAAAGCATTACCACTCGAAACACCTATTCATCAATATTGGTTAATGTGGCATCCCAAATACGACACGGATCCTGCGCATAAATGGGTGCGAGAAGAGATTCGCTCAGTAATGCAAATCTCTGAATATTCCATTCGCTAATACGTACACCGTTTAGCTATGACTTGAAGTCATGATTAGTATGAATAACTTTGATTTCTAATTATACCTCTTCCGTTGATAGAGTGAGCGTCAAAGAGGGGAGATTCTTATGACACTAACAGTTTGGTTATCACTTTTTACCGTGTGTTTATTAGGGGCTATGTCACCAGGTCCCAGCTTAGCTATTGTCGCTAAGCACTCGTTGGCTGGTGGACGCATCAATGGATTAGCTACGGCTTGGGCTCATGCGTTTGGCATTGGTATATATGCGTTTATTACCTTGATTGGTCTCGCTGTTGTTTTGCAGCAAAGCCCGATGCTTTTCAAGACGATTAGCCTTGTGGGTGCGGCATATCTTGCGTATTTAGGTTTTAATGCTTTGCGTTCAAAAGGTGGTGTGGCTGCGAAGTTGGAGTCAGGTGAGGAAACAACGGTAATCCAGTCTGCGCGAGAAGGCTTTTTTATCTCGATTTTAAGTCCCAAAATTGCTTTGTTTTTTATCGCATTATTCAGTCAGTTTGTCGCGCTCGGTAATGATTTGAGTAATCAGATGATCATTGTTGCCACGCCGTTTGTTGTGGATGGGCTTTGGTACACCTTTATTACCCTAGTGCTATCGAGCTCTAAAGTCGTTGACAGAATTCGCTCTAAGGCAGTGTTGATTGATCGTTTGTCAGGGGTAGTACTCATGCTGCTGGCTCTTAGAGTGGTCGTAACGGTATAGACAAGCTCGCAAGACAGAAATACTAAAAGCAGCCCGTGTGGCTGCTTTTTTGTCTACTCTCAGTAACCCTTACACAATTTACGTAATTCTGACGCTAAACGTTGCTAAAATTAATATTATCAATAGTGTCACTTTGGTTCATATTCTCATTTGCTGTGAAAGCTACTTTCCAACGCATTGTTATAATGAGAACGATAGCCACTTAACGTTAATACTAACAGTGTCGCATATTAAGTCGAGAGTGCTTTATTGGATAAAAACGGACTTTCCTCTTACTTACCCTATGAAAGGGGTAGAGACTCCATGACCGTTTAGAAGGTGAGAGCAATATGCAAAGAATAGTAGATTTAGCTCCAGTAGTAATTTTGACCAGTGTTTGCAGCGTTGCTTGGATATTCTTTTCAACAAAGAGCATTTGGGTGTTTTTTGAACTGTTTGTATTTACGATGCTTGGCTTTGGCCTTTTGTACGGGTTACTACAAAAGGCTGATCCTAAACACTTTGACTTTGTTTTAAATCACATCGATGAAATTAAGAAGGAAGGCAAAGATGCTTGCCTAAGCGGCGCTCCGAAAGAATCCAACCCATACTCTGGTGTCGATGGTGATTTATGGGAGGCTGGTTACACAGCCTCCTACAACAAAAAGATAAAGCAATAAACCGCTAGGTGTTTATTCAATATTGTGCTTTTCAAAAAAGCACCCTGCCATTTTAAGGACAGGGTGAAAGCAAGAAGTTTCTCAGGAGCGGTCGGGGGAGAGAAACTCATCTAAATCTTATTTACTTACCGGCGAACCTCTTCAAATTCACCTTCAATCGCATCTGCTTTACCTGTATTAAATTCATATTCTTCGTGCATTTCTCTCTGCATTTTCTTGACGCGATTTTCAATACGCTTGCCGGTAATTAATGCTGCGATGGTCAACGGAATCGCAATGATCAAGCTAAATACTAACGTAAAAAAGCCGGTAATCAGTGCTAGTGCAGTTACAATAATCCGATTCATAATCATGACCTCTCTGTAATTTATGTGCTCAGATTAATGCTGTGAACATGAACAAAACATGAATGCTGACGTTCACTTTGTCCGGAGAGTGTCAAATGAATGAAACGAAAAAACGCCTGAGGGTGATCAGGCGTATAAACGGGGAAAAATATTAGTAATGCGCATGGCGCTTATTATTTAGAACAAATATGAGATATTGTCCGCTACGCTATGTGGTTAACGTTGTGGAGCAAAGTTCACCTATCGAGGGAATGTTTGGTAACGAACACCCATCATTTGTTCCATACAGTGCACAACTTGGCAGCTGTAACCGAATTCGTTGTCGTACCAGATGTAAAGTACACAACGCTTGTCTTGTGCGATAGTCGCTTGACCATCTACGACGCCTGCATGGCGAGAGCCAACTAAGTCAGTTGATACAATTTCTGTTGAATCGGTGTAGTCAATCTGTGCCGAAAGCTCAGAGTTCAACGCCATTTCACGCAAGTAATCGTTCAGTGAATCACGGTCTACGTCTTCACCTAAGTTTAGATTAGCGACTGCCATAGAAACGTTTGGTGTCGGTACGCGAATCGCGTTGCCTGTTAGCTTGCCTGCAAGCTCTGGCAATGCTTTAGCAACTGCTTTTGCCGCACCTGTTGAAGTCAGAACCATGTTTAGTGAAGCACTACGTCCGCGACGGTCACCAGAGTGGAAGTTGTCGATCAAATTTTGGTCGTTTGTGTATGAGTGCACGGTTTCAATATGGCCAGAAAGAACACCATATTTATCGTTCAGAGCCTTAAGGACTGGCGTGATTGAATTTGTTGTACAGCTTGCCGCAGAGATGATGGTGTCATCTTCTTTAATTACCGACTCATTTACACCGAATACAACGTTTTTGATGTCACCTTTACCTGGTGCTGTTAGCAGTACTTTCTCTGCGCCTTGACACGCTAAGTGTTGGCTCAGGCCTTCAGAATCACGCCAAACACCTGTGTTATCAACAACTAGCGCGTTATTGATACCGAAAGCTGAATAGTCTACTTCGCTTGGGTTATTTGCGTAGATAATTTGGATGTAGTTGCCGTTAACGATCAGTGCTTTACGCTCTTCATCGATAACAATACTACCGTTGAACTGGCCGTGAACTGAGTCACGACGCAGCAGGCTAGCACGCTTCTCCAAATCGCCTTTTTTACCGCCACGAACCACAATCGCACGTAGTCTTAGTGGGTAACCTGGACCACTTTTCTCAATGAGAAGGCGAGTAAGTAGTCGACCAATGCGACCGAACCCGTAAAGAACCACATCACGCGCTTTCAGTGAAGAATCTGCGTCGCGAGCGCCATCAAGTGCAGTGATAAGGAAATCGTTTAGAGAGCTTGTATCGTCATGTTCATTCCAGTACATAGTTGCCAATTGGCCAACATCGACACGGCATGAAGAAATGCTCATTTCACAAAGCGCTTGAATAATAGGCATCGTGTGCTCAAGCGAAAGTGGGTTACCGGTATAACGTCTTGCAACGCGATGAGTTTTGAGAATGTCTATAGTAGTAGCATTAATAAGCGTTTTACCAAACAGAACCACTTCGATTCCTTTTTGACGATATAGCTTACCAATTAGAGGGGAAATAGATTCAGCAATCGTTTGGCTAGTTTGCCAGTCTTGGAGATATTTCTCTGGACTCATTGTTGTATTAGACCTTTCACGTTTTGGGGGCTAACCATACTCTCTGCTGTTGCCTCTTCGGCAGCGTGCAAGAGTGTGGTGGGTTATGTAATCGGGTTGTAATAGTTATGTGTGCGGATTCTAAGGTCGGAGTCCTTATTCTGCTAGGAAAATTAAATCCAGTGTAAAACACTACTTAAGGGGACGTTAGTGGTGGATTAATGTGACTAAAGCAGTGGTTTTCACGTATTGACATTTAGAAAGTAACTTACTTTTTTTGCGATGATAACGTTTGCTTTCAAATTAGTTTTGTTGACAAAAATGGATGTTTTGCATTTTTGTGTGATTTGACTCGATAAGGCAACTCAATAGGTAAACATACAATAGATGATTTCCTGAAAAGTGATGCGACTCTTAGTTGTGAGTGAAATTTTATTGTTTGCATCCAACTTTAAGATCAAAAAACATGACTTAAATCACAATTTCTACTGCATTAGCCGATGATAAAATAGTCACAATAACCATAATCTAGGTAGGTGAATGTTGTTTGAAAGTAACAATGTCGTATATGCCTTTCAATGTAAGAAACTAGTCTAATATTAAATAAACGGATGAAATCAACCATTAGGCTGATGGATGTTGAGATTATCAATAAAAACACGCTTAGCACTCCTCGCACTACTACCCGCTGTGGTAATAGTGGTATTTGCAGTTCAGCAGTTTTCTGATAATGCGTTGCGCGTGAGCCGTCTCAATCAAACGGTTAGCAATATTCAAGGTTTCCAATTGATATCCAAGGCCTCCCACTTTATTTACTCCATAGAGAAAGTACGCCGACAGCCTGATCTTCAAGTCTCTGCAGCCATTAATATTGAAGAACAAGGTGAAGTTATTTCTTCTTTGCATCAAAAGTTTGTGAGTAACCCTAATACTGCTGAGTATGCTGATGAACTGAAAGAAGCCATGCTGGGGGTATTGTCAGGTAGATTGAGTGAGATGGACGACCTGGGTGATTGGGCATTTCAACAGCTCCAAAATATGTCGCGCTCTTTGTTGCAAAATCATCAATGGTATGGCAGTGACGATGGCATTCGCATGCAAAATTTTATTGCCTACCTTGCTCAGCTCTCTTTTTGGACACAGAAAGAAGCTTGGCTGACGAACCGTTTAGTCCAAGACCCTAAGAGTCGGCTAAGTCAAAGCATGTTTTATCAGGCGATTGACCGACAGCAGCAAAATTTGGATGCGTTTTTAAACTTAGGTGGGTCATACGAGCAAGTGGATAAATTGCTTGGCTTGTTTACTTCGCCGAGATATCAGAGAAACTTGGCGTCTCGTGGACAATTAATGTCAGGAGACATGTCACAAAGTGACTACGCCGCATATTTAAAAGAACTCGATTTTCGTGTGCAGCGCTTACAAGTGCTCATTGATGGGTTCACCAAACAAACTGAGCAGTCGCTTCTCACGCAGGTTCATGAACAAAAGGCCAATATAGCGGTGATCAGTTTTGGCGTTGCCTTAGTGGTTATCCTGCTTTGTTGGCTCGGATTTAGTACTTGGTTCCGAGTTAACAGCAAACTCGATGCGATCATTCATACTTTAAACGCGTTGATCAACTCCGAAGAGAAGCAAACAAAAGTCAAAGTTGATGGAAGTGATGAACTGACCATTTTTGCTCAGCAAGTGAATCGAGTGGTTGAAGAAATGCAGAGACAAACTGAAGAAATACTGCATGCAAAAGAGTCAGCAGTATCGGCTAATCGTGCAAAATCTGTGTTTCTTGCCAACATGTCACATGAAATACGCACGCCCCTTAACGGGATCATGGGCATGACAGAAATACTCTCTCAAAGTGAGTTGTCTTCGCATCAACAAGAAGTTGTTGATGACATTGACTCCTCATCTCAAACACTGCTTACTTTACTTAACGATATATTGGATCTCTCTAAAATCGAGTCTGGACGATTGGAGCTGTCACTAGTAGAAGCGGATATCCGAGAAGTCGTGTATCAGTCGGTGATTTTATTCCAATCCAAAGCAACATCTAAACAGCTAAAGTTAGGTATTAATTTAGCTGAAAATATCCCCATTCGCGTGATGGTCGATGATCATCGTGTCAAACAGGTAGTTACGAATCTGGTATCGAATGCGGTTAAGTTTACCGAAAGTGGGCATGTATGCGTTGATGTTAGTTATGAGGAATTACTTGAGAAAGAACGTGGAGTGCTGACGTTTAAAGTAGAAGATACCGGAATAGGCATTGATCAAGATAAGTTAACCACGATTTTTGAACCCTTTACTCAGGAAGATGAAGGAGTGTCGAGGCAATTTGGCGGTACAGGGTTGGGTTTGGCAATTTGTTGTCAGCTTGTGTCGATGATGGGGGGCAAGCTCGTAGCAACATCTACAAAAGGAGTGGGCACATGCTTTGAATTCTCGATTGAGGTTGAAGCAATTCCGGTGTTTGGCTGGCGTTCGGAGGTGATTAATAAAGGGCTTTTGATCTGCTCAAATTACGACTACGCCGACCAAGTATTAAAAGAGTGTCGCTTAGCGAAAATCAATCTCTTTGGTGTTAATAATGTGAATGAAGTGCAAGCGATAAATGATGACTTTGATGTCATATTTCTGTGCCACAGTAACGACGCTAATACCGATGAAATCTTGGATAATCTATCATTTAATTACGATCTTCGCCGTGTGATTATTTGCCAGCATCATTTATCCACTCCCTACGAAAATGCAGAAAAAGTACATGCCGTACTCACATTACCTTTCCTTGGCAATCGATTTAAGCATGTCATTGATGATTTAGCTAAGGTTGAAAAGACTATATCAAGTGACAATGTCACCAATAATGTTGTCAGCTCTGAATATCGAGCGTCGCGCTCTCATCGGAGGATCTTAATTGCGGAGGATAACTTGATGAACCAGAAAATAGCGAGTTTCTTTCTGGATAAAGCAGGTTATGACTATTTGATAACAAGCAACGGTCAAGAAGCGTTAGAAGCCATCACAAAGGGAGAAGAATTCGATGCAATTTTAATGGACTGCATGATGCCCGTGATGGATGGACTGACCGCGACGAAAGAAATTCGTCGTTGGGAAAAGAAAGCAGGACGTGAAAAAACGATGATTATCGCACTCACTGCGAGTGTTTTGGAAGAAGACATCCACAACTGTTTTGCGGCAGGCATGGATGCTTATTTACCTAAGCCGTATAAATCGAACCAGTTATTTGAGCTCTTTAGTGAATTAAAACTCGCCTAGCTAACATTTCAACTTAGACAAGGCGTCAAAACGATAAAGCCCCACTTCAGGGGCTTAGTTCTGATTATTCATTGTTGTGCGTTGGCTTGCGCGCCTGCGAGTTTGCGTATGGTTTGGCGATAGGTTAGGTATGCGGAAACACCAGCTAACAGGTTGCCGATACAAGCGCCTAAGAGTAAACCTCGGATTCCATCCATTTGAGCGCCAACCCACAAGCACGGTAGGAAAAAGACAAACAAGCGCAGCGCTGAAATGGTGAGCGCGGTGTAAGATTTGCCTAATGCATTACAAAGAGAAACCATTAGCATACAAACCCCTAATGAACCCAAACTGATCGGCACTATCAGTAAATGCATTTCCAAGACTTGCTCCACTTGCACATCACTTGTCATCAATAATGCGAGTGGGTTTGCGACGGCAAATGTAATGGCAGCAATCAAAAGTTGGAAACCTAGAATGAATTTTACGGCAATACTGACGAGCCTTTGGATATCTTCATAGTTCTTTGCTCCAAGTAAGCGTCCAACCATTGGAGGCATAGACATTGTCAGCGCCAAGACCGAAACGATAGCAAAGAACTCATAGCGTGAACCAAGCGCCCAAGCGGCGACTGCTGCGGTTCCAAAGCTTGCCAATAATTTTGTTGCTAGCATGGAAGACAACGGTGGCAGCAGTTGGCTAATCATCGCGGGGCCCATAATGTTACCGATAGATGCAACACTTTTGGCTACGTTAAGATCTTGCCATTGTGTCGTTGCCCAGTGATTCTTCTTCACGCGAGGAGCGACGACTAAAATACCAAACCCAAAAGCGACGATGGTTGCTATTGCCGCTCCGTTAATACCCAAGTCAAACGTGAAAATAAATAGCGGATCGAGTACAAGGTTCACGCCGCTGGTTATCATCATCATTGTGCCAGGTAACATTGTATTGCCATTAGCTCGGCAGATACTGTAATAAAAATACAAAACCGCACCAGTCCATGAGCTTAATAACCACCAAGGCCAGTAACTGTCGATTATCGGCATAACAGATTCTGGAGCGCTTAATAGAGCTAAAATGGGGTAGCGCAAAAGCCAAATTAGCCCGCCAAAAATAGCGACACCAATTGAGCCGATCATCAATACTAATCCGCCAAGTTGTTTGGCATACCGACTTTCATTCGCTCCAAGAGCTTTAGAAATGACCGCTGTCGTTGCGATTCCTAGACCGACTTGAATGCCGATAATGACCATTTGCAAAGGCAGAGTGAAACCTTGAGCGGCTAACGGTAAAACGCCGAGCTGACCGATAAACGCGCTATCCACAAGCTGAAAGCTCATTAAAGACAGAACGCCAAATAGCATTGGCCAGGTCATCGTAAATAATTGTTTTGCAAGCGTTGGTTGTGTACTTGTCGTAGTTGAAGACATAGAAAGCTGAATGCGTTAGGAATAAGAGTTAGATTGATTGTACACGGCGGTTAGTTTAGAGACAAAAATAAACCCCGAGGAAGATATTCTTGCTCGGGGTTCGAAAATCTAGCTTACGCGTTTATTTTTTGCCGCTAGTTTGCTTGTCTTCTTCAGTCAGCTCACGAATGCGACGGCTGATGTCGCGACGTGCTTTAGAGATCTCAGCGCTTTTAATGATGTGGTCATCAACACGATCTTCATAGTCTGCTTTCATATTTTTGATGATTGCGACGATTTCATCGTGAGTCATTTCTGGTTTGATGTAGTCTAGAAGGTTTTCTAGAAGATCAACACGTTTGCGGTTATCACGAACTTTCTTCTCGTTATCAAGAAGCTCACGTTTTAGTTTGTTTTTACGACGAGCTTGGTTAACGATTTCAAATACGCTACTCATAGTTCTCTTTCCTAATTTTATGAATATCTTCCTCGATTAAAGCACAACATCCAGTGGCATAACAGTCTTTAGATCAATAGCAATGCAGAGTTGAACATTTCTCAACCAATTGCGCTGTGTCCATATAATCGTGCTGCTTTCTTCGAGTTTTGGCCAACATTGTAGAATCCATCGATTCATTGTCATAACGTGGCCTTCACTATATTATCAACACCATTGAATGCAAAATGATGAACTTGATATGGACTCTGGTAACACTGCGGAGCAAGTAAATAGTCAAGATAATGAGCAAGTCACTCGCTCTGTGGCTGAAAAGTTAAAAACGGCGTATATCAACGCTCGCGAGCAACTCGAAATCATCGAAGTTGAGCTTAATCGTTCAAAAATAATGATGGTCGACCAAGATGGCAATTTGACGAGAGTGCCGATTCTCTCGGAGCATTGATACCTGACCCTATTCGTAAGGGGTGTCAGGTCTTACGCTATGCTTTAGCCTGACACCAACACCTGAACCGCTAACGCTTCTTGCACTGCTGTGTGAATTTATGGCGTATGATTTCGAAGCGATTTAGGTACAAAGTCAAATGCAAAAATAATAAGGAAATGCATTATGAAAGTTGAGCTAACGGCAATTGAAGCACGAGTTATTGGTTGCTTGATCGAAAAAGAAGTCACTACCCCAGATCTTTACCCCCTCAGCCTAAACGCATTAACCAACGCGTGTAATCAAAAAAGCAACCGTGATCCCGTGATGTCACTATCTGAGTCAGACGTTCTCGATGCCGTTGATGCTCTTATTGAGCGCAGGCTCGTCAGTGACGAAAGTGCGTTCAACAGCCGCGTCAGCAAGTATCAACACCGTTTCTGTAATACGGAATTTGGTGATTTAAAGCTGACAGAGCAGGAGAAGGGCATTGTATGCTGTATGCTTTTGCGCGGTGCTCAAACACCTGGGGAAATTCGTACTCGTACTAATCGTCTCGCGACATTTCATGATGTAAAAGAAGTGGAAACGGTCCTTGAGCATTTAGCAAGCGAAGAGAAAGGACCATTAGTGGTCAAATTACCACGTGAGGCTGGTAAGCGGGAGTCGCGTTATATGCATTTGTTCTGTGGTGATGTTGATGCGTCCGAACTTGCAGCGCCTGTGTCTGCTGCAATCTCGAGCTCCGATCGAGTAAGTCAGCTAGAGCTCGAAGTCGCTCAGCTGAAAGAAGAGCTGGATGAATTAAAAGCTAAGGTTGAGTCACTGCTTTCATGATGGAAAATACAACGCAGCGTTGGAGTGTCTATCTGATACGAAATAACCGCAACGCGTTGTATTGTGGTGTTACCAATGATGTTGAACGAAGATTCAATCAGCACCAAACCGGAAAAGGAGCGAAAGCTTTGAAGGGAAAAGGCCCTTTGGTATTGGAATGGTCATCGGATTTTGAGTCAAAGACGCTTGCCATGCGAGCAGAGTACTATATTAAGCAACTAACTAAAGCGAAAAAAGAGCTGCTCGTTATGTCAAAAGCAAATATTGTCGTCGACGAACATCAACAAATGATGTTAGAGATAGTGGCACTCTGATAAGCCCTTGCTACGCAAAGATACACGGAAACCGCCCATGTCACATTGGCGGTTTCTTTTTGTTTTTGGAGTACCATGTAGGAATAAACTGACGCATAATGGGCTGGTGTTCTGTTTACAGGTCCTGAATATGAAAAGCGCGAAATGTCTTTGCGTCATCGAGATAAAGGAAGCGACTCAATGTACTTTCATTTGCATCCACTCAGACCAAGAACTAATTTACTATTGAAACAGGCACTAAGAGGAAGGTAGATTACAAGAGTATAGGATGACTCGGCTAGGTAATGAATAGAGCTGAATTAGGCTCATAAAAAAGCTAAAAGAGCAGTAGATGAAAAAAGCGTTAGTATTCTCCCTGATTTCAATGGCCGCTTTTGCGCCGAATGTGCAGGCCACCCAAGTTCTTAATGGGTATTGGGCATATCAAGAGTTTTTAGACCAGTTTCCACAACAGAAGCAGCTAACTAGTGCGTTGGCTGAAGTGGTAAGAGAAACCCCTGTACCCGTAGCAAAAGACAAAAAGCGTCCACTGAAAATTTCTGTTGTTTATCCAGGGCAGCAGATCTCTGATTATTGGATTCGAAACATCGACGCGTTTGAAAAACGCCTAGATAAGCTTGATATCGACTATCAGCTAAATCAAGTGTTTACTCGTCCTAATGCAGATATAAAGCAGCAAAGTTTGTCTTTAATGGAGGCGCTGAAAAGCAACTCCGATTACTTGATCTTTACTCTAGATACCACAAGACATCGTAAGTTTGTTGAGCATGTCTTAGATTCAAAGAAAACCAAGTTAATTTTACAAAATATCACCACACCTGTTAGGGATTGGGAACATCATCAGCCGTTTCTTTATGTTGGTTTCGACCACGCAGAAGGAAGTCGTGAATTGGCCGTTGAGTTTGGCAAGCGTTTCCCTAAACATAGCCACTATAGTGTTCTCTACTTCTCAGAGGGCTACATTAGTGACATCAGAGGCAACACTTTTATCAACCAAGTGAACCGCGATAATCAATTTGAACTACAATCTGCTTACTACACCAAAGCAACAAAGCAATCTGGGTATGAAGCTGCAAAAGCCAGTTTGGAGAAGTATCCGGACGTTGACTTCATTTACGCGTGTTCTACCGATGTAGCATTAGGTGCTGTTGACGCTCTTAAAGAGTTAGGTCGTGATGATGTCATGATCAATGGTTGGGGCGGCGGTTCAGCAGAGTTAGAGGCGCTTTCTAAAGGGGAGTTAGACGTTACCGTTATGCGTATGAACGATGATACAGGTATTGCAATGGCTGAGGCCATTAAGTGGGATTTAGAAGGAAAGCCAGTTCCCACCGTTTACTCTGGTGATTTTGAAGTCGTTACCAAATCGGACTCTCCAGAAAGAATTGAAGCATTAAGAAAACGTGCATTTAGATACTCAGATAATTGATGACAACTACATCAAAAACAAGAAAGCGTCGCTCACTGTCGACGCTTATTACCAAAATAATTATTCTCGTACTTGCTCCGATCATTCTAGGCATCTTTGTTCAGAGTTATTACTTCTCGAAGCAGATTATTTGGCAGGAAGTCGACCGAACCAAGCAGCAGACCTCTGCCCTGATCCTGAACATTTTTGATAGCCATTTTGCAGCGATTCAGATTCATCACAACAGCAATTCGAAAAGTGATGTTGTATTGGATTTTTATACAGAACGTGATGAAGAGGCACTCAATTACTTTTTCATGAGTATTGACCAGAGTGATCCTTCCCATACACCAGAGTTTCGTTTCCTAACCGATCATCAAGGTATTATTTGGGACGATGGCAACGCGCATTTCTATGGCATCAACAACCTGATACTTAGCCGACTTGCCAGTCAGGTGACCTTTAGCAACAACTGGTATTATCTACCCTCACAGACCCCGATGGGAGCTCGCCATCTGTTACTTCGTCGCGTACCCGTTTTACAACCTAAAACCGGTGAAGTGATGGGGTACTCTTACAATGTTGTTGTTTTAGATAATAACTTTGGGTTGATGGAAAGGTTAAAAAATGAAGGCAACGTCGACAATGTTGTGTTGGTCGCTAACAACACACCATTGGCAAGCTCATTAGTAGGAGATGAGGCTTATCAAATATTTGACGTACTCAAACGACGAGAGTCCCAGCACAAGCTTGACCAATTATTGATCATCAAAACCCCTATTGAGGTAAATGCCGCCGAGACTGACTTGTGCTTGCTTACTGTGCAAGACAATCAGAGCGTGGTGACATTGCAAATCCAACACCTGTTAGCAATGCTAGCCTCAGTTATCGGTATGGTCATGATTGCGCTGATGACTAAAGAATGGATCGAGAATCGAGTAGTTGAAGAGTTAGGATCCCTGATGGCATATACCCGCTCGGCTCGTGAAGAAAAAGGATTTGAGCGTTTTGAGGGGTCAGATATTGAGGAATTCGATCATATTGGTTCGACACTAGAAAACACTTTTGAAGAGCTTGAAGCACAAAAGCGGTCTTTCCGCGACCTGTTTAACTTTGCGTTATCACCTATTATGGTGTGGTCTGAATCGGGCGTACTTGTCCAAATCAATCCGGCAGCACGCAAAGAGTTAGTCATGGAAAACGATGTTGAAACCATGCACCCAGTGTTCAAAGGTTTCAAAGAAAAGTT
This sequence comes from Vibrio sp. Vb1554, assembly GCF_033344235.1. Lineage (NCBI taxonomy): Bacteria > Pseudomonadati > Pseudomonadota > Gammaproteobacteria > Vibrionales > Vibrionaceae > Vibrio > Vibrio sp. Vb1554. The sequence goes on along the minus strand of NZ_JAWPOJ010000002.1, from coordinate 237,389 downwards.
GATGCCACACCTTCGCATGGCGGCTCAGGGAGCTACGTTGACAGGCGTTAATGTGCCAATTGGAGACAAAGTATATCGCTGGAACTTATCGCCGATTCGAGTTGATGGAGATATTAGCGGTATTATTGTTCAAGGTCAGGATATAACCACGCTTATTGAGGCGGAAAAACAGAGTAACTTGGCGCGCAAAGAAGCAGAAAAATCTGCTCAAGCCCGTGCCGACTTTCTGGCTAAAATGAGCCATGAGATCCGAACGCCAATCAATGGAATTTTAGGGGTTGCTCAATTGCTAAAAGACTCTGTGGAAACAGAAGAGCAGAATAACCAAATTGACGTACTTCGACATAGTGGTGAGCACTTACTTGCTGTTTTGAATGATATTTTGGACTTTTCGAAGATTGAGCAGGGTAAGTTTAATATCCAAAAGCACCCGTTTTCTTTCACTGATACAATTCGAACGTTAGAAAACATTTATCGTCCTATTTGTGAAAGTAAAGGCGTCAACCTTGTTATTGAAAACAAAATAGATCCCAATGTTGAAATCTTTACTGACCAAGTTCGTCTGAACCAAATTTTATTCAACCTAGTCAGTAACTCAGTAAAGTTTACGCCCTCGGGTAGCGTGCGCTTGCATGCTGAACTTGAGCAGTTCTATGGCGCTGACAATAGCGTGCTGGTCGTGGAAATTACGGATACAGGTATCGGCATCGAGTCTGACAAACTCGACCAAATGTTCGAACCTTTTGTTCAAGAAGAAGCAACAACGACTCGAGAATACGGTGGCAGTGGCTTAGGGCTGACCATTGTGAAGAGCCTTGTCGACATGCTGGAAGGTGATGTTCAAGTCCGCAGTCAGAAAGGCTTAGGAACGACTTTTGTCATTACAATGCCAGTGAAAGATCGTGAGCGAGTACTCACCCCTCTTGATTCGAGTTTGCGAGTTAAGCCAGGTGAACTATTTGCAGAGAGTCTCAAAGTGTTGTTGGTAGAGGATAACCATACTAACGCATTCATTCTAAAAGCGTTTTGTAACAAGTACAAAATGCAGGTTGATTGGGCGAAAGATGGGTTAGAAGCAATGGAATTCTTAAAAGATCATACTTACGATTTGATACTGATGGACAACCAACTTCCGCATCTTGGTGGAATTGAAACGACCAAAGAGATCCGACAAAAGCTAAAACTAGGCACGCCAATTTATGCGTGTACTGCTGACACCGCGAAAGAAACCAGTGACGCCTTTATGGAATCGGGTGCGAATTACGTGCTTCTCAAGCCGATTAAAGAAAATGCGCTCCATGAAGCATTTGTGGATTTTAAGCAGCGGTTCTTAGTCGAGCGAACATGAATAATTGGCTCACTACGAGATAACCCAATTATTCATTATCTGAAAAGCACAACACCATGACTGTGGGTTGTGCTTTTTTGTATCTGACCCTTTTACTCTTATACAAATCAGACTTTATTGGTCTCGACGTTTGTTGTGTACATCGCTGCATTTCAAATTCAAACATAGTGTTGTGTTACTTAGATTTCTGCCCCTTCACTGACACACCCAATGTGATTTCAATCACAAAAAAATATTTACTTAGCGTGCTAACTATTTTATATTACTTAGCACGCTAAGTAATTGAGTAGTTCTTATGATTCAAGACATCAACAGTTTGCGAGACCTTTCTCTGGCTGAAAAATTATCTCGTGTTGCTCGTTTGTGGAAAATGGTTGCAGATCGCGAGTTAGAGCCTTTAAACCTAACGTATCCGCGTTGGACTGCGTTATGGAAGCTTTATCGAATGGGTGACAACATCAGTCAGAAGCATTTGGCTGAAGCGCTTGAGATCGAGTTAGCGTCGTTGATGCGAACATTAAAATTATTAGAAGAGCAATCTCTGATCGTTCGCCATTGCTGTGAACACGATAAGCGAGCACGTATTGTTAGCCTCACAGAAGAGGGGAAAACCCTACTAAAGCAAATGGAGGCTCGAATTCTTCAAGTTCGAAGCAAGCTCCTAACGGACATCAACGACCAGGAACTTCAACAGCTTTCATTGATTCTTGATCAGATTGCTCACAATGCGCTTGATTCACTTAGCGAATAAGTCAGAAAACCGAATAAAAAGAGAAGTAAACGCCTATGACTCCAGATCAAAAATTCGCACGTTGGATCAAATATTCTTGCGTCGCGTTTGTCCTTGTCTTTGCCTATTTTCTAGTTGCAGATCTCGCCATGCCGTTGACGCCTCAGGCAATGGCAACGCGTGTGGTAACTAAAGTGGCCCCCCGTGTGAGTGGGCAGATTACGCATCTTTATGTTGCCAACAACCAAGAAATAAGCCAAGGCGATCTACTATTTCAGATTGATCCCCTGCCTTATCAGCTCGCCGTAGAAAAGGCTCAACTTAACCTTGAGCGTGTGATTCAAAACAACGAACAACTTGATGCTTCTATTGCGGCGGCAAAAGCAGACGTTGAAGCGAGCAAAATCGTGGCGGAACAAAAAGTTCGCGAAGCGAAACGTCTTAATACCCTGTTTCACCGTAATGGTACTTCGCAACAACAGCGCGATGACGCACAGAGCAGCGCAACGGCAGCTAAAGCGAACTTACTGGCCGCACGTGCTCGTTTAAAAGAGTTGGAAGTAAACCGCGGTGATTTAGGCGCGACGAATGTGAATATCCGCGTGGCGCAAAACCAGCTAAAACAAGCGGAACTTAATCTGTCTTACACTCAAGTCTCGGCGGAACATGATGGCGTTGTCGCTAACTTGCAGCTGGAGACGGGGGCCTATGCAGCAGCTGGTACACCTCTTGTCGCTTTAGTCTCCGATGACGTGGATATCATTGCCGACTTTCGTGAAAAGAGTTTACGACACTTTAATCAGAACAGCCGTGCGTTAGTGGCTTTTGATAGCTTACCTGGTGATGTATTTGAAGCTCGTATTACGAGTGTGGATGCCGGGGTCAGCTCGGGTCAATTCGATGCGGATGGCCGCTTAGCAACACCAACTGACTCAAACCGTTGGGTGAGAGACGCGCAGCGCTTACGTTTACATTTAGCTATCGATGAACCTCAGCAGCGCGCATTTCCAGCAGGGGCACGAGCAACCGTGCAGTTGTTGCCAGAAAACGCATTATCTGGCTGGTTAGCGAGGTGCCAGATCCAATTCTTGAGTCTTCTTCATTATATTTATTAACGAGGAGGCGATATGAAGTTATGGGACCACCCCATGTCGGAAAACGACTTCCGTCAGTGTTTGCGCATTGCAACTGGTGCGACCATTGGTTTCACTTTATGTAAAGTATTTGGTTGGAACTATGGCGTATTCTTTACTGTAACCCCGATGCTGTTACTTGGAATGGTGCCAGTCATGAGTCTACATGCCGCACGACAACTGATTTTTTCAGCGGTTGTGTGTGGATTAGAAGTTGGTGTTCTTGGTGGGTTATTTGGTGGGCACCCTGGCATGATGACAATCATTGCATTCGGGTTGTTTCTGTATAAATTCGCCTGTATGTCAAAAGGGAGCTTATTCTTATTTGGAGCGAACAGCGTACTGAGCTTAAGCATCATGCTGCATTTTGCGAGTTATCCAACCACTGACTTAAATGACCTAATATTTAGCAATCTGCAAGCGAATGTTATTTCAGTGATCGTTGCTTATGTGGTGACATTTTTGATTCCCGATGCGGAACCTCGTCAGCCACCTGCGAAACCGTCGCAGCCTAAACAGAGTCATCGCATGCGTCATGAAGCCCTTATGGGGGCGAGTATCGCTACAATGTCTTTCCTTGTATTCCAGCTATTTGACCTCAGTGACTCTATGTCTGCTCAGGCGACAACCTTACTTTTATTGTTTCCTATGCATTGGAACGGTGCTTTAGGGTATGCGCGAAAAAGAGCAATGGGGACCTTGATGGGGGTGACCTTTGGTGTTGTCGGACAACTTGTATTATACGATTGGTCGGATACCTTATTGTTTATCGTCCCATTGCTTTGGATTGGTGCAATGATGTTCAGTTATATGCACGTGAAAGAGTCTAGCGGTTCGGGAGCCGGATTTGGCGGTTTAACCACATTAGGCATTTTGTTCGGCCAATATCTTACTCCGGATGGTGACTTAATGTTCAGTGCGCTGTATCGCGTGAGCAGTATTTTGTTTGCTATTGTTGCGACGCTGCTTGTGACCTATACGGTTCACAGAATACTCAACAGCTTTGAGGCGACGCGCTTTAGCGAGCAGTAAGTTCAGACGTTACTGGTTAGAAAGGATTGCTCCAGTAACTCTGTTTTTAGTTCGTGAGTCATCGCAATGGGACTGGCAAACTTAATTCCAACTACCCATCCCTTCACCAATTTCTTAATGTTGGCAATGACACATCGATTTTCTTCTCCGATATAGTGGCTTAACGGGCATTCGATGGTAACACTCTCACCCACGTTGAATTCGGGCTCAATCAAGGTTGATATACCAACACCTGCTAGAGAGAAATCGATAAGGCTACCGTCGTAGACATTCCCTGCATGAATAACGTTACAGTCCATTTGCAACTTGTAACGCTCATGTTCCCGAACTGGTTTGGTTGCAAATGTTCCTGGAATGCGGATAAACAAAAGGGGGGATGGTCGAACGGTCGTCGTCAGCACGCTGGACTTAAACGCAATGACATGGCCTAACTCCGTATCTGATACACCACGCACGATGACATCGGCGTTGGGGAGTTTTCTCATCACTTGCTCTTCAAGCAAACGCATTGGTATATCAAGAATCAAATAAGCATTTTCTTTCATCCCCAGATAGGTGGTGGAATACGTATATTGATCCTTAGGCCCAAATTCGAAATTAGTAGAAAGTTTCATTCCCGGTTTGAGAAACCTATGCAGTTCATCTTTAGTATGAGTGGCTGGCATCACATTGGCGTTTTAATTATTAGTTAAGCTGAGGCTATCAAAACGCCATTTTGTTATTCAAGATAGTAAGGCATAAGTTTTTGTAAAATCATCGCTATCTGTGAAGTGGTGGGCGATAAGTTTGGCTCATTCCACCTTTCATAAAGATTTGGCTTGCCACAATACTGCCGCATGTGACCAACATCAGCGCTAACCAAGTGAGAGAATCTGGTTGTTCACCAAAAATTGGAACGGCAAGAAGTGTCGCGACAACTGGAGTTAATGAACCAAAAGCTGCGCTGGCTTCGGCACCGATGATCCTAATTGCATAAATGAAAGTGAAAGAAGCGATTAAACCTGCGCCAACACCTTGTAGCATCGCGTGGCTAAATAACTCCTCCCATGGCCACTGGCTGAACGGTGTTACCACCAAATAACTGTCTACCCACCCGAAACCAACGGCGATGATGAGCAGAGCCAAAGACGCGATTGCAACGAATCCTGCACAGACGTGTGCATTAAGATTGGCGACACGAGCGCTGATGGTGAAAGCAGCCCACATGATGCTGCCAGTTAGAAACAGGATATGCCCTTGCAACTGAGACCAGTTGTACTCTGCGCCGCTATTAGAAAGAAGGAATACGAAAATCCCTAACAGCACCGTAGAAAGCCCGATTAAGCGGTGAGCACTCAGCGACTGTTGATAACAAAGTACCGCGATAGCAGAAACAAACAATGGCAAAGTGCCAGGTACTAATGCACTGCCGTGCGCCACGGGAGCGAAATGCATAGCCGTTCCGACGACCAGAAGATAGGGAAGGCCGCTTCCAACCACAACACCAACCAGGTAGCGTTTAGGCACTACGCGCAGCGACTGTTTATGCTTAATCACAAATGGTAATAAAATTATACTTGGGATTAGAAAGCGAACTAACGCGATATCGGCTGGCTGCAAGGCAGAAATTGCGCCCCCTTTTAAAGAAATAAAGAAACCAGACCAAAGCAGTAAGGTCGTTAATATAGCTGCGTATCCCAAGATCATTATCGACATGTCCATTTGTAAATGATGTGTTAATTGTTGAATAAAACTCTTGCCAAAGGGAGGCAAAGTTTGACGTAATTAGGCTTGATGTTGGTGATAAATTGCGTATAAGTGTTAATTGTTGGTGATTAAAGGCACGGAAGAATAAATGGATAAAATTGACAGGCAACTTATCAACCTAATGCAGAAGGATGCCACTCTGACAACGGCAGAACTTGCTGACCAAGTAGGGCTATCGGCATCACCTTGTGCAAGACGCATTAAGCGTTTGGAGCAGGAAGGTGTAATAAGTGGTTATCGAGCTATTGTGTCCAGAGACACTGTAGGCATCGCGATGACTGTATTTGTTGAAGTGAGTTTAAATAACCACCAAGCTTCTTCGATTGATGAGTTTGAACATGCCGTTGTTGAGATGGATGAAGTGATCTCATGCCATGTCGTATCAGGGGCCTATGATTACCTGTTAGAGGTGGTCAGTAAAGATCTCGCTGGTTATGAAACATTTACTAGAAAGTTACAGCGATTAGAAAATGTGAAAGATATTCATACCCACCTGGCGATTAGACAAGTGAAAGGAAATGGCAGTTTGCCGATTTATGCATAAGAAAGATGAAATTTTTCGATAGACTTAAGATTGCCCACTATCATCGAAAGCGATATAGACAGTTTGGTAAAGACAGAGCCCGAACTCTGGGATGGGCAGATAAGTATAGTCAGATCAGCCGTTTTGAGGCGTTGTGCCGAGGGTTAACGTTAGACGGTTCAAGTATTTTAGATATTGGGTGCGGCTACGGAGACTTGTTAGCGTTTATCGAACTTACGGGGGGGCTTCCTCAAAGCTATATTGGCATTGATCAGCAAAAACAGTTTATCTCTGAAGCCAGAAAACGAGATTTTCGTACGCAAAGTAAGTTTATATGTGGCGACTTTTCAACGTTGGTATTGCCTCGTTGCGACTTTGTTTTTGCTTCCGGATCATTGAACTATCAATCCACCAACCCAAATCATACCATTGAAATGATTGATAAAATGTACCGAGCGACAGAGAAAGGTTGTGTGTTTAACTTGTTGGATGAATCCAAACTACCCAGCATGAAAATGTTAGCGTCGCACAATAAAGAAGGTGTCTTTCGCTATTGTCGGTTGCTGTGTCCGAATACACGATTGATTGAGGGGTACTCCGAGCACGACTTTACGATTGCCATGATCAAAAAAGCGGAGTCCGTTTCCTGACTCCGCTTTATAAATTCTTAAGCCTTATTGGTTTTTGTATTGTGAGATTTCACAGTTACCTGTGTATCTATCAACCTTGAATGAGAACGCGGCTGAATGGTATTCCCTCCCATCACTCCATATTGTTTCTCCGAAGATTTTACACAGATCCAAATCACTGATTGAACCGAACTCTTTTACGTGCCTAACTACTGACAAAAACTTGGCTTTGGTAGCATTAGGACATTCCCTGTTACTTAATCGATTGATAACCATGTTTGTAGCATCATCTCCAGCCAAATGTGACTTTTTATTAAATTTTATTAATGGCTAAACTAACCAAAAAATGTCCATAAGTAAAGCATTAATGTGACGTATGTCTCTATAAATTGATTGTCTTGGTCATGGTTTAGTCAAGTTTGTCAAAAGGAACAATCCCATTATTTACATTTGATATCATTCACGACTAAGGAAAGATAAAAAGCACGAATAACGTCCAATATTGGAGTGAAAAACCAACATCGTCTATTCAGAACTGGCTCTGTTTTTACTTCGAAACATCTTGAGCGTATTGAAGCGCTCGAGCTTCTTTATCATAGACTTGTGACAGAGTTTGATATTGTGAAGAGAGGCGCTTGTAATCTTCAGCAAGTTCCAAAGCGTTGGTGTTATACCATTCCGCGGTTATTTGATTGGCTATTTTGTTTGACTCGCGGCACTTTTGGGCCAGTATCTCCCACCCATTTGCTGACCATTGGGATTGTGTGCTCAATTTAAGCAGCTGATTCGCTTTAGTTGTGAGCTCTTCTTTGTATTGAATCGATGCTTTTAATTGCGCTTTGAACACATTTTGGTTCGACTTGGCACGCCAAAGTAGCACGAGCTCATGCAGTGAAAAGGTTTCGGACAATAACTGACGCTGTTTATGTTCGGTTAAAAGTGTATTGAATACCTCAACATGCTGATTGTAATTGGACTCTAAACGATTGAATTGGGTAAGATTGTCATTCCACGACGATGGGTTACATTGAATATTGGCGTGCCCCGTTATCGGGAACAGAAGAAATAGTAGTATCCAATTGAGTCGGTTGATCATTATTGCTCGCGTTAGTTGACCTGCTCTTTTGAGTATATACCCAAATTTCTACGACATGCGTGCTGCTGGTGGGATAAGAATAAAGAATGAAAAGGAAAAGGGCATGAAGAAAATTCTCGTCGCATTGATTGTCATGCTGTTGCTCGGCGGAGCGGGGGCTGGATACTATTTCTTCTTTATGCAGAAAGATGAACCTGAAGCACCAAAGGCTACACAAGTCGAGCAATCGTCACTGCAAAAAGAAACATCCAAACCGATTCTGGATTTAGAAGCCGCTCCCCCGGAAGTTACCGAGTACTACGTTATTGAGCGTCGTGTCAATGTTTACAACAAGCCTAACCTTAATGCTTTAGTTGTCGATACGCTCTATAAGGGAGAAAAAGTATCGGTGTTAGAAAAAGTAGATGGGTGGTACCGAATCTCCGGTTATCTTGTCTATGAAGAGGGTGGAGAAGAAAAAGCCGAATGGTTGAATGCTGAAGGGTTATCGGATGCAGAGCCAGTTATTAAAGAGCAAGAGCGCTTAGAGATATTGGATGAATACCTACAGAAGTCGGATGATTTAAAAGTTCACTTGGATATTTTCCGTAAGAAAACACAGCAATTGTTAGACGATGAAACCTGTGATCCGAGTGATTTTGAGGAGCTCGGTGGTTGGGTGCGTTCTGTGACGTTCAAAAAGCGCAACGTTTACTTCATCTATTGTGGCGGTTTGGAGCAAGAGAATAAGATCTACTTAGATGTTGATAAGGGCGAGATTTTTTATCGATAGCTCACCACTAATTACACTCGTTCTCTAAAGACGTTTTGATAAAAGCAATAACGATGCAAACCTGAAATCAGAGATTTATAACTTTTTAGTTGTGAACCATAATCAATAGGAATACTATCATTAAGCCAAGTGACCTAACTTGGTTCTTTGTTTTTTTAGTGAGTTCCTATGCCTTGGATTTACCTTAGAAAATTGATTTTGCTGCTATTTGCAATGGTATTGCTACCAGTGCATGTATCTGCTGCGCAAATCGATCACAAGGCTCACGTACCGCACTTTTCTAAGCTACAACCTTTTGTAGCCGTAAGTGTATCGCCAAACTCTTCCGTCGATTTTTCTGAAGTTTCAGAAGAAAGCTCTCAATCTCCAGTATCTGAAGGTCATGCAAGTCTCGATTCCGTTGCTTTGTTTAACTCTCAGCGCTGGACGTCTTACTTACGGGAAGGGCTTGATGACGAGCACGTAGATTTTGTCGGCGATCTCACGACTCCGTTTTACGCTGATGCGGGTTACGCATACAGCTTGATGGACATTAACTGGCGTCACAACCAGTCCACATTTTATCATTTCACAAGCGATCATCGCATTTCTGGTTGGAAAGAGACCAATGCCATGTACGTCGCACTCAATAGTCAGTTTTCTGCCTAAACACCATCTATTTGCACCATTGTGCACTCTTAACACGACGATTGTATTCGACAGGACGTGAGCGTTCTGAGCATTTCATACCCTGAATTTATTCTGGGAGCATCTGTCGTGTGTTAAGCCTTGTTATTAAAAGCTTCACTTCATTGTGAAGGGATGATGTTTACATGAAAAAAACGCCAAAGCAGCAAAAGAACAGAAAGCTGATGAATCACTACTCAGCTTGGAAATATGTCGTATTAATCACGACAGTCATTATTTTAACCCTAAGTGCTATACCAACTTGGTTTGGCGAACAGCCTTCTATCCAGTTGACGTTTGCGGATCAAAACAACAGTGAAATGTCGGTTGTTCATCTGAATCAACTGCTAAAAACCAACCATATTTCAGCCGACAAAATCATCGAAAAAGACGGCAAAACAACCATTGTATTCGATGGTGAAGATGCGCAAAGTAAAGCTCGTGCGTTGTTAAACAAAGAGCTAAATAAAGACGACAGCATCACTTTCTCATACGTATCGGTTGCGCCAGAATGGTTGAATGAGATGGGCTTTAGCCCAATTAAGCTCGGTCTTGACCTTCGTGGTGGCGTTCAGTTTCTGTTGAATGTTGATGTGAATAAAGCGTTTGAAGAACAACGTGATGCGTTGATTGATGAAATTAAAGCGAACCTACGTGATCAACGTGTTCGTGGTGTGCAAGTTCGAGCAGAAAGTGGCAACCGAATTACGGTAAACAGTGACAGCGAGCAAGCATTGTCGGAAGTGAACAAGTTTTTGCGTCAAAACTACCCGGGCTGGATTTCAAAAAGTTCATCTCGTGGCTTTGTGCTTGAACCGAGTGAACAAAATATCCAAGAATTTCAATCGTCGACTCTTCAACAAAACCTGAAGATCATGCGTGGTCGTATTGAAGAACTTGGTATCACAGAGGCACTAGTGCAACGCCAAGGTAAAGAGAGCATTCGAATTGAGCTCCCTGGTGTACAAGATCCTGCTCAAGCGAAAAACGTTATTGGTGCAACAGCAAGCTTGGCGTTTTATGAAGTGAAAGATGCGAGCCAAGCACACAGCAGCCAAGATCTTGTTCTTCAAGATAATGACGGTCGTACTGTGATTTTGGCAAAACGACCAGTTCTAACGGGCGAGCACATCGTGAACGCTCGTGCTGGTGTCGACAAAATGGGCATGTCAGAGGTAAATATTTCTCTTGACCACGCTGGTGGTAAGAACATGAGTGACTTCTCAGCAACTCACATCGGCAAGCCAATGGCGACCGTTTACCGAGAGTACAAAACAAACGATCGCGGTGTAACTGAGCGTAGTGAGCGCGTTATCAGCGTCGCAACTATTCAATCTCAACTTGGTAGCCAGTTCCGTATTACTGGTGCAGGTAGCATGGACGATGCACAGCAGTTAGCGCTATTACTTCGAGCGGGTTCACTAACTGCGCCGGTTACTATTGTGGAAGAGCGAACAATCGGTGCTTCTCTGGGGGCAGAAAACATTGAAAACGGTTTTGCAGCACTGGCTTTAGGTATGGGACTAACACTGACCTTTATGGCACTTTGGTACCGCCGCTTAGGTTGGGTAGCAAACGTGGCGCTTTGTGCCAACATGCTTTGTTTGCTTGGCTTAATCGCCTTGTTACCAGGTGCGGTTCTAACGCTTCCGGGTATTGCCGGTTTAGTGTTAACCGTCGGTATGGCAGTAGACACCAACGTTATTATCTTTGAACGTATTAAGGACAAAATGCGTGAAGGCCGCAGCTTCGCTCAAGCGATTGATCTTGGCTTTGACAGCGCATTCTCGACCATCCTTGATGCCAACATTACTACCATGATCACCGCCGTGATTTTGTACGCCATCGGTAATGGCCCAATCCAAGGCTTTGCCTTAACACTCGGATTAGGTTTGTTAACCAGTATGTTTACAGGCGTATTTGCCTCTCGAGCAATGATCAATTTAATTTGGGGCCGCGATGCCCGTCGTGATGTGAGGGTTTAATCATGGTCGAAATGCTAAAACAAAATATTCGTAAAATTCGCTACTTTACTACGCTAGTTTCCATCATTTTAACGGTGATCGCGATCGTCGCTCTAGGCTTTAAAGGGTTGAACCTAGGTTTGGACTTCACTGGCGGTATGGTGACAGAAGTAAAGGTAGATAAGCAGCTAACTAACCATGATCTGCTTGACGTTCTGCAACCAAAGCTTGGTGAATCTGCGTCAGTGACACGCTCTGGTGAAGATGGCCGTTGGGTGATTCGTTACTCTGCGCCGGAAGATGGACAAACGTTGCCAAGTGTAGAAGAGGTGTTGAAGCCAATCTCTCACCAAGTTGATGTTGTCAGCAACAGTATAGTTGGCGCTCAAGTTGGCCAAGACTTGTTTGAACAAGGTGGCTTAGCATTGTTGATTTGTGTGTTGAGTATTCTCGGTTACTTGTGTTTCCGTTTTGAGTGGCGTTTAGCGAGTGGTTCACTGTTTGCTTTGGCCCATGATGTGATCTTAGTGCTTGGCTTCTTTGCAATTACTCAAATGGAGTTCAACTTAACCGTTTTTGCTGCTGTGCTGGCGATTTTAGGTTACTCATTGAATGACTCGATCATCATTGCAGACCGAATCCGTGAGCTGTTGATTGCGAAGCAGAGTTGGAAAACAGAAGACATCAATGACCAAGCTGTTATCGCGACGTTTTCACGCACTATGGTGACATCTGGTACGACATTGATCACTGTTGGTGCATTATGGATTATGGGAGGAGCGCCTTTGGCTGGTTTCTCAACCGCCATGTTTATTGGCGTTCTGTCGGGGACATGGTCTTCGATTTCGATTGGTACTGTGCTGCCGGAGTGGTTGAAACTGGAGCCGAAACATTATCTGCCTGTTGAGATCGACGCTGCGCCATAGCATCGTTCTTTTAAGGTAAAAGTGCTTGCGCCACTCATCTTGAGTGGCGCTTTTTTGTGCTTATTTCACGCGCATCAAGCGATGTTTCACAAGTCCCAAGTCGAACTCTAAGACTTGTGAGCGCTTCATTGCTTCGACTTTATTCAACATTGGCTCTTGGTAGCCTTTCTTCTTCATCCACTGAAGAGGTACAGAGAAAGCATCTTCATTAACGACATAAGACTCGCCTTTATGCTCACCGCTATAGACGTTCACAACCCAAACTCGGGCTTGAAAGTCCAATACTTCACCCATGACTTTAGCTATTTTATTCAGAATATTTTTCATTGTTTCCAGTTTGCCTTAGCTTAGTAGCAACCAGACACCAACTCCCATCATTAAAGTGCCTGCGATACGGTTCATTAGACGTACATTCTTAGACTGACCTAATACGTGTTTCAACCCTTTACCACCAGTAGCGTACAGAGACATGCAAATGAACTCAAACAGTAAAATAATGGAGACAAGTATGATCAGTTGCGGTGCAAGCGCTGCGTTTTGGTCTATAAAAGGCGGTAAAAGAGAAATCATAAATGCCCAGCCTTTTGGGTTTGCGATTGCGGTAACGAAGCCTTGCATGATCAGTGCGATATTGTCACTCTTTGGTGTTTCTAAGTTGTCGACATTAATCGCAAGTTTCCCTCGCGATCGCCACATTTCAACTCCAAGATAGAGTAAATAACCGCCACCAATGAACTTTAACGCGATAAACATCCAAGGATAATTGAGCATAATCGCAGCGATACCTAACACCGCAGAGACTGACACCAGCGCAACACCGAGAAGCTCTCCTATCATCATCCATAACGTGCGACGATAACCGATACTCATACCTAACGTTAGGGCGAGAGTCATGCACATACCAGGCGTGATTGAGACAAAAAAGAAAGTAGGGATGAACATACTGAGCAATGCAAGATTCATATCTGTTGATGATTTAGTGATTAAAGAGAAGCCACAAAGATAGTGCAAAGTGGAAAAGGATGCTACTACAAAGCGAGCGATTACTTTCACTAGTAGCTAGTTGATGTTCTTCGAATATATAAATTTAAAATGAAATTATATTTTAATCTATGCGTCATAATAGTGCGTATTGCACCAGTATGAGACAAGCTCTTATATCATTTTTAGATTAAATATATTCAATTTATTATATTTTATCGGTATTAATCATCATTGTATTAAAATAATCGAATTGATAACTAAATTATCATTAAATGCAGTAATTAAATGATATGTTTGATAATTATTTTTACCGATAATTGAATTATTATTCTAATCTCAAGTTTGTTGTAATCATATAGGCTTAAAATTCAGATCTTAAATCATGACATAATGTAACGTCTACCATTCTGTATGTAAGTTCATGATATTTAATAATTATGTTTCTATTTCTGTTGGTGTGGCTTTTGTGGAAGTGTGATTTAAAACAATGACTGCGCAAGCTTGGAATGATGTCATCAATACCAACCTCAATAGTTTATTCAACGTTACGCAACCCCTCTTCGCTGCAATGTGCGAAAAAGGCGGTGGTCGTGTCATCAATATCTCTTCAGTCAATGGTCTTAAAGGGCAGTTTGGTCAAGCAAACTACTCGGCGGCGAAAGCTGGGATGATCGGTTTCTCTAAAGCCTTAGCATACGAAGGTGCTCGCTCGGGTGTGACAGTTAATGTTATCGCTCCGGGTTACACGGGTACGCCAATGGTTGAGCAAATGAAGCCAGAAGTGCTGGAATCCATTACGAACCAAATTCCAATGAAACGTCTTGCGACACCAGAGGAAATTGCAGCATCAGTGAGCTTCTTGGTCAGCGATGCGGGCGCCTACATCACCGGAGAGACTTTGTCGGTGAACGGCGGCTTATACATGCACTAAGGAGAGAAGATGATGGAAAAAGTATTTATCGTAGCGGCGAAGCGTACTCCAATTGGTGCTTTTGGTGGTAGCCTGAAAAATACTTCTGCTGGCGATCTGGCAGCAGTAGCGATTAAGGGCGCGTTGGAAGCGGCAAAGTTGCCTGGCGACAAGGTTGACGAAGTGATTGTTGGCAACGTTGTTGGTGCAGGTCAAGGAATGGGTGTTGGCCGCCAAGCGGCACTGTTTGCGGGGATTCCTGAATCTGTTCCTGCATATGGCGTAAACATGGTTTGCGGTAGTGGCATGAAAACGGTCATGGATGCCGTGTCCCATATCCGTAGTGGCGATGCTGAGATCGTTGTTGCAGCGGGTGTTGAAGTCATGTCTCAGATTCCGTTTGCCGCACCAAGCAGCATTCGTGATGGCAACAAAATGGGCAATCTGGAGCTAAAAGATCTGCTCGTAGCGGACGGTTTAACCGATGTTTACAACCAATATCACATGGGTGTGACGGCAGAAAACGTCGCAAAACAAATCGGCTTAACTCGCCAGCAGCAAGACGAATACGCGCTGTCTAGCCAACAGAAAGCGGTAGCCGCTATCGAAGCTGGCAAATTTCAAGACGAAATTGTGCCAGTGGAAGTAAAGCAACGCCGTGAAACCGTGATGTTTGATACGGATGAATACCCAAAAGCGAACGCGACAATGGAAGCCTTAAGCAAGCTACGTCCTGCTTTTGACCGCGAAGGCACTGTGACTGCGGGTAATGCATCAGGTATTAACGATGGCGCGAGTGCGATTATCGTGGCGTCTGAAAGCGCAGTTAAAGCATGGATTAACGCCGCTTGCTGAGATCGTAAGCTATGCGCAATCGGGTCTTGATCCGAAGATCATGGGCCTAGGTCCTGTTGAGTCGGTCAATAAAGCACTCGAAAACGCAGAACTCACAGTAAATGATATCGACGTTTACGAGTTAAACGAAGCATTTGCAGCGCAAGCACTTGGCGTGATTCATCAGTTGGCGGAAACAAACCAAGTTCCAGTTAACGCGATTCGAGATAAAGCGAACTTTAACGGTGGTGCTATCGCGCTAGGACACCCGCTTGGTGCATCTGGAAACCGAATCTTAGTCACGCTGGTTCACGAGCTTCATAAGCAAAATGGTCAATATGGCGTTGCTTCACTTTGTGTGGGCGGCGGCATGGGCACGGCTGTGGTTGTAAAGACAGTTAAGTAATTATTTAAACGGACATTTTTAATTCTTTCTCTAGGAGACAAACCATGTACACAGATTTCTTCAAAACATTTAGCGATCAAACTGAAAAAAATCTAGAACCTTACTTGAAGTTCAACAAGCTAGTGACAAAAAACGTAGAAGTGTTGACCGAGCTTCAATTGAACGCCATTCGCACATACAGTGAAGTGGGTCTAAACCAGATGAAAGCAGCGACAGAAATCAAAGACGTAACGTCATTGACTGCTTTCAACAGTCAGCAACTAAGCGTACTTACTAAACTTTCTCAACAAATGATGGATGACAGCAACAAGCTTCAAGCGATTGCAAAAGAGTTCAAAGAAGACGTTGAGAAAATGACTTCGGAAAATCTAAAGACTGTTACTCCAGCGTAATTTGTCCGATTCTCGCCGCCCCTAGATTTGGGCGGCGTTGTTTTTTCCGAATATAGGAGTAAGACTATGTTTCAACACTTCTTTTCGGACTATCTTGTGAAGCTTCAGGAAACCAATCATCAGTGGTGGCATGATGTCGAAGTGAACAAGGCAGTCGTGAACTCTCCTTTAAACAAGGCCATGCAAGAAGTGAACTTTGAGGATACTGCCAAACTGTTCGAACAAGCTGCGAATCAGCCTGCTGCGATTTTAAAGCTGCAAGCACAGTGGTGGGAACAGCAGCTGCAAATTTGGCAGAATGTTGCATTGGCAGGGAACCAAGCACAAATCGTCGAAGCTGAAAAAGGGGATAAGCGTTTCTCAAACGAAGCGTGGCAAAATGAAGCCATGTATAGCTTCATCAAACAATCCTACCTTTTATTTAGTAAGACCTATCTGGACACCATCGAGTCTTTGGAAGGCTTAGATGAAAAGACGAAAGAACGTATTATTTTTTTCTCTCGCCAAGCCATTAACGCCCTTTCTCCTTCCAACTTCATCGCCACTAACCCAGAGCTTTTGAAGCTGACACTTGAGCAAAACGGTCAAAACTTACTGGCAGGCTTAGAGCAGTTGAAAGAAGACGTTGAGTCGAGCGCAGACATTTTAAAAATTCGTATGACGAATAACAATGCATTCCGCGTGGGCGATGACGTTGCGACGACACAGGGCAATGTGGTTTTTCAAAACGAATTGTTTGAGTTGATTCAATATCGACCTCTAACAGAGAAAGTGAATGCGACGCCGCTGCTCATCGTCCCACCTTTCATCAATAAATACTACATCCTTGATTTAACAGCAAAGAACTCAATGGTTCGATGGTTGTTAGAGCAGGGGCATAGTGTATTTATGATGTCTTGGCGCAATCCAGGCAAGGCACAAGCGCACATAGAGTTTGGTGACTACGTGACAGAAGGCGTAGTGAAAGCCGTCGCTGCAATTGAAGATATAACAGGACAAGAGCAAATCAATGCTGCTGGTTATTGTATCGGTGGTACTGTTTTAGCAAGCACGGTTGCCTACTACGCTGCAAAACGTATGAAGAAGCGCATTAAGTCTGCCACTTTCTTCACCACGTTGCTCGACTTCTCTCAACCAGGTGAAGTCGGCGCGTATATCAATGACACCATTGTTAGTGCAATTGAAGCGCAAAATAACGCAAAAGGGTATATGGACGGCCGTTCCTTAAGCGTGACGTTTAGTTTACTGCGTGAAAACAGCTTGTACTGGAACTACTACGTCGACAATTACTTGAAGGGTAACAGTCCGGTTGATTTCGACTTGTTGTACTGGAATAGCGATAGCACCAACGTCAGCGCTGCATCTCACAATTTCTTGCTTCGCGAGCTCTATTTAGAGAACAAGCTGGTGCAAGATAAAGGCGTCAAAATTGGTGGAGTGTGGATTGATCTAAATAAGATCAAAATTCCTAGCTATTTTGTGTCAACGAAAGAAGACCACATTGCGTTATGGCAGGGAACTTACCGTGGTGCGCTGAACACGGGTGGTAACAAAACGTTTGTCCTCGGTGAGTCTGGTCATATTGCGGGCATCGTGAACCCTCCAGCTAAAAATAAGTATGGCTATTGGTTGAACGATAATTTGGATGACTCTGCTGATGAGTGGTTGAATAACGCGGAACACAGAGAGGGATCGTGGTGGACACACTGGAACGAGTGGTTACTCCAATTCAACCCTAAAGAGCAAGTTGAGCCTTTCCCTATTGGCTCAGAAAACCATCCGGTTATTGATGAAGCGCCAGGACAATACGTCAAACAGGTTCTGCCAGTAAAAGAATCTTAAACAACTCCCTATAGCAGTAAATCTTAGCGGCCTTTATGGTCGCTTTTTTTATGTATGATTGCTTGTTTATTGTTGGCAAGTACCATTGAGCAATAAATAAAAAGCGCCGAGCATTTGCTCGGCGCTCAGTGTCAACAAATAGGCTAGTTGACGAGTAGAGATGCGTTACGTTACACCTCTTTATCCTTACCAAATGACAGCAGCCAGAGAGAGATTGCTGCTACCGCCACAAAGCCGGAAAGAATAATCACTGGCATAGCACTGTAGCCAAGGATATGCCAAATTACAGATTCTAATGTACTCATGGTAAGTCTCCTTAGTGCCAGCCTTCAACGCCGCTCATGTCTGGTAGTTTGTGCGCAATACCTTTGTGACAGTCTACACATGTTTTCTCGCCTGAGGCTAGAGCGGTGGAGTGCTGTTCTGCCGCACGTGATCCTTGCTGAGAGTAATCCATGAAATCAAACTCATGACAGTTACGACATTCAAGAGAGTCATTCTTTTTCATACGTGCCCACTCTCGCTCTGCGAGGTGTCCACGACGCTCTTGGAACTTCTCTGGCGTATCGATCGTCTTCGTTACGAAGTGTGCAAATAGCTCTTTAGATGCCTGTACTTTACGAACGATCTTATCCGTCCATTCATGAGGAACGTGACAGTCTGAACAAATCGCACGAACACCAGAACGGTTGGAGTAGTGAATTGTTTCTTGAATTTCAGCAACGATCGGCGCGTGACAGCCAGAACAGAATTCTTCTGTGTTGGTTGCTTCCATACCTGTGTTGAATGCGCCCCAAAATAGAAGGCCACCAGCGAAGCCTAGAAATAAAACCACACCAGCGGCAGCTTTACTCGGGCTCGACAGTCTCTTCCAAAACGCTTTAAGTATTTTCATAAGTAACCTCTTAGTACTCGCGTTTCAATTACTGAAGCGAATCGACTGCCTTAAACTCGTTTTCCACTAGTGGTTTTGCATCCGTTTGTGGAACGTGACATTGCAAACAGAAGTAACGACGAGGAGACATATCTGCCAGTACCGCATCTTCTCTGTTTACATAGTGCGTTACGCTAATTTTAGTCGCACCTGACTCTTTTGCATTTTTCCAGCTATGACATGCAAGACACTTGTTAGCATTTAACGAAATTTCGTAGTGACGAATGCTGTGTGGGATCAACGGTGGTTGATAAACATAGCTGTCTTCAACGATTTGATCTTTAGGGAAGTCTTTGAACTCGTCTGCTGGACGCGTATCTTCCAATTGAGACATTCCACGTAAAGATTCTAGACCACCAATACCACCAGGATTATCCAACTCAGCTTGCGCAATGCCTGTCACTAACGCACCTACAGATAAAACTGCGACAAGTAATTTTTTCATCATTTCATCTCCGCCTTTATGGCTTAAATTCTTTATTAGGCCGCCATAATGACGGCCGTAGCATTCAGTATCTGAAGGTTAAGCAATCTTAGTGATTTTGACTGGGCACTTCTTAAAGTCTGTCTGTTTAGACAGTGGATCAGTCGCATCTAGGATAAGCTTGTTAATCAAAATACGTGCATCAAAGAACGGTACGAATACCAAACCTTTTGGCGGACGGTTACGACCGCGAGTTTCAACACGAACGCGTACTTCACCGCGTTTGTTTGCCATGAGTACTTCTTCACCACGACGAACATTGCGTGCTTTTGCGTCTTCTGGGTGCATGTAACACACTGCGTCTGGTACTGCTTTGTATAATTCAGGTACACGACGAGTCATGGTGCCTGTGTGCCAATGCTCAAGAACACGACCAGTACATAACCACATATCAAATTCATCGTTCGGTACTTCTGGTGGCGCTTCGTATGGCGCGGAAATGATCTTCGCTTTGCCATCAGCATTGCCGTAGAAGTCCCAACCAGAACCTTCTTTTGCGTATGGGTCTGAACCTTCTTTAAAGCGCCACTGTGTTTCTTTACCATCAACAACAGGCCAACGTAGACCACGTACTTGATGGTAGCGGTCGTATGGAGCCAAATCATGCCCGTGACCACGGCCAAATGTTGCGTATTCCTCAAACAGACCTTTTTGAACATAGAAACCGAAGTGGTGAGCATCGTCATTCAGTTCACGAGCTTCTTCGATAGGGAATTTGTCGACGTTACCATTGCGGTAAAGTACGTCGTACATTGTTTTACCACGGTATTGAGGCGCTTTCGCTAGAAGCTCTTCAGGCCACACTTCTTCCATTTTGAAGCGTTTCGAGAACTCCATTAGCTGCCACAGGTCGGATTTTGCTTGACCGACTGTGCCCACTTGTTGGTACCAAGCTTGAGTACGACGCTCTGCGTTACCGTAAGCACCTTCTTTTTCAATCCACATTGCGGTAGGAAGAATAAGGTCTGCTGCTTGTGCTGTTGCTGTCGGGTATGGGTCAGACACAACGATGAAGTTTTCTGGGTTGCGGTAACCTGGAAGACGTTCTGTGTTGATGTTTGGACCGGCTTGCATGTTGTTGTTACATTGAACCCAGTAACAGTTCAGAACGCCGTCATTCAGCATACGGTCTTGCAATACGGCGTGGAAGCCAGGTTTTGGTGGAATCGTACCTTCTGGCAGTTTCCAGATGTCTTCTGCAATCTTACGGTGTTTAGGGTTAGCAACCACCATGTCCGCTGGTAGGCGGTGAGCAAACGTACCAACCTCACGAGCGGTACCACATGCTGATGGTTGGCCCGTTAGTGAGAATGGACTGTTCCCCGGAGTCGAGATCTTACCGGTTAGTAGGTGGATGTTGTAAACCAAGTTATTCATCCATACACCACGAGTATGCTGGTTCATGCCCATTGTCCATAGAGACATCACTTTCGTGTTTGGATCCGCGTATTGCTTCGCAAGCTCGATAAGCTTCTCTTTCTCAACACCAGAGATTTCAGATGCTTTCTCTACTGTGTATGGCGCTACTGATTTCTTGTACTCTTCGAATGAGATAGAAGTGAGTTTGCCAGAGTTCGGGTTCTTCGCTGCTTTTTGTAGCGGATCATCGTCACGTAGACCGTAGCCGATGTCAGTGTCTGCTTGAGTGAAGTTCGTGTGTTTGTTCACGAAGTCCCAGTTTACTGCATCGTTTTCGATGATGTAGTTTGCGATGAAGTTAGCAATTGCAAGGTCAGACTGAGGATTGAAAATGTAGCCGTGGTCTGCCAACTCAAATGAACGATGGTAGTAAGTAGAAAGCACGTTCACTTTAACGTGAGGGTGGCTTAGGCGGCGGTCAGTAATGCGAGTCCATAGAACCGGGTGCATCTCTGCCATGTTTGAGCCCCAAAGAACGAAAGCGTCTGCGTTCTCGAAGTCATCGTAACAACCCATTGGCTCATCGATACCGAATGCGCGCATGAAACCTACAACGGCAGAAGCCATACAGTGACGAGCGTTTGGATCAATGTTGTTTGATCGGAAGCCTGCTTTCATTAACTTTGACGCAGCGTAGCCTTCCATTACTGTCCATTGGCCTGAGCCAAACATACCTACGCTTGTTGGGCCTTTTTTCTCGAGGGAAGCTTTCCATTTCTCAGCCATGATGTCGAAAGCGTCATCCCAAGAGATAGGTGTAAATTCACCATCTTTGTGGAATT
The DNA here is from genome assembly GCF_033344235.1 of Vibrio sp. Vb1554. Classification (NCBI taxonomy): domain Bacteria; kingdom Pseudomonadati; phylum Pseudomonadota; class Gammaproteobacteria; order Vibrionales; family Vibrionaceae; genus Vibrio; species Vibrio sp. Vb1554. The sequence continues at coordinate 215,837 of NZ_JAWPOJ010000002.1, read as the reverse complement.
TGCCATCTTTCATTCGTAGCATCGGTTGAGTTAGACGGTCTTGACCGTACATGATCTTAGAAAGGAAGTAACCTTTGATACAGTTCAGACCTTTGTTTACTGGTGCTTCTGGGTCACCCTGTGTTGCTACCACTTTGCCGTTTTGAGTGCCAACAAGAACAGAACAGCCTGTACCACAGAAACGACAAGGTGCTTTGTCCCATGTGATTTTGGTTTGATCAGAGCTTGCAATCAGGTTGGCTGCAGATGCTGGTAGTGTCACACCTGCGACAGCAGCAGCTGATGCAGCCGCGTTTGCTTTCACAAACGCACGTCTTGTCATTTTCATACTTCACCCTCGATTTGGGAATGTTGTGTTCCAGTGTCTTCTTCATCCGTTTCTTCAAGCCCAGTTTCGATTTGGTGATAAACCAATACCGTGCTTAAGACGTTCGGTAAATTGTTAATGGCATCGATAGTGTCTGTGATGAAACCTTGGTTCTCAGTTTCAAGTACGACGATAATCTTGCCTTCAGGACTGTCACCATAGATTTCCGCATTTTCGTGTGCTTCTATCTTTTGTTTGATTTCGTCCAAATGTTCCGGCAGCACATGTACTACCAAACTTGAAATATGCACTTCATTTAGTGACATATAGCTCTCTCATTTATTTTTATTGCCTTTGGCCGACGACATTCGGCTTAGGCTGTTATATTGCTCACATTGATGGATGAAGTCGGGCACACTGAAACACAGGCGCCGCAGCCGTTACACTCATCAAGGTCTAAATTGGGTTGTGCTACTTTCCCCAGTTCTAATTTGAACTGAATTGCCATCGGGTCGCACATATCCCCACAGCTTCGGCATTCGACATTTTGTTTTGCTAAGCAGTTATCGTTGATACTTGCTTTTGCTTGCCAAGGTTGTTCTGTTTTTGGCAAGAAAAGGGGCTCAGGACAGGCGTTTGCACATTGATAGCAAAATGTGCATTCATCGATGGAAAAATCGACCGAGGGGAATCCGCCATCACTTTTGGTTATAATCTTTGTTTCACAGGCCTCAATGCATTTACCGCAGCGAGTGCAATCGTCCGTAAACTGTTGCGGTTTAGTTAACCAAGGCAAACGTACGGCGTTGTCGGGGTGCGCTTTTCTTGCAAAGAGTCTTCTTCTGGAAAGGTCTACCACTTAGTCACCTCGAAACTTGGAACCCAAACTAAGCATAGTCCACAATTTTCATTAATAAACTGTCATTTAAACTAACGAAATTGTAGTTTTTGACATATTTGTATAAATACCTCTTAGGGGGTAAATGGTATGCAATATTGTTTTGGATCAATAAATTCCGTCGCAGGTGATCACATATTGATAAAGTTGAAAGGTAATGGGTTCATTGCCCGTACAAATAGGATTGTTAATGGGCGAGGAACTCAGATTGTTTAAAAATGTGAAAAAGTCAGTGACGCGCACGATTGCGTCCGCGATGCTTCTTATTTTGCTGCTCTCAGTCGCTACGACTGGTTTTGCGATTTTTACGTTAGCGTCCAGTTTGAACGATGCTGAAGCCGTCAATGTTGCTGGCTCGATGCGAATGCAAAGCTACCGTCTGGCGAATGATATTCAGGTTAAATCTGTTGACTATTCTTCACATATTGACGCATTTGAACATTCGATATATTCACCTTCAATGAAAGCGCTTCAGCATTGGTCTGTGCCAGAAGACATCACTCACGATTACTACCGTCTTATTATCAGATGGCATGAACTCAAGGCGGTGCTTAGAGGAGACAACCCGGCAGAATATCAACTCCTAGTGGCCGGTTTTGTTGAACAAATCGATGAGTTTGTATTTAAGCTACAAAGCTTTTCGGAGCAAAAACTGATTAACTTAGCCTGGATTGGTGGGTTAGGGTTGGGTGGCATTCTTTGTGTCAGTATGTTTGTCGTTCATTTTGTGCGCCTCGAAGTTGTTCGGCCTCTGCGTGCCTTAGTTTTTGCTAGCGAGCAAATTAAAAATCGCTCATTCAATATATCGCTCAATGTATCTAGCGATAATGAAATGGGAATACTGACTCGAACCTTTAATCGGATGGCGACAGACCTTGGTAAGTTGTACCGAGGATTAGAACAAGCGGTTGATGAGAAAACACGTAAATTGCAGCATGCCAACCAGTCTTTAGAGGTGCTGTATGACTCGTCAAAAGAACTCACGGCGTCGCGTATTAATCAAGACAATTTCCAGGCGATTTTGCAACATATCGTCAGTCTTGAGGGCATTAAAGCGGTCAAACTTGAAATCGAGCAGCTGGGAGAACCGAGCTGGATATTGATGGAAGGAGAAGAATGCTGCCAAGATTGTGATGAAGATTGCCACGGTAAAGCCCTGATGCTAGATGGTGAGCACTTGGGTTATTTATATTGGAAAGCAGGGTTACCTTGTCCGAACGAGGCTCTTATTGACAACTTCGTGCAGATTTTATCACGCGCCGTGTATTACAATCGGGCGCAGCGCCAAGCAGAACAAATTCTGCTGATGGAAGAGCGAGCCACTATTGCTCGGGAGTTGCATGATTCATTGGCTCAAGCACTCTCTTACTTAAAAATTCAGGTCGCTTTGTTAAAGAGAAGCGTAAAGAACTTGCCTGACGAAAAGGCGATCGCGCAGGCTAATCAAGTTATTGCTGAGCTAGATACGGGCTTATCTGCGGCTTATACGCAGTTACGCGAGTTACTGACGACGTTTCGTCTTACGATTAAAGAGGGCAGTTTTGGCCAAGCATTGCAAGACATGGTTGAAACGCTCAGTGAACAAACTGCTGCGGACATTACGCTAAAAAATAGACTTTCATCAACTGAACTGGATGCACATCAGCAGGTTCATTTACTACAGTTGATAAGAGAAGCGGCAATTAATGCTATCAAACATGCGCAAGCAGATAATATTCACATTCAATGCCTCGATAATGATGGAAAAGTCACAGTAACCGTTAGCGACGATGGAATAGGCTTTGAACATCAAGACGAAAAATTAAATCATTACGGTATGAGTATCATGCAAGAGCGGGCCGCTAGACTGCATGCCGATCTTCACATCGAAGCATCGATAAACAAAGGTTGTACCGTAAAATTAGAATTCCAACATAGTAAGGAAGTAAACAGTGACAGTGTGTAAAGTAATGCTGGTGGATGATCATCCACTCATGCGAAGAGGTATCCACCAGCTTTTAAGCTTTGAGCCTGAGTTTGAGGTTATTGCAGAAGCAAGTAATGGCGCGGATGCAGTAGCGAAAGCGCATGAGCTGGAACTGGATCTTGTACTTCTTGATCTTAATATGAAAGGCATGTCTGGCCTTGATACTTTGCAAGCACTGCGTGCAGATGGCTGTGAAGCCAGAATTGTCATTCTAACCGTTTCAGATAGCCCAGCAGATATCGAAGCAATAGTTCGAAGTGGTGCCGATGGCTATTTATTGAAAGACACTGAGCCCGATGAGTTGGTTGAGTTGCTAAAACAAGCGCACCAAGGGGACAAGGCATACAGCCAAGAAGTTTCTAAGTATTTGAGTGAACGTTCAGAGCAAGAGGACGTGTTTGATACACTGACCGATCGTGAATCGCAGATCTTAAGAGAGGTGGCAAGAGGTTTCCGCAACAAGCAAATTGCCGATCGTCTTTTTATCTCTGAGTCTACGGTTAAAGTACATATGAAGAGTTTACTTAAAAAGCTTCAAGTTCCTTCTCGTACTGCAGCAACCGTCCTTTATCTTGAGCGCTTTGGCGACATCAAATAACATTGTTGGATTTGAATCTGTAATGATAAATAAAATCAAATAGTTATATTGATTTTGACAAGTAAAAAAACCGCCTAACAGGCGGTTTTTTTACTTGTCTGGGCGAATAGAGTACAAGTCACTGTTGTGCTTACCACACTCCAAATAGTACTGATAAGCCACTTTTTTGCTTTCAGCAATGACTCTCATGCAGTGCATTTTCCCCTGTTCAAAATATCGAATCTCATATTCTACACTGGTATCAAGTTGCTCAGCGGCTGCCATACTTCGCCTCCATAAACCATCCAAAAAACATCCATGCAAATTATATGCCGTTATAGGGAGCGTCGTTCGGTACGTTTTTTAGCCGATAATTGCGCTCTAACTCACTTTTTTGCGGATAGCTGTGATCAAAAAGTTAATTTCAAACTCTATATATTATTAAGGTGGCAATCAATATTTGTCACACTGGTGTAAGTTTGCCGCAATACTAAACTAAGTGATACAGGTTGAGTATAGAACTTAATCAACAGAAAAGGGAATACGAATAAGTGACTAAATTAAAGGATGTATCTAATAAGGCGCTTCGTTATGGCCTTCTATTTTGTTTCGTATTTCTGCTTGCCGGTTGTGCGAAAAAGTTTTTATACAGCAATATCGATTGGTTCGTGCTCGATTACTTAGAGGACTATATCTCGTTGCAAGGGGAACAAGAAGTCCTAGTGGAAGAGCGCTTATTACTGTTGGCAGACTGGCACAAGAAAGAGGAGTTACCATTATATATCGAACATCTAAAAGACCTTGAGAGATTAAAAGCGAGCGATATCACCTTAAATTACTTACAACAAAATCGAGATAGAATGCGAGCGCATTACGATAGAGTGGTCAGCAAAGCAGCACCAGATCTTTTTGCGTTAAGTTTGCAATTAACGAAAGAGCAAGAACGCGAGTTTTTGAGTAATGTACAAGAACACTATCAAGAGCGAAACGCAAAATATGCCGATAAGACAGAAGACGAAGTGCGTGAAATTATTCTGGATAACACTGAAGAGTGGATGGAAGAATGGCTAGGGAATCTATCAGGAAATCAGCGTCAATTAGCTCAAACATTTTCTCAGCAAGTTATTTTAAACAGCCCTTTATGGAGAGATTATCGAGCCACGGTATATCAAGAGCTCGAATACTTGTTCGACAACAAATCTAATGTTGTGACTTATCAAGATATATTTATGCGACTCTTGTTCGAGCCAGAGAGTTATTATAGTGAGCAGCTTTCTCTGAATATTGACTCTAACTTTGCATTGGTTGATCAACTGACATTAGATGTTTCTCGTTCGATGACCGATAAGCAATGGCGTCATTTTCGTGAAAAGGTTAAAGAGTGGCGAGTACTGGCAGAGGAACTTTTAGATTAAATTCATGCTTCAATGAGCGGAAGCAAAGCGCAAAAGCCTTTCTTATCAAAAAATGATTCAAAGCAAATTCTTATTGAGCTAAGAGCGTAACATAGCGTGAGGTTTGATGAGGCAACGTCAGCTTATCAATGCGAAGGCCTCATCGTACAAAACAATGAGAATAAATATGAAACATTTAGTTGAAAGATTTCTTCGATACGTCACGTTTGATACCCAATCCAATCCACATGTGACGCTTTGCCCAAGTTCACCTGGTCAGCTTGTGTTTGCTGAGTTACTTAAAAAAGAGATGATCGAGCTTGGTTTAAGTGACGTGACTTTGGATAAAAATGGCTATTTGATGGCTAAACTGCCAGCCAATATTGACTATGAGGTTCCTCCTATCGGCTTCATTGCCCATATGGATACCGCGCCGGATGCATCTGGCAAAAACGTAAAGCCGCAATTCATCGAAGATTACCAGGGTGGCGATATTGCATTAGGGTTGGGGTATGAAGTGTTATCTCCCGTGCAATACCCAGATTTACATCACCTACATGGCCACAATCTTATTACTACCGATGGCACTACATTACTTGGCGCGGATAACAAAGCCGGTATCGCAGAGATTCTTTCCGCGGTAGCTCTGCTACTGGAAAACCCAGACATTCCACACGGCGACATTTGTATCGGCTTTACTCCGGATGAAGAAATCGGTCGTGGTGCAGATTTGTTTGATGTTAAAAAATTTGGCGCGAAATGGGCATACACTATAGATGGTGGCCCGCAAGGTGAATTGGAATACGAAAACTTTAATGCAGCAAACGCTGATGTAATTTTTCATGGAGTTAGCGTTCATCCAGGTACTGCAAAAGGCAAAATGGTCAATGCGATGAACTTGGCTGCGAAATTTCAAGTTCAAATGCCCCAAGATCAAACTCCGGAAACAACCGAAGGTTACGAAGGGTTCTTCCATCTAAAATCGGCAGAAATGGGCGTTGCACGAAGCGAGCTCGGTTACATTATTAGAGACTTTGACCGTCAAAGGCTTGAGGAGCGAAAAGCCTTTATGCAGAAACTCGTCGATGAAATGAACACGGGTTTACGCCATGGTTCTGTAGAACTAAAAATAAAAGACAGCTATTACAATATGAGAGAAATGGTTGAGCCTTACCCTCATATCATTGAGCTGGCAAAGCAAGCGATGGAAGCGTGTGATGTGGAACCGATTATAAAACCTATTCGTGGTGGTACAGATGGTGCTCGTTTATCTTTTATGGGTTTGCCGTGCCCGAATATCTTCACCGGTGGTTTTAACTTCCACGGAATTCATGAGTTTATTTCTGTTGAAATGATGGAAAAATCAGTACTCGTTATTGTCAAAATTGCTGAGCTCACAGCGAAAAAACACAGTTAAAAGACTACGTCGAGACCTCTTGCAGATTTAATAACAAAATAGCCCAGATCTTCCTGGGCTATTTAAATATTAAGATGGAATACTAGCGCACGTCTTTGTCTTCAATTTCAATGTCTTCTAGTGGTAACCAGTCGACTTTCACACCCGCTTGATCGAACATATCTTGACTGACTTGGATTTTATCTCCCCAGCGAGATAAAAAGTCTTCAGACTGCTCAGGGCAGTGTACGTGTGAGATCCCTGTTTGAATGATCTTTGCCGCGCAGTTAGGGCAAGGAAAATGCGTTACCCAAATATCACATCCGTCTAAGTCACGTTTTGAGAACAAAATTGCGTTCTCTTCCGCGTGCAGTGTTTTAAGGTATTTCAACTCGCGCTCATCGGTGTCGACACTGTCAGAAACACCATGTGGATAGCCATTAAATCCAACAGATACAATGCGATTCTGTTTAGTAATAACGGCACCGACTTGTGTTGATGGGTCCTTACTCCAAGACGCCACTAGTTCTGCCATCTGGTAAAAGCGTTTCGCCCATTTAGAAATCATAGTCATCCTCTCTGTCGAAGGCGTTGAATTAATTGAATGATAACCCATTTACATTAAAAAAATAGTCAAAATCGGGGTCTTGAGTATGAAGGCGTCACTTTTTACCTTTTTAGCCACAAAACGTTCTTATCTTGAGCACTGAATCTCACTTTACGCCCGAATACAATACTCCCGTTAGTGTTTCCAAGCACACGCTAAAATTCGCGATCTCCTAAGGCGTATATTAAATAGTTATGATTGAGTTGTATGTATATTGCTCATTGAATACCACTGTTAACTAAATTACTTTATTTTCCTTTTGTTTCTCATGTTTACATTTAGAAACACCTTGGGCGCTTTTCAGTGAAGTTTTCAGTGGCAGCAAGGAGTAAGGTTGATAGGAATTCAACAATATCCTGTTCTATAAAGACGGTAAATACATGCAAAAGAAACCACTTGTCGCACTAATGGCGGCTACAGCAATCCTCGCTGGATGCGGGGAAGCTAATAATGCCCAAACGAAAGGTCAAGCGCCTCTCGTAGTGACTCAGGATGTCACGGTTATCGACTACCAACCGAGCAAGTCTTATATCGGTCGCATTGAAGCAGTAGAAGATACCAATATTACCGCGCAGATTTCTGGCTACTTAAAAGCTCGTCACTTTGAAGAGGGGCAAATGGTAGAAAAAGGGCAGCTCCTTTACTCTATCGAGCCATCTTCTTTTGAAGCCCAAGTCGCGAGTGCTAAAGCCGCACTTGCACAAGCTAAAGCGGCGCTAAAAAAAGCCGAATTAGATCATACTCGAGGTAAAAACTTGTTGCCTCGCGGTAGTATCTCTCAATCTGAGTTTGATGCTTTAACTGCGGCACTTCTTGGTGCGAGAGCAGAGCTAGAAGCGGCAAATGCTCAACTTAAACTTGCTGAAGTTAACCTTTCCTATACTCAAATCCGAGCACCTTTTAGCGGACGTATTAGTGATACCAAAGTGAGTACGGGTGATCTGGTTTCTCCATCATCTGGCGTGCTGACAACTCTGGTGAGTTTAGATCCAGTTCATACCTCATTTAGTGTGAGTGAGCGTGAGCGTTTAGCTATGGGTATGGATCAAGTAAAAGGTGATGGCTCGGCTGAATCAAACCGCGTTGAAGTTCAGCTTGAACTGGAAAATGGACAGTTTTTTGAGCATCTTGGTAAGCTTGATTTCTTAGGTAATCGTATTGACACCAAAACGGGTACGATTGCTATGCGCGCGCTAGTGCCAAACCCAGAGCAGAAGTTACTTCCGGGTCAACACATCAAAGTGAACTTGAGAGATAAGAACACGAAAGACGTTATTGTTATCCCACGACGTGCCGTACAGACTGACTTAGAAGGTGACTTTGTGATGGTGATGGCTGAGGGAAGTGTGGCAGTGCGTCGTAACGTCGAGCTTGGCCCTCAGGTTGAACAAGGCATTATCATTCGAGAAGGGCTCGATCAGGAAGATACGGTTATTACACAAGGCCTACAACGTGTGCGTAATGGTGTAGAAGTGCGCCTTCAAGCACCTGCTGAAGATAAGCAGTAGGGGGGCACTATGTTAAGTCGTTTCTTTATTCAGAGACCTAAATTCGCGCTGGTTATTTCGATCATATTAACGCTAGCCGGCGCGATCTCACTGGCGATTTTGCCAGTGGCTGAGTACCCACAGATAAGCCCGCCATCAGTAAGCGTTTCGGCTTACTACACTGGCGCGAGTGCGGAAGTTGTCGAGCAGGCCATTGCGGACCCCATAGAGACCTCAGTCAACGGCGTTGAGGATATGATATACATGTCTTCAAAGAGCGCGAACGATGGCTCTTACAGCCTAAACGTCACGTTCGATGTTGGCACCGATCCAGATATGGCGCAAGTTAACGTGCAAAACCGCGTGTCACAGATTGAGTCAAAACTGCCTCAAGAAGTTCGCATGGTTGGTGTGACGGTGAAAAAGCGTTCACCTGACTTGCTGATGGTACTTAACTTCTATTCACCTGATGGCAAATACGATGATCAGTTCTTGATTAACTACATTAACTTGAATGTAAAAGATCAGTTGGCTCGTGCGAAAGGTATCAGTGAAGTTAACGTGATTGGTGGTGGCGAATACGCAATGCGTGTTTGGTTAGATCCTGAAAAAATGGCCAACCTTAAGCTAACCACGTCAGACGTATACGCCGCTTTGGCTGAACAGAACGTTCAAGTTGCGGCAGGGCGTGTAGGTGCAGCACCATACAACAATCCGCAAGAAGTTCAGTTTAACCTTGTGACCAAAGGTCGCTTGGAAAGCGTGAGTGAGTTTGAGAACGTAGTCCTTCGAGCTAATCCCAATGGCTCTACGGTTTATCTGAAAGATGTTGCTCGCGTTGAACTAGGCAAAAAGTTCTACGATGGTAACGGTAAGTTCCGTGGCCAGGACGCGTCAATCGTTGCGTTGTCTCTTCAATCGGATGCGAATGCGTTAGAAAGTGGTCAGGCCGTCATGGAGCTCCTTGAAGGCTTGAGCAAAAACTTCCCAGAGGGAATGGAATACGAGACCAGCTACGATACAACCGTGTTCGTATCTGAATCGATCAAAGGGGTAGTAAAAACACTGATTGAAGCGATTCTATTGGTGATTGCTGTAACTTACTTGTTCTTGGGTAGTGCGCGTGCAACGTTGATTCCTGTTGTCGCGATCCCCGTTTCTCTGATTGGTACGTTTGCCATCATGCAGGCAACGGGCTTCACCATTAATACGGTTACTTTGTTTGGCTTGATCCTTGCGATTGGTATCGTGGTGGACGATGCGATTCTGGTTATCGAAAACGTCGATACTACCATGGCGAAAGACCCAAGCATTTCACCGCGTAAAGCGACGTTGCTAGCGATGAAAGAAGTAACGGGACCAATCATCACGTCGACCTTGGTTCTACTTGCGGTATTCATACCCGTCGCCATGCTGCCAGGTATCACCGGTATCATGTATCGCCAGTTCGCTTTGACCATCTGTATTTCGGTTGTGATTTCATCCATCAATGCATTGACGCTGTCTCCAGCACTTTGTTCTCTGGTATTGAAGCAGGGTGGGGGCAATACCGCTAACTGGTTCCAGGCTTTCAACCGAGGCTTAGAGCGCATCACTACGCGTTATGGCCAGATCGCTGGTTTCTTGGTGAAGAAGTCTTTACTGCTCGTGACGTTCTTTATAGTTGCTATCGCAGCGGTCACTTTCTTTGCGAAAACCACCTCTACAGCGTTTGTTCCTCAAGAAGATAAAGGCATTTTGCTGGTTAACGTACAGCTACCAGATTCAGCCTCTTTATCACGCACTGAAGAAGTCACCAATGATTTAATGAAGATGATCGGTGAAGAACCTGGTGTGGATGGTGTGACGGTTGCGAACGGTTACTCGTTTATGACAGGCGCAGCAGCATCAAACGGTGCTTCTGTATTTATCAAATTGCATGATTGGGATACTCGTAACTCGCTGCAAGGAGAGCACTCTGCTAATGCTATCGCGGCACGTATTAACGGTCGAGCGGCGACAGAGTTACCTCAAGCGGTTGTTTTTGCGATGGGACCACCAGCGGTTCCTGGTATGGGCGCTGCGTCTGGTTTTGAGTTTGTGCTTGAAGACACGCTAGGGCGAAGTCGTACCGATTTGTCGATGGTCATGGGAGAAATGATCCAAGCGGCCAACCAAGCGCCTGAAATTGCCTACACGTTTAGCACGTTCCGCGCGAATGTTCCGCACTACTACGTTGATATCGATCGTGAGAAAGCGCAGCAATTAGGTATTTCGCTGTCGTCTATTTTTCAAACCTTGCAAGGCAACTTAGGTTCGCTTTATGTGAATGACTTCACCATGTTTGGTAAGAACTTCCGCGTAACCATGCAAGCTGATAGCCAGCACCGTAGCAGCATGGAAGATCTAGAGCGTTTCCATGTTCGTTCTTCGAACGGTGATATGGTCCCGTTAAGTACGCTAGTGAGCTACGAGCAAGTGTTTGAGCCTGATGTGGCATGGCGTTACAACATGTACCGCAGTGCTATCATTCAAGGCCAACCAGCTCCGGGTTACTCTAGTGGTGATGCGATTGCCGCAATGGAACGCGTTGCTGCTGAAGTTCTTCCACAAGGATACACGTATGAATGGACAGGTATGGCTTATCAGGAAGTGCTTGCGGGCAACCAAGCCATTTATGCGTTTGCGCTGGCTTTGATCTTCATTTACTTGTTTATGGTGGCTCAGTATGAAAGTTGGAGTATTCCACTGGCTATTATTTTGGTGGTCCCAGTAGCCACGTTAGGTTCCTTCCTTGCGTTAAATCTAACTGGCACGCCGCTTAACTTGTATGCCCAAATTGGTCTTGTCTTGCTCATAGCCTTGGCGGCGAAAAACGCAATTTTGATTGTGGAGTTCGCCAAGCAAGAGCGTGAAGAAAAAGATGCTGATATCGATAGTGCAGCGGTTAAAGGAGGCACGTTACGTTTCCGCGCTGTGAATATGACATCTTGGTCATTTATCCTAGGTATCTTCCCGCTTATCTTTGCCGCTGGCGCGGGGCACGTGAGTCAAAACTCACTCGGCGTGTCGCTGATTGGTGGTCTATTGTGTGTGCTTCTAGCAGGTACATTCTTGATCCCAGGCTTCTACGCTCTGGTGCAAAGACAGCGTGAGAAAGTTCATGGCGGCAACACCAAGCTGGTTCCTCTTGATGATGAGTAATCACATCCGAAGTGCGCAGTAAGCACGAAGTGACAATTGAAAAAAGCCCGAAGCAATGATTGCCTCGGGCTTTCTATTTTGAAAAGGGTTATTTTAGCGCAGTTTTGAATTGTGCAACGGCTTCATCCATATCATGAGCTTGAGCAGAGACAGAGTTCACTTCATGCAAGCATTCCTGAGCGGATTGCATGTTATTCTCAGATATTGCGTTTAGCTCGGTGATTGAACCGCTAACTTGGTTCATAACGATACCTTGTTCTTCAATTGCTGAAGCTATGCGCTCCGAATTACCTTGAATTGAATGCATGTCAGTGATGATCTGCTGTAGGCTAGAATCCAGTTTTTCAGAAGCATTAAGTGTTTGTTGCCCTTGATCGTTACATTGATCAATATCAGCAACAACTGTAGACATTTGAGTTTGAATATCTGCAACTACCCGCGTGATTTCCTCTGTGGATTGATGAGTTCGGCTAGCTAGGGCGCGTACTTCATCGGCAACAACTGCAAACCCGCGGCCTTGTTCGCCTGCTCGCGCGGCTTCAATTGCTGCGTTGAGAGCTAGTAGGTTGGTTTGCTCTGCAATCTCTTGGATGATGTTCACGGCACCACCAATTTTATCTACATGCTGATTCAGCGAGCCAATCGACTGCTGGCTGTTTGATAAAATCGTGGTTAGTTGACCGATGTTGGTTACCGTCGCCTCAACAACTCCTCGACCTTGTTCGGCATTATTCGCTGCCTGATGAACGCCTTCTACCGCAACTGATGTGCTTTCAGAGATTTCACCTATTGTGGCAACCATTTGCTGAACTGCCGTCGCCATTGATGCAGTGTGGTCAGTTTGAGTGTGGAATTGCTCCATAACGCCTTCTAACTCACGATGCATATTATCGGTACTTGCAGTGAGTTGCGCCGATTTTTCTTGGGTACTACTAATTAGATGCTCAAGCTTATCCAATAGGTCATTGAGGTGATGACTGATATCAAATAGCTCGTCTTGACCTTTCAAATCAGATCGAAGTCCCATGTTGTTCGTTTCGCTGATACTTCGAATGGTGCCAAGTAAGCTATCCACTCGCGTATTGATTGAACGTGAAATTTGCCAAATCAATGCGAAAATAACGACTAAGATCAGAGCTGTAATGACCTGCTTGATGGTCGACATTTGTTCATCACGTTGTGCGGCAGCAGAGCTAAGGGCTGTGGAAAAGGTTTCAAATTGCTCTTCTACGGCATGAGATAATGCGCGAGTTTCACCGAGTAGGCCTTTGTCATAAGCAACCCCAACAACTTGCTTTTGGGCCGCCAATTGCTTACCTGTTTTGATAAGCTCAGGAGCATATTGCCCCTCAAGCAAGTCACTATTGAATAGTCCTGCTTTTACCGCAGAGTCAAAACGGACTAATGCCAATAACTGCTGGTGGTCTGAACGTTGTTTTGCTTCTAATAGTGCTTGTTCGTAACCAGCGAGAAGCCCACTCTTTGAATCAAGCCCGTATCGTTGGTAAGCGCTGACCAGATTCTGAAAGCCCCTTTGGTATGCGAGCAAGTCTTGCTTAAATTGTTGACTGGAAGGTAATTCATTACTCTTGAGTATATTCGCAAGCTCTTTTTCTGTGTCTATAAACTTGTCAACATTGGCGTCAAACTTATTTAGATATTTGTCATTACTACGTAGTAGGAAATCTTTTTCATTTCTGCGTAAGTTGAGTAAGCGTATTTCTAGATCACCAACGAGTTTGATGGCGTGATTAAGGTCATTGCTCTTATTTTCAAAATGGGATGACGTACCCAAAAGGGCCACGATGCCTAAAATGGCGATAACTCCGAGGAAGTAGAGTTTTTGCCTAATAGTCATATTGTTGTTTCCTGAATAAGTAACTAAAAAGAGAAATCCAATGAGATTTCCAAGGGCTAGCAAACGTTGTTCAACTAACATGTCGAGAAAACGACATGCACTAATACAGCACTTTTTTACGTTGCTGTTTTTTCGCTCCGTGCTTGTTTTTTGTATCAAGTCGTCGGCGTTGAGAAGCGCGGGTTGGTTTCGTTTTCATACGCTTCTTCTCCTGTAAAGCGGCAGCTTTTATCAATGCTTGAAGCCGATTTAGGGCGTCTTCCTTATTTTGTTCTTGTGTCCGAAATTGTTGCGCTTTGATGATGATCACGCCATCTTTACTTATACGACTATCAGAAAGTGCAAGTAATCGCTCTTTGTAAAAGTCAGGTAAGCTTGAATGCCGGATATCAAAGCGCAGGTGTATAGCGGACGCTACCTTGTTAACGTTCTGGCCACCATTTCCTTGAGCTCTAATTGGGGATAATTGAATTTCCCACTCTTGAATTGTGACGGAGTTCGAAATTTTGAGCATGATAAGTAAATGCCGGTAAGGACGATTGAAAGAGCTGATAAATTAACATTACAGATGCACAAATAGAAGAAAAGACATGAGCACGATTGATTTTAGACCCTATGAGGGATTCATATTTGATATGGATGGTACTCTAATCGATACCATGCCAGCCCACTTGGCAGCTTGGCAAGCAACTGCTGAGCGTTTTGATTTTCCGTTTTGCCAGGAATGGTTTCACAGTTTGGGAGGGATGCCGAGCTTTAAAATTGTTGAGGAACTAAATCGTGTGCATGAGCTTTCGTTAGATCCTAAAACTGTCGCGACATTTAAAATGGAAACATTCGCTGCTATGGAGCTTCATGGTGACGTTATTCCTTGCACGAACATCGTGTTAGAGGAATATTTAGGCCATAAGAAAATTGCAGTCGGGACTGGCAGCCAACGAGAAAGTGCCATGCGCTTATTAAGTCATGCAGGTTTATTAGACAAGTTGGATGTTGTAGTAACCGCGAGTGATGTAGAGAACCATAAACCCTTTCCAGATACCTTTTTGGTGGCCGCGGAACAACTCGACTTGGAGGCGTCACAGTGTCTTGTGTTCGAGGATACTGAGCTGGGGAAGCGAGCGGCGCATGCAGCTGGTATGGATTGCGTTATGGTGCAAGATAATGAGTTGATCTTTTTCCCAAAACCATAGTGGCAATATCCCTTAATATGAGATCAAAACGGGGTGCAAATGCACCCCATTAATTTTTACCACATCATCGATCATGAATCATAGATGCTTATTCAGGCTGAACTAGCTCTTGGTATTCAAATGAAGGTACCACAACTTCTACGCGACGGTTTTTCTCACGACCTTCGCGAGTGCTGTTGTCAGCAACTGGGTTTTCTTCACCCATACCTTTAACTGTCAAACGATCTGAACCAATGCCAGCTGCGGTTAGGTAATCAGCAACAGATTGAGCACGACGCTCAGACAGTTTTTGGTTGTATGCCGCAGGGCCTGAGCTATCCGTGTAACCAGTAATCTCTACTTGAGCTTGAGGATATTCGTTCAAGAATGAAACAAAGTTGTCCAGACGTTCAGAAACGGAATCTGTTAACTTAGCACTATCGAATTCAAACGTACCTGTACCGTACTCTTCTTTGTGCACCTTGCTCATCATCACTGGTTCTGGATCTGGCTCGATCACTTCTTCCGTTACAACTGCTGCAACAACTGGAGCTGCTGCGAATTTGTAGTTAACACCGATACCAAAGAAGTTAGCATCCATGTCGTCCCACACGTCGTCAGACATGTCTTGGTAGCGTTGGTATTCAGCGCGAACACTCCAGTTTCTATCGATCGAGTATTCAGCCCCCAAAGAACCTGTTGGGACAAAGTCTGTTTCGTCATCAGACATCATGTAAGCACCACCGATCTTAGCAAACAGATTCCAAGAGTCGTTTAAGTGCCAGTTGAATTTAGGTGCAAGTGTTAAAGCCGTTAGATTGCCGTCAATCGTATTAACCGTGTTAGCCCCTGACATCGAGTTAGCTTTGTAGTCGCCTAAGAAGTCTACGCCGTACTCTAGCCCAATGATATCGGTAAAGTCATAACCGATATGTAGTCCTGCACCGAACGCTTCATCATCACAAGGGCTATTTAGATAGCAAGCGTCGTCAAGTGTAGTCATGCCCACTTTGCCCCCGATGTACATTTCAGCTTGAGCAGAGTTTAAAAGCGCGCTACTACCAGCTACCACTGCTGCTACTGCAATTGCTACTTTGTTCATAATGTTTCCTTGTATTGATTGCATATTAACTTCTACTTCGTTTTATCAAAAAATTAGAAAAAACCAGCGTTTATAAGAAATTAGTTTAATATTCTAATCATTTCATATCAAGCAACAATATATTTGAACTTGATCAACATTTACTACCCAAAAATACCTCACAAACTTCTGATATTTCTTACATTGTAGTAAAGATTTTTTGGTGCATAAGAAAATTGATGATTATTTTGAACTTTTTTTCGTAAACTTTACTTTACATTGTGCGCGGTGGTTAACAGGTGGTTTTTATTTGCATTTATTTGCAAAAACTGATTGCAAGTCTACGCCTAAGCCGATAAGTTACTTAAACGCTAGACAGAAAATGACCACAGCCCTTGATGCTGCTCGCTTTGTGAACAATGTTGCAATGAGTTCAGTTGGTAAAAATGAGGTCGGAAATAAAACCAGGAAGTAGAAGTAATGTTTCAAACTGATGATGTAAGAATAAATAGAGTAAAAGAGTTATTGCCACCTGTTGCAGTATTAGAGAAGTTCCCAGCGACTGAAACCGCTTCTTCGACCACTTTTGATTGCCGTAACGCCATTCACAATATTCTTGAAGGAAAAGACGATCGATTACTCGTGATCGTTGGCCCGTGTTCTATTCACGATCCGGCTGCCGCGGTTGAGTACGGTAAAAAGCTAAAAGTATTACGTGATGAACTGGGCGAGCAGCTTGAGGTTGTTATGCGAGTTTATTTTGAAAAGCCGCGTACGACCGTTGGTTGGAAAGGCCTTATCAATGACCCTTACTTAAATGACACCTATAAGCTAAATGATGGTCTACGTATCGGACGTAAACTTCTTCTTGATCTAACCGATATGGGCTTGCCAACGGCAAGTGAATTCTTAGATATGATCACACCTCAGTACGTGGCGGATTTGATCAGTTGGGGCGCTATCGGTGCTCGTACGACAGAATCTCAGGTTCACCGCGAGCTAGCTTCTGGTCTTTCTTGTCCTGTAGGTTTCAAAAACGGTACAGACGGGAATATTAAAATAGCGAGCGACGCGATTCGTTCTGCAAGCGCTTCCCATCACTTCCTTTCAGTAACAAAATACGGTCATTCCGCGATCGTAGAAACCGCTGGTAATCCAGACTGCCATATTATTCTACGTGGCGGTAAAGAACCAAACTACAGTGCAGCACATGTAGCTCAAATTAAAGATGAGCTGGACACCGCAGGTCTGCCGAAAAAAGTGATGATTGATTTTAGCCATGCTAACAGCTCGAAGCAGTTCAAGCGTCAAATGCTGGTGTCTGATGATGTATCCGAACAAATCTCTGCTGGCGAAGAAGCCATTTTTGGTGTGATGATCGAGTCTCATTTAGTTGAAGGTCGCCAAGACTTAGTGGATGGCAAAGCAGCCACTTATGGTCAGTCGATTACTGATGCATGTATTGGTTGGGAAGATACGGAAACGGTACTTCGTCAGCTTTCTGATGCAGTAAAAGCGCGCCGCAACAAGTAAGCTCAACAGAAAAACTTTTTAAAAGCGTAAAGTGAATAGTGAAGAGCCAGAGGTACTATGCCTCTGGCTCTTTTTGTTGAGAATTACTCTCATATCTTTCTATTGTTTCTGCTTTCCTATATGTTATCTGTATACGTTGTAACCAAAAGGAATTTGGAATTGAATCGTAATGTATGGCTTCTATCCCTCTGCCAAGCCTTATTAATGACAGGGAATATTTTACTCATATCTGTTATTGCCCTTATTGGCAAAACACTTGCGCCGTCATCAAGTTTTATCACATTACCAGTTGCACTGCAGTTTTTGGGACTGATGGCCGCGACAATTCCCGCGTCGCTAATTATGGGCAAGTTAGGGCGTCGCCTTGGTTTTAGCCTTGGTAATGTCATTGGCATTTTGGGTGCTAGTCTAGCGACGTATGCATTAAGTCAACAAAACTTCTATCTGTTCTGCATGTCTACGTTTTTGCTTGGTGTTGGTATAGGTT
Organism: Vibrio sp. Vb1554; assembly: GCF_033344235.1. Lineage (NCBI taxonomy): Bacteria > Pseudomonadati > Pseudomonadota > Gammaproteobacteria > Vibrionales > Vibrionaceae > Vibrio > Vibrio sp. Vb1554. Next base: position 197,891 of record NZ_JAWPOJ010000002.1, on the reverse strand, counting down.
TCGGTACTCTATACAGGTTTGCTGCCATTGAAGTGTGTGAAGAGTCGGCAAGGCATAGGGCGATTTCGATATCTATGGCGGGTGGGGTGTTAGCGGCGATCCTTGGACCTAATTTGGCGGTGTACTCACAGCAGTGGTCAGGTGATGGCTTATACATTAGTGCATTTGCTGTGCTTGTCGTGCTTTATATAACCGCGTTGGTTGTGCTACAAACCATTCGTTTTCCACCTGCACACACGCAGGCGCTACACGCTAAGGCGGATAAGCTGAGACTGATTATTCGTCGACCTAATTTCATGCTGGCCGTTATCGCGGCAATGGTTGCGTACGCGGTGATGAACATTTTAATGACAGCAACTCCTTTAGCGATGATTGGTTGTGGCTTTGATTTTGATAAAGCGGCGGGAGTGATCGAATGGCACGTGTTGGGTATGTTTGCACCTGCGTTTGTCACGGGCCGTCTGATAGAGCGGTTTGGCGCTAAGAATATGATTTTGGCGGGTGGATTGCTATTTGTTGCTTGTATTGGAATTAATATACATGGAGTGTCTATCTGGCATTTTAGTCTTGCTTTAATCCTGTTAGGAATAGGGTGGAACTTTATGTTTATCGCAGCAACCGGGCTGTTTAGTCAAAGCTATGAAGCGAAAAACAGAAGCAAGGCTCAAGCGTTTAATGAATTCTTCGTGTTCAGTTGTGTCACCATCACCGCATTACTATCTGGTTGGCTTGAGTCTACCGTAGGTTGGCAGAATCTTAATTTGTATGTTCTTCCATTTGTGTTACTCGTTATCGCGATGTTTGCGTTAAAAACGAATAAAAAGCCAGAATCACAAACCGCTTAATTAAGGCTTAATATATAACCCGGCCGATCGTGTCGGGTTTGTTTATTAGCTCAAATCAACAATCTCTTCTTTATGTTTTTATCGATAATGTGAATTCCCACAATAAAAATGTCGATTTGATAAGACTTTTTATCTAACTTTTTGTAATAAAAATAAAAATCCTGTATATATCTTGCCGAAAATCAATAAAAACTAAAGAAGTTTCGTCTATGTCAGCCAATATTTCTCATAAAGCTCAAGAAACTCTCGTGAGGGAGTCTGAGGAACTCGTCTCAACAACGAACTTACAAGGTGTTATTACATATTGTAATGAAGCCTTTTGCCGCGTTGCTGAATACACTCACGAAGAACTTGTCGGTCAGAACCACAATATAGTTCGTCATAATGATATGCCTAAAGCCGCTTTCGGTGACATGTGGGCACGCCTTAAACAAGGTAAAGCCTGGCGTGGAATGGTTAAGAATGCCACTAAGTCTGGCGGTTACTATTGGGTTGATGCTTATGTCACCCCTATCTACGAAGACAACCATGTTGTTGGGTATCAATCAGTGCGCGTGAAACCAAAGCGAGAGTGGGTTGATATTGCGACAAAAGCCTACAAAAGCATGCGTGCTGCAGAGAAGTCTGGCCGAACTTGGTCGTTGAAAATCAATGAAACCATTCGCTATGCGATTCTACTTGGTGCACTAACCGCACCTGCAACCGCATATGCGTTGTCTGTTGAAGGGCCGTTGGCTTGGCTTGCAAGTGCGTTACCTGCAAGTGTTCTGGCTCTGTTATTCCGCCAAGAGTTAATTGATACACCTCAGCAACTTAAAAAGTTACAAAAGCAATATGACAGCGTAAGTCGCTTGATCTATTCCGGTAACACGGCATTTTCGATTGCTGATTTCCATATCAAAATGCTATCCGCAAGAATTCGAACCGTGTTAGGAAGAATGACTGACTCTGCATTGCCTTTGCAGCATTGCGCCGAAGAGCTCAGTCAAACAACGGCAGAAGTCTCGGCTGCATTAAATCAGCAAAATACCGATATTCATCGTGTGCGAGATGCTACCCAAGAGGTGGAGTTGTCGGCAAATTCGGTTTCTTCGAGTACCAATGATGCCCATATGTTGATTGATGATACATTGAAGTCATGCTTGATGGCGAAGGAGACCATTGATCAAACGCACACCAATCTAGCGCAATTAAGCCTTCAAGCTGAAAAAGCGACGGAAACGACGTATCAACTGAGTGATCAGGCGCAGAAGGTGAACCATTTGATGGAAGAGATTGGTGGGATCGCAGAGCAAACCAATTTACTGGCACTTAACGCGGCGATTGAAGCAGCAAGGGCAGGGGAGCAAGGTCGTGGTTTTGCTGTTGTAGCTGATGAGGTCCGCGCGCTTTCTGGGCGTACATCCAATGCAACTGAACAAATCCAAGCTTCTATCTCCACTATGTTGGCAACGATTCAAAGTTGGCAGAAAGATATTCTGGCAAACAAAGAGCAAACCGATGCCTGTTCTCAAGTAGCAGAACAAAGCGCGTTGCGTTTGTCTGAAGTTGAACAGATGATGCAAACCATGAGTGGGCTGATGGTTGATGTAGCAGAAGCGGCGAATAACCAGTTAAAGCTATCTAGTGATGTAAACCAGCACATTCATTCTATCGCTTCGACCGCAGAACAAAACTTGGCAGCAACACATTCAGTGGAACAAAACAGCCGGCAGTTAAAAGACCAAGTACAAGATTTCTATCAGCTCGCACTTCGATTTGAAGACAAATAGTCGTAACGAAAGTTGTAATGTTTATGTCCTGGCTGCGTTTACACGAATAGGAGCCAGATAAAAGAAAGCCCCGCCATTGCTGGTGGGGCTTTTCAGTTTTCACATTCGCAATAGAGAAAACTGACTATCTTTTTACTGCAATTACGCGAGTAGCTCTTTTGCTGTGTTCACTACGTTTTCAGTCGTGAAACCAAACATTTTGAATAGTTCGCCAGCTGGTGCAGATTCACCGAATGAAGTCATACCAATGATGCGACCGTCAAAGCCTACGTACTTGTACCAGAAGTCAGCAATACCTGCTTCAATTGCGATACGTGCTGTTACGTCTGATGGCAGTACAGCTTCACGGTAAGCGGCGTCTTGTTTGTCAAATGCATCTGTTGATGGCATTGAAACAACGCGTACTTTCTTACCTTCAGCAGTTAGCTGTGCTGCTGCTTCTACTGCTAGTTCAACTTCAGAACCTGTTGCGATAAGGATTAGCTCTGGCTTGCCTTCGCAATCTTTCAGAATGTAAGCACCTTTCGCGATGTCTGCTACTTGTTCTGCTGTGCGCTCTTGTTGCGCAAGGTTTTGACGAGAGAAGATAAGTGCTGTCGGTGCATCCTTACGTTCAATCGCCAACTTCCAAGCTACAGCGGACTCAACTTGGTCACATGGACGCCATGTGCTCATGTTTGGTGTTAGGCGTAGCGATGCCATTTGCTCAACTGGTTGGTGAGTTGGACCATCTTCGCCAAGACCGATAGAGTCATGCGTGTACACTTGGATGTTCTGAATTTTCATCAGCGCAGCCATACGCATTGCGTTACGTGCGTACTCCATGAACATTAGGAATGTTGCGCCGTAAGGAACGAAACCACCGTGTAGCGCGATACCGTTCATGATCGCTGTCATACCGAATTCACGTACGCCGTAGTGGATGTAGTTACCAGAGAAGTCGCTTGCTTCTAGAGACTTAGAACCAGACCACATGGTTAGGTTAGAAGGTGCTAGGTCAGCAGAGCCACCCATGAACTCTGGTAGTAGAGCACCAAATGCTTCTAGAGCATTTTGAGACGCTTTACGTGATGCAATGTTTGCTGGGTTAGCTTGAAGATCAGCAATGATTTGGCTTGCTTTCTCTTCCCACTGTGCAGGAAGCTCACCGTTTACGCGGCGTTTAAATTCAGCTGCCAGCTCAGGGTACGCTGCTTCATAAGCTGCAAATTTCTCGTTCCACGCTGCTTCCTTAGCTGCGCCTGTTTCTTTCGCTGACCATTCTGCGTAGACTTCTTGCGGAATTTCAAAAGGACCGTGCTCCCAACCTAGTTCTTTGCGTGTTGCTGCGATTTCTTCTGCACCTAGTGGCGCACCGTGACAATCGTGTGAACCAGATTTGTTTGGTGAACCAAAACCGATGATAGTCTTAGTACAGATAAGTGTAGGACGTGGATCCGCTTTCGCTGCTTCAATTGCTGCGTTGATTGCGTCAGCATCGTGACCATCGACTGCAGGGATTACGTGCCAACCGTAAGCTTCGAAACGCTTAGGTGTGTCGTCAGAGAACCAACCTTCAACGTGACCGTCGATAGAGATGCCGTTGTCATCCCAGAATGCGATCAGCTTGCCTAGACCAAGAGTACCTGCAAGAGAACATGCCTCGTGCGAAATACCTTCCATCAGACAGCCGTCGCCCATGAACACGTAAGTGAAGTGGTCAACGATGTCGTGGCCTTCTTTGTTGAATTGCGCTGCTAGCGCTTTTTCAGCTAGAGCCATACCAACCGCGTTAGTGATGCCTTGACCTAGCGGACCCGTTGTGGTCTCGATACCTGGCGCGTAACCATACTCTGGGTGACCAGGAGTTTTAGAGTGAAGCTGACGGAAGTTTTTCAGATCGTCGATAGACAACTCGTAACCTGCAAGGTGCAGTAGAGAGTAAATCAGCATTGAGCCGTGGCCGTTAGACAGTACGAAACGGTCGCGGTCTGCCCACTCAGGGTTTGATGGGTTGTGGTTTAGATGAGAGCGCCAAAGAACTTCAGCGATGTCAGCCATACCCATAGGTGCACCTGGGTGACCAGAGTTAGCTTGTTGAACACCATCCATGCTTAGCGCACGGATTGCATTTGCTAGATGTTTACGATCCATAGTGATTACTTCTCGATATTTGATTTAAATAGAGGGAACTCGCCGAAACAAGTTCAAATAGAATTTTTTGAAAATAGTGCTGATGGTAAAAGCGAGTAGACGGGCTACTCGCTTTTGGTAAGCAATTAAAGCTTAGCTTCGATCATCGCTTCTAGTTTGCCTTGGTCAACGGCGAAGTTGCGGATACCTTCAGCCAGCTTCTCAACAGCCATTGGGTCTTGGTTATGTTCCCATAGGAACTCTGCGTGAGTCATTGGTGCTGGACGCTCAGCTGCGCCTTTAGAATCAACTAGTTTCTCAACTACTTCACCTTCAGCTGCTTCTAGTTCTGCAAGTAGAGCAGGAGCGATAGTTAGACGGTCACAACCAGCTAGCTCTAAGATCTCACCGATATTACGGAAGCTTGCGCCCATAACTACAGTTTTGTAGCCGTATTCTTTGTAGTAGTTGTAGATCTTAGTTACAGATAGTACGCCTGGATCTTCTTGAGCTTCGAAGTCACGGCCTTCTTTCGCTTTGTACCAGTCCATGATACGACCAACGAATGGCGAGATTAGGAATACACCCGCTTCTGCACAAGCACGTGCTTGTGCGAACGAGAATAGAAGCGTTAGGTTACAGTTGATGCCTTCTTTTTCTAGGATCTCAGCTGCGCGAATGCCTTCCCAAGTTGAAGCCAGTTTGATAAGGATACGGTCGTTAGTGATGCCAGCATCGTTGTACATTTTCACTAGTTGACGAGCTTTCGCTACGCTGCCTTCCATATCGTAAGATAGACGAGCGTCTACTTCTGTAGAGATACGACCTGGGATAGTTTTTAGGATTTCTTTACCGATGTTTACTGCAAGCATGTCACAAGTATCTTGAACTTGTTGAGCTTTGTCGTTGCTCTGTGCTTTAGCGTATTCGATTGAAGCATCGATTAGAGGTGCGTACTCTGCGATTTGAGCGGCTTTAAGGATAAGAGAAGGGTTAGTTGTTGCGTCTTCTGGCTGATACTTTTTAATTGCATCAATCTCGCCAGTGTCTGCTACTACAGTCGTTAGTTTACGAAGTTGCTCTAACTTGTTGCTCATAATCGATCATCCTATTTAAATGGGCTTAAGCGTGATTTTTGTTATCACAGCTTGTGCATTTGCAAGCGAGTTAGCTAACCGTCTCATCGCATTTAATGAGACATCTGCTCAGCCAACTACGGAAAATTTCGTTACCGAACAAATGCTATGAACATTTGATCGATAGCTGAGTAAATGATGTGTCCATATTTATCCTATCTATGCTGAAAGTCAATCGCTGAAATGGACTTATAGTGAACTTCATCAACGTTTTTTTACTGTGTGTTTAGTGGTTAACCCAAATAAACGTTTGCCCTTATTGTTCAAAGCTTGAGCGTTATCCAAGAGGGTAAAAAATTGTAGTGAGAAAATGTTATTGCGATGAGCAAATGTAGCGTTTAAATTGATAAAGAACATATGCTAAGTCAATGAGCATATGTTCACTTATTGCATACAATATCGATCCTCTTAAAGGGCGAGAGAAACCATGAGCAGTTCTAATCAAGATATTTCCATTGAAAACACGGATTTGTTGACAGAGATTTCCGTCGCGTATTATCAAGACGGTGCGACTCAGGAAGAGATATCGAGAAAATTTGCCATATCACGCGCAAAGGTCGGGCGAATGCTAAAGCAGGCGCGTGATGAAGGCATTGTTGAAATTACCGTTAAATACCATCCGGTGTTTAGCGCCAAGATTGAACAACGTTTGATCGAGCGATTCGGCGTTAAGCGCGCGCTTGTTGCTCTTGATCAACCGAATGAAGAAGCGCAACGACTACAGGTATCGGGATTGGTGTCCAATTATCTCACTAGCACGCTCAAAAACGGCATGGTGGTGACGGTCGGACAAGGGCGCAACGTGTCGTCTGTCGCTCACCATATTGGTGTTATTACGCCGCGTGACTGTAAATTTGTGTGTGGCATTGGTGGTATTCACCCGCGTGGCGGTATGTATAACGCCGACCATATTTGTCGTCAGTTGGCGAAGAAATATGGGGGGACCTCTGAAACACTTTATGCGCCGGCTTACGCAGAAAACAGAGAACAGAAGTTGGCCTTTATGCAAAATGCAACCGTGAAACAAACGCTCGACCTAGCACGTAAAGCCGATGTCGCTTTGGTTGGTATTGGTGACATGAGCGAAAACAGTTACATGGTCGACTTAGGTTGGTTTACGCCTGATGAAGTGGTTCAGTCGAGACTTCAACAAGGTGTGGTAGGGGATTTTGCAGGTTATGACTTCTTTGATATTCACGGTAATGTAGCGAACACGGTAATGAGTGACCGAGTAATTGGACTTGGTATTGAAGAGTTTCGGTCGATCTCGGAAGTCATTGCGATCGCAGCAGAGAACAGCAAGCCGCTCGCTCTACTCGGAGCATTAAGAACTGGAGCGATAGACGTGATCGCCACGAGCGTTAGCAACGCATTAACCGTGCTCAACTTAGATGAGCAAATGCACGGCAACGCGACATCTGAACGCTAACGGAAATAGTCGGCTTTTGATGTAGTCAGGCTATGAGGGGTGACAAATCACTCATAGCCAGTTTCTATTTCGAAATGACAAGTTTGGTTTAGAAGCTGCGTTTAGTTTATTGGAACACATCATCTTTAGATAAACGTAAGATACTTTGTTAAACAGACACTTGTCTTAACGCTCGATAGGTAGAGAGTGGTCAGCACCCCATTCGGTCCAAGAACCGTCGTACACCGACAGATTGTCCAGACCAATTTGATACGCCGCGAGTAACAAAATGCATGCGGTTACACCGGAACCGCAACTAAAAATAATCGAATTGTCACTATCTATCGTTAGTGCGCTAAATATCTGTTGCAACTCTGAATTTGGTTTAATGTGACCGTTGGTCAAGAGTTCTTGAAACGGTAAGCAAACCGAATTTGGAATGTGACCACTACGTAGACCTTCTCGTGGCTCAGGCACTTCACCAAGGAATCGTGCTTTGGCTCTGGCATCGATGATGTTGGCACTTTTATTGGTTGAATGAGCAAGAACATCTTGTGCACTCAAAAAGGCATTTTGGTTGAGCTTACCCGCAAAGTTACCTCTTTCGCTTGGTTGCGATAGGGTACTTTCAACAGGGAATCCGGCTTCAATCCAAGCTGGAAGACCGCCATTTAAGACTCGAACATTATCATGTCCCATAGCTTTGAACATCCACCAAGCTCTTGGCGCGGCTAAAGTGCCAGAGTTGTCGTAAACCACAATCAAATCTTCGTTGTTCAAACCGAGTTCTTGCGCACTTTGGTTGAAGCCTTCTTCTGTTGGCATCATATGCGGCAGGGAAGAACCGGGTAAGCAAAAGTCATTGTCGTAATCAAAGCGTAAAGTATTTGGAATCCACTTATCTTGAATCTTTTTACCTTCAGAAGGGATTTGAAACGCAATACTAGCGTCGAGGAGCTTGACGTTAGGTTGGCCGAGAAGGCTATTGAGTTCATCAGTACTAATCAGTGCTTGCATTGTCTTTAGTTTGCTAGGTGGATAATCTTACTGTTTTACAACAAAAAAATCGCATGTTCAAAAGAACGATGCGATTTTTAAGTTAAAGATTGAAGATTTGTTCTGAAAGACAGCTTTCGATTTACCCAGTTACATGGTCCAAGTGTTGTCTCCAGAAGTAATCACTTTCTGTATTGGGTCACTACCGTCATAGAACCAAATTTCAACAAGTAGGCTACCTTGGCTATCAGAAACATTAAAGTCGACATTTGCTGTACCATTGTTGAGTGGAACCGATGCGACTTTGCTTGGGTATTTTGCATCGTAGTTACCTGAACTGTTCTCGACAAACTCTTTGTACACGCTTAGGTGTGCTCGTTGTGAAGAGAAACCACTGATGTCTACATTGAGCGTACCTTCCGTCACTGGGTTGTAGCTAAAGCCATCTGGTACTACTAGATCCTGCATGGTTGCATCTTCTACAGTTACGGTAGTCTCTTCTACGGTTGTTTCTTCCTGTTGGGTTGTGTCTTCCTCTGCAACGGTGGTTTGGGTTGGTGGAGGTGGTGTACTGTTACCACCTCCGCCGCCACCGCCGCCGCCACAAGCCGTTAGTGCTAATCCCATGATGATTGTGATAAGTGCTTTCATAATGTTATCTCCCTATGGAATGTAGCATTTGTTAGGTGTTGGAGCGGTGTGCCAATCTGTGCTTAGTTCGCCACCAGACTCAGCCCAAGTTTGGAAGTGAGGGTATGCATCGACCATGTCTACACGCTCTAGCGGCCAATCCCAATCTTCTACTATTAACAGTGCCCAAGGTAAGTTGTTTGCTGTTTTGAAGTACACACCTTGTACAGGGTCACTTGCATCGACGCCGACACCGAAGAGGTTTTGGTCATCAAACTGTTCTGTTGGTGGTTGGTCTGCTAAGTGAACCTCCCATTTACGACCTGGTTGGAAGGTAATCCCGTCGCCATGGTAAGTCCCCGGCGTTGCGAAGATGAACGGGTCGTATGGCATGGCTTGAATGGCTGAACGGTCAGAGCCTTCGGTGAAGTACACATTCAAGGTAAAGGTGAGTGAAACGTTATCATCACAGCCAGACTCGGTACGGAAGTAGCTACAGCTGCTCGCCGCGTGTGTGCTTAAGTCTTCACTGATGATGAAAATGGCTTCATCAGAAATACTTTCCAAGCCATTAGATGCTTGCTCTACACCATTGAAGGATAGCGTCGTTAATCCATTTTCAATCGAGCTTCTCAATACACCCGGTAGTCGGATTGCGAAGCCATTTTTGTAGCTTGCGCCGTAAGCCGCTAGGTCACCTGTAATCTGAATATTCTCAACATGACCAGCAAGACTGGTTTCAGTGATGCGGAATTTCACGACCACATCGTTCATGTCGTAGTCTGCGGTGTATGGCCAATTATCTTCATAAGCCACGGTGGCGTAATCTTCTGCACTCGGGAAATATTCCACTGAGTAGCCATTACCAGTGATGGTAATTGGGTAATCTTCCACCTCACCAGATGTCGAACCACCATCGTAGTTTAATCCGGTTTGTTGGCTAAAGCGGAATCGACTCCAGCTTGAACCTTCCGTTGCAGCGGTTGAAACGACAAACGGTAGGGGATTATTACCCGCAGACAGTAATTGGTCAGTAAAGACCTGTTCGCCTTCATCATCAAAGTCACCATCGCGGTTCCAGTCAAACCATGCTGATAGGTAGCCAGAAGTAGAAGCTGTCACATTCACAATTGAGCTTAAGCCTGGATCAAGTGCGGATACAAAACCAACACCATCTTCATCGGCTGTGCCCACAGAGTTGTCGTTTGCTTGACCGTCGGCATCACCATCTGGAGCGACGGAACCAAGCCAAGTTACACCGTCCACTTCGTGACGAGGACCGTTTGACGCAAGTGTTGTGTGGTAGCTGTCTGGAGCATCACCGAAATCAATTGGCTCGTCTTCGTTAATCACCGGAGCATTTGCACAACGTGCACCGTCATTTTGGCTTGAGCTTGGACCGTTGGATACAAACTCAACCGCAGGAACGATACCTGCTGCGATATTGGCTGCGTTACCTTCCGAAAGGTCAACGCGATAGATTTTGCCATCTTGGTTACGTGACACATAGTAGTTGCCGTTTACATCGAAGTAGCCAGCACCAAATGTGCCTTTCTCACCTGTGTCACCTATCGCAGTTGCGCTACCATTTGATGGGTTGAACTGATATAGCACACCAGAGTTGTTGTCGATGCCGTAAAGGGAGCCATCACCTGGATGGAATGCAAAGTCGGTTAGGTTCACAGTCGCTGTTGAGCTGATTTTCACGATGCTCAATGTCGCATTTGGATCAGAATCGAGCGGAGAAAGGTCAATGGAGAAAAGTCCTTTGCCTTTGCGGTACAAGTAGTAGACGTGGTTGTAAACGTCACCTACGTAAAACGTGTGGTCGGTAGGAAGACCCGAAACATCAAGTGTCTCTGCTTGGAAGTCTTGACCAAGGCGAACAATCTTTTTGTTTGTGGTGTCGTAGCCGTAGATATAACGGTCAGTGAAGTTAAAGCCTACACCGTTGATGCCCGAAGCCAAACCTGTGTCGTCCTCTAAAAGAGTCGTAGAACCTGTAACCAAATTGACGCCATAGATTTGAACCGGGGTTGATTGGAACAGGTATGCTTTGCTTGGGCATGTGTCAAATGGCGCCGCTTGTGCATAAGAGCTCGCTATTAGAGACCCAAGTAGTAGTGATGTCCTTTTCATAATTCGCCCTCTCATTGGTTCGTGATATATGCAATGAAAGGAATGTGCCAACTTTTAAGTTGTTGAATTTTATTGGGTTAATATTTGTAAGAAGAAGGGTTTTAAATCTGATTGTCAAAATGAGAAAAAAGCCCAACATCGAGTTGGGCTTTTTGGGAATGATTAGAGGTGCAGAACTAACTACAAACCGGACAGGTGGGCATTTTCATCAGATTCATTTCTCGCCAAGACATGCTGAGCGCGTCCAAAATCAGAATTTTGCCTTTCTTTGGTTGGCCGTAATCAGCAATCACTTTGATCGTCTCCATCGCTTGTACTGCGCCAACAATACCCACAACAGGAGCCATGACTCCGGCTTCGACACAACTTAACGCACCGCTGCCGAAGAGGGCACTTAAGCACTGGTAACATGGTTGAGTTGGGTCGTCGTAAGTAAACACACTCACTTGGCCTTCCATACGAATAGCCGCGCCTGAAATTAGCGGTGTTTTAGTCGCAAAACATAGGCGGTTAAGTTGATTGCGCGTATCGACGTTATCTGATGCATCGACAACAATAGTGTGTTGCTTAATCAGGCTCTCTAACGCGGTATCATCAAGACGTTTTGCGATGGTATCTACGACAATGTGCGGATTAAGTTCACGTAGTGCATTGGCCGCCGAGTCTACCTTCTTACGACCAATATCCGCATCGTGGTGCAGCACTTGGCGCTGAAGGTTAGACAACTCGACGATATCATCATCAATCAGCGTGATTTTACCGACACCAGCAGTCGCCAAATATTGGCTTGATGCGCAGCCTAAACCGCCAGCACCAAGCATCAATACCGATGCTTGTTTGAGTGCTTCTTGTCCTTCAAAGTCAAACTGACGAAGAATGATTTGGCGGTTGTAACGCAACATTTCCTGATTGGAAAGAATATCCACAACGTCTTCCTAGTAAAGGGTTGAGTTGAATAGTTGAATCTGAACCGTTTCGCCCACTTCAACTCGGCCGCGTTCACGTTCCAATACAACAAAACAGTTCGCTAGGCTCATTGAGCGGAATGCACCAGAGCTTTGGTTACCGGTTGTTTCAACGACAAACTTGCCATCTTCCAATGTATAGATACCACGTTGGTAATCGGTACGACCTGGCGCTTTCTTAAAGGCGGTTTTGGTTGTTGCTGGAATAGATTCGGGTGCTTTCCATTCTGTATGGCCTGCAAGTTTTGCCAGCATTGGTTGAACAAGCACGTACATAGTAAGAACTGCAGAAACAGGGTTACCCGGCAGCCCACAGAACCAAGCTGTACTTAGCTTACCAAATGCGAAAGGTTTACCCGGCTTGATTGCTAACTTCCAGAAACCGATTTCACCAAGCTCTTCAAGAATGTCTTTGGTGTAATCCGCTTCGCCCACACTAACACCGCCTGAGGTCACAACCACATCTGCCAATGTTTGCGCTTGTTCAAAGGTTGCTTTCAGAGTCTCTGGGCAATCTGGAATGATACCAAGATCAACGGCTTCACAACCGAAGTTCTCGATAAGTGGTTTAATACCGTAACGGTTGCTGTCGTAGATCTGACCTTCGTCTAGCGGTTCGCCCAGTGGTTTAAGTTCATCACCAGTAGAGAAGAAAGCAACTTTTGGCTTACGTACTACTGTCACATGGCTAACACCAAGCGACGCAATCATCGGAATATCGCGAGGTGTCAAACGTGCACCTTTTGCCAGTACGATGTCGCCTTGTTTGATGTCGTCACCTGTTGGGCGGATGTTGTTTTGTGGCTTCACGTCGGTTTGGTTGAACTGAATGCCAGCATCTGTTACTTCAGTGTTTTCTTGCATGATAACGGCATCACAACCCTGTGGGATTTTTGCGCCAGTCATGATGCGAACACAGGTACCTTGAGGCCATTCACCTTCAAAAGGTTGTCCTGCAAATGATTTACCTGCCAGAGGCAATACAGAAGATGACTCAAGATCTTGAATGCGAATAGCGTAGCCATCCATTGCTGAGTTATCGAATGGCGGTACGTGAATAGGAGACAGGATGTCTTCTGCCAGTACAAAACCGAGTGCTTCAGCAAGTGGAAGAGAAAGCGTTGTTTGGATAGGTTTGATTCGCGATAACATTTTGTCCATCGCTTCTTCAATTGGCATCAAGCCAGGTGCGTCGCAGCAGCCCATTGAGAAAATCCTGTGTTCTTTTGTTTTGTGGCAACTTTACCATAAAAGGGGACTGAGTAAGAATGTCCACCTATAAAATATGGGTGTAATTATTCAAAAATCCGAGTATCCTTGTCAGCCATCCAAAAGGGGTAAAAAACCTGCGGAGCTCAAGAAAATCAGCTCAGTACCTTCATCTGATGTGACTTGGTGTAAAGACACGAACTGAGCAACTCAAAGCGAAAAGTATGAATGCAATTTTGATTGGGTTTGTACGAAGGCTGAAGTAAAACAAAAGAGGAAGTGGAATGTCAGGTCTGAGCGAGTCAGCGAAGTTAGTAAAAGAAGCGCTAGAGCAACGCGGTTTGGAAACGCCAATGCGTCCAAACAACGTAAGTCGTGAAGAGAAGAAAGAGAAGATCGAACACCACATGCGTGAGATCTTAGGTCTACTTCAACTTGACCTTACCGACGATAGCCTAGAAGAAACCCCTCACCGCATTGCTAAGATGTACGTTGACGAAATCTTCTCTGGTCTGGATTACTCCAACTTTCCTAAAATCACAGTGATTGAGAACAAGATGAACGTGAGCGAGATGGTTCGCGTGAAGGACATCACCGTAACCAGTACTTGTGAACACCACCTTGTGACCATTGATGGCAAGGCCGCTGTGGCTTACATTCCACGTGGAAAGATCATTGGCCTGTCAAAGATCAACCGTATCGTTCGCTTCTTTGCTCAGCGTCCACAAGTACAAGAGCGTATGACTCAGCAGATTCTTGTTGCACTTCAAACGCTGCTTGAGTCCGATGATGTGGCAGTGACGATTGACGCAACACACTACTGCGTGAAATCTCGCGGTGTGATGGATGCAACCAGCGAAACGACAACAACTGCATTGGGTGGCATCTTCAAGAGCAACCCAGCAACGCGTGCCGAATTTCTGCACGGTTTACGCTAGGTAACCAAGTACTATTCTAAGAGGATGGCAAACGCCATCCTTTTTTTATGCTTGTTTAGAAAATGACTTCATGATTTCTGGCCAATACATTTTGACGTAACCTGCCGATACCCAAACAACCAATACAGTCGCGATACTGAGCTCTAGAAAACCAAAGTCGTGTAGCCAGTGCCAGTGAGGGTGCGATTCGGCAAAAAAAGAGGTTAAGCGATGCATTGCGATAGCGCTGATCACGGAAGGAAAGGTTACTGCCGCGATAGAAGGTTGAAACTTCAAGCGAAGTAAGCGGAAGTAACATAAGTAGATCAATAAAGTCATAGTGATGGCGATCCCGGCCAATGCGCCTGTCAGTATCGGATCAGGTAAGGGAAAGTTCACCAAGTATGCTGCTAATGACAAGTTTACCGGCGCGGCCATAATCGCGAGGGTCGGTCTTGCTCGCCTTGGTAGAGAGCCGAAAAACACCAAACGATACAACACGAGTGGCAGCATGAAGAAATAAATGCCGATGCACATCATCGCTAACGTTTCGGAAAATAAGTTGTGACCTAGTTGAGAACCGGCTAGTGAACTACTGATCAGCCCCACCGGATAAAGAAACCAACTCGGTACGATATTGGACATTTTGAAGTTCATTAGCTGAAAGCTAAAAAACAGCACCATCATAGTAAAATGCAGCAAAAGCGCCATAAACCAAAGTGGATAAGCGATGATAGGCGCTACAGCGGCAAGGTAATCTGCAAGGATCAGTAACGCCATACTCATTGGTGCCATTAAACTACCACTCAGCGGGTGACGAATGTCGACCATGAATAATCGTGGATTAGCGGCATATTTTATGAGTACAGGGGCGAGTAAAAGTGCGCCGAGTGACGCCAAAAATGGACGTATCGGTTCACCAATCTCAGGAACATAGAGTGCCCAAGCTTGCCCTAAACCTATCATACCTAGTGCCAACGCGGCTTGAGACGGCGGGACACTATAAAACTGCACAAATCTTCTCCAGTTCAAATCTACTCCATTTGATTTTTGCCTGAATGAAACGAAACATGACGATTTGGATGAAATGCTCTATTTAAGTAGCGAATACTAACAAGTATGGAGAGGGGTTTCTCATGAAAGGTGGTGAGCAAATATCAGAGAATGATAATTTTGTGAGTTTGGTATCGAATATTTGGGAAAAGATGTAAAAATGCAGAGTTTATCGCTCCAAACCCTTCGATAGTCTGGAGCGAAGTGATAACAAAGAGAATGTTATGTTGATTGATTCTCCGGTAGATCCTGTTGGCGTAACTTTTCGTTTTTGATTGTGCGATGCAGCAGCTGGCTGTAAATAGGTTGTCCACCCAACAATTGAGCAATAATCACAGCGCCCAAACAAGTAATGATCAATGGCAGGATTAAGTAGTAGTTATTCGTCATTTCAATCACTAACAGAATACCTGTAATCGGTGCACGTACCGTTGCTGCAAACAGGGCACCCATGCCCGCAATCGCAAATACACCAGGCTCGATATCAAGCGCAGGGAGTAAGACATCAGCACTTGCTCCGAACGCATAGCCAAATAAGGTTCCCAGAGCAAGCATAGGTGCAAAGATGCCTCCCGGCGCACCAGAACCAAAACAGAGCAGGGTTGTAATTACACGACCAAAGAAAAGCAAAACTAAAATGGATACCGAGTAGTTACCGTTAGTAATGTCAGGAATAAGGCCGATACCACCACCAGTTAGTTGGGGTACGTACAAAAGAAGCAAGCCAAACACGCCTCCCAGTAACGAACCTACAATCAAGTAGCGCTTACGATCGTTTTTGTGAATTGCGACAAAACTGTCTTGTGCTACGGTAATCAGTTTATTGAAGATCACGCCAAACACGCCAAACAATGCGCCAAGCAATAAAAACAGCCATAGGGCTTGAAGCTCTGGCGACTGGTATTGCGGCATAGTGATAACGGCGTCTTGCCCGTTGATGGCGCGAAACACTATGTTCGCCATAATGGCAGAAATGATCACTGCGCGAATTGAGATCAAAGAGTAGCGAAACTGAGGTCGCATTTCCTCCACAACAAACATAATGCCTGCGAGTGGGGCATTAAAGGCCGCAGCCAAACCGCCAGCAGCACCAGAAGCGAGCAGGGAGTGGCGGGTATCGTCATCCTTTACCCGGAATATATCGGTCACCATTCGACCAACAGCACCACCCATTTGAACGGTTGGGCCTTCACGACCAAGCACCATACCAGAGCCAAGTGCGCCCATGCCGCCGAAGAATTTTACTGGTAGCACGCGCCACCAGCGCACTGGACGAATATTATCCATTGCCCCTTCGATTTCAGGAATACCAGAGCCTGCCGCTTCTGGCGCAAAGCGGTGCACAAGAAAATAGCCAATAAAAGCTAAAAGTGCGCTAATGAGAACCGCTGCCAGCCACAATGGTAGAACATTACCAATTTCGCTTCTTAACCATTCTGTTCGTGTTTCAGAAACGAAATGAACGGCAAGCTCGAAATACGTACCGACAAAACCAGCCAACGTACCCACAATGGCGGCCATAATGAGAACAGAAAATGATGTTGACCCTCGAGAGACAAACTGGTTAATCGCATCTTTCGGTACGTGCGCCAACACAGATTTCACAATTCTCTCGCGTTTGGTCATTAAAAAGCTCTCCTGTTGCTGGGGGGAAGGGACGAAAGAAAGTATACGCTTCGCAGAGTCTAGACCTAATCAATAAAGATGCAATTTAGCTTTTCACTATTGAGTGTTCGAAGTGTCGCGATATTATTCATTCACTCAGATTGTGCTATTGCTCTCATAATTTAGGATAAAAAACTTGTTTTTTGAGAAAAATGAACCATGCTTTAAATGTAAAGCAACATGACTGCTTCAGAAGGAGGGATGTGAGGTTTTACACACAATTTGGATGGATTCAAACCCTACGGTAAGTCCTCGTTTTATGTTCGGGATGCATCAATAGACATCGCCGATTCGCACACTCACGATTGAGTAACGAGGTAGAGGCGCACGAACATGTGCGCCTTCTTAATTTCTGCGTTATAACTTTCATCACCATAACTTTCATCGCCACCTGCCACTATTTTTCTCTTGAACATTTTCTTGCAGTTAGTAATGTCTTGGTTCGATGTCAACCAACTAGAGCAGTGCATGCGCTTTTATCTTCGACTCTTACTTTCTTTATGTTGTTGTTCGGTAACGTTTCCGGCACTTTCAACGCCGAGCTGGTGGCAAGACACGTTGTCAGCAATGCCATATTCCAATTTAAAAGAACGTATAGAAAAAAGTGGAAGCTGGTATGGTTGCGAAGTGCAGTTGCGAGACAACTCAACGTTTATCAGCGCATTTTGTTTGGATGATTTTTCGTACTACCAGCAGCACTTGTATGGTGAAGTGATTTTGAGAAGGGAAAGTGCTCAGTTCTCGTTTCTCACTGAATACGAGTGGCAGCGTCTGAATGACTTACTTCTCAACTTAAGAAAGGATGGGTTAGTTTTACGCAGAGTTACTATCGGACAAGAACACTATGATGTCGTTGAAGCTCTGGAAAAGAAATCTTCCGAACTTGTCGATAAAGAAGTTGTTTTGTTGATGAACCGCTATCCACAAGAAACGATTCGAAGTTTGCTTTGGGTAAAACCGGACGAGTTTCTGACGCCATCACCGTCCTTAAATGTGCAATTGCGCAGTGATGGCGAAATTATCGAGGTCAAAGTGACTCGTTTTTAGATTCTTTATGGAGAGATAGGAAGGTCGCCATTGCAGACTCATCCAAAAAACCATCCGATTTTTTGTGAGCGCGCAGGTATTGATAGCCTGCAATTAGCTTGCGGTGTATCTCTTCTGCATCGTCTGACAACGGCTGATTCATAACGTGTTGAAAGGCAAGTTTGTACGCATCCATATCCACGACTTCAGCACGGCGATATAAATAACCACATCCCGTTGCTAACCATTCGAGAGAGCAATTGGCGCGCATTGCAATTTGATTTGCTTTGGTTAGGCTAGGTTCACTGCCTTTAAGGTATTTGCGTATTAAAGCTTCAGACACATCGACGCGTCGAGCGAACCCGCTGATGCTTTCTTCTCCGATCAGGGTGGCTAGGCGTTGGGCAAAAGACATATTTCGTACTCCAGTTCGAATTGCGAAAGTTTACCCGTTGAGCCGGTACGAAAACAAGACTACGATGAATGCAGATCAATTGAAGGAGAAAACCCATGGTTGCAAAAGTAGTAACTGCACCAAAAGGCCCAGAGTTCTCAGAGCTGGTTCAAGGATATTGGCGTGCAGTTGAGTGGGGAATGACGGCTCAAGAGCGTTTGTCATTTCTTAAGCAACACATTGAGTTAGGCATTACGACAGTCGATCACGCCGACATCTACGGTAATTACGAGTGTGAGGCGTTGTTTGGTGAAGCGTTAGCTTTAGACAAGAGTGTTCGTGAGCAAATTCAGATCGTGACGAAATGCGACATCAATTTGTGTGGCGATAAAACGCCAGAGCGTAAGATCAATCACTACGACACGAGCTCAGCACATATCTACCAATCGGTGAATAACTCGCTAGAACGTTTGAATGTGGATGAAATCGACGTACTTTTAATTCATCGTCCTGACGTGTTAATGGATGCAGACGAGGTTGCAGAAGCATTTTCTGAGCTTCACAAAGTCGGCAAAGTGAAGCACTTTGGCGTGTCTAACTTCACTCCACGCCAGTTTGAACTGCTGCAATCTCGCTTAGGTAAGCCGTTGGTTACTAACCAAGTGGAAATCAACCCACTTAACTTTGAGGTTGCACACGATGGAACGCTTGAACAAATGCAAATGTTGCGCACGCGACCAATGGCTTGGTCTTGCCTCGGTGGTGGTTCAATTTTTAGTGGTGACAGTGAGCAAGCTGTTCGTGTCCGTAACGAATTAGAAGCAATTCGTGAAGAAGTTGGCGCAGCGAGTATTGACCAAGTAATTTATGCTTGGGTACGTCGTTTGCCATCTAACCCTATTCCAATCATTGGCTCTGGTAAAATCGAGCGTGTGAAAACTGCAGTTAATGCATTGAACATCGAACTTACTCGAGAGCAATGGTATCGCGTATGGGTGGCTTCTAAAGGTCATGGTGTGCCATAGAATTGATATCTTATCGATGAAATTGTTATTAAAGGCATCCTCTAGCAGGGTGCCTTTTTAGTTTTAGCGCGTTACTGTTTACCCATTATGGAAATGGAAAGAATGAAATTCGAGCAAAAATGGGCTTTGGATGTTAGCTGCAACTTTTTGCTTACTTTTGGTGGAGGAGTTTTACCCATGTTTGTTTTATGTCACTAAACAGCGAATGTGATGCTTGCTTTTTAGTCATTTTGTTCACTCATTCATTCATATTGCGTATGCTTATTGAATAATAAAGAAATAAAAAACTCGTCAGTTTTCTCGTATTACATGCTGTAACAATCTGTTAGACTCCGGCGCAGATTGTGGAATATAAAAAGGTGATTGAATGTCTTTTCCCGTACTCATCTGTGATGATTCAGCGTTAGCACGCAAACAGATGGCGAGATCACTACCAGCCACATTGAATGCCGATATTACGTTTGCTATCCACGGAAAAAACGCGCTAGAAGAACTCGAAAAAAACGAGTTTAAATTGATGTTTCTTGATTTGACCATGCCAGAAATGGATGGCTTTGAAACACTAGAGCACATGCAACGGTTAGGGGATAAAACTCCGGTGGTTGTGGTGTCGGGGGATATCCAACCTAAAGCGAAAGAGCGCGTGTTCGCACTGGGTGCAAAAGCGTTTATTCAAAAACCGATCGCCAAAGATGAACTCAAGAAGGCGCTTAAAGAGTTGGTCGAGCCAGAACCTCGTCCTCAAATTATCACGCCTGTCTCTATTGAGTTACCGATTTTACGTCGTCGCGATATTTACATGGAAGTGGCTAACGTTTCAATTGGTCGAGCAGCCGATGCGTTGGCGCGTCACTTTGATGTGTTTGTGCAACTACCGCTGCCGAACGTCAATATCTTTGAAGTGAGCGAACTTCACATGGCCCTACGCGACTTGGCGTCGCATGACAACGTATCGGGTGTTTGTCAGGGATTTTGTGGCGAAGGTATTGCTGGCGAAGCGCTAGTGATTTTGAGTGATTCAAGCGTATCTGATCTCAAAAAGTTGATGAAAGTACCAGCAGACAGCGAAGAGCTAGAAGAGCTTGAGCTGCTAATGGATATTTCTAATATTTTGGTGGGGTCGTTCTTAAATGGTTTAGGCGAGCAGTCTGAAGTCCGATTCTTCCAAAGTCCACCAGTACTCCTTGGTCAGCATATCTCAATTGACTCGATCATTGAATCTACAACTGGAGCATTCAGCCGCACGATGACATTCGAAGTGAGCTACAACATTGAAGGAACGTCGATTCGTTGTGACTTGTTGTTTATGTTTGTGGATGAATCCTTGCCGCTGCTTGATAACAAACTGTCTTATCTAATGGAGGAGTTCTAATGTTGAATATGCCAGCAGAGTTTGAACAATTCCATTGGATGGTGGATATGGTACAAAACGTCGACATGGGCTTAGTGGTCATTGATCGAGATTACAATGTACAGGTCTGGAATGGGTTTATGACTCATCACAGTGGTTTGCAGTCTCATGATGCGATAGGTCGTTCTATATTTGATATCTTCCCTGAAATCCCACAGGAGTGGTTTAAATTAAAAACAAAACCAGTGTATGACCTAGGCTGTCGCAGCTTCATCACATGGCGACAACGACCTTACTTATTCTGCTGTCGCAATGTTCGACCAGTTACGCAGCAAGCGGAGTTTATGTACCAGAATGTTACGTTGAACCCAATGCGCACACCGACTGGAAAAATCAACTCGTTGTTTTTGTCTATACAAGACGCGACGGCTGAAGCTCTGATGTCTCAGAATCAATAGCGATAAAAAACTTTCTCAAAAGCCAAGGTCCGCCTTGGCTTTTTTGTATACTTATAATTGTGTTTCCCAATGCGTAGAACGTGAATATGGACTTTAATCTCGCTCTAAAACTCTACACCGCAGAGCAAGTAAAAAACGGTGAAACGCTGGCTGCGCAAATGGCTGGTGTTTCTATGTATAGCTTAATGCAACGCGCTGGTATGGCCGTGTATGAGCGCTTTTTACATCTGTATCCTAAATCAAAAAATATCTTAGTGATTTGCGGTAAAGGGAATAACGGTGGCGATGGTTACGTATTTGCATCTCTTGCGAAACAAGCTCAACTCAATGTACATGTTTTCCAAATTGGTGATGTATCTGTGCTAAAAGGTGATGCTTTGCGCGCATACCAAGACTGGCAGTCAATCGACGGTGTTAACAATGATTGGGATGAATGGAATACCGCATTGCTAGAAGCAGATGTGATCATCGATGCCATGTTAGGCACTGGTTTAAGCGGTGAGGTTCGTTCGGAGTATCGTCGCTATATTGACCAAATTAATCAAATTCATACCCCTGTGATTGCAGTCGACGTTCCTTCTGGTCTGTGTGCTAATACAGGTGCAGTTTTAGGTGATGCTATTCGTGCCGAGCATACTGTAACCTTCATTGGGGTTAAGCAAGGCTTATGCACTGGACAAGCGAGAGATCGAGTTGGCGAGCTCTACTTTTGTGGTTTAGGCGTCAATACTAAGTTTGATACTATCGAAGTAGAAAGTGCATTAGGTATTGATCATCAGGTTGTTTCAAGATTAATGCCCAAGCCAAATCCAACGGTCCATAAAGGTGACAACGGGAAGTTGCTTTGTGTTGGTGGCAATCAAGGGATGTCTGGAGCGATTCGTTTATGTTCCTCCGCTGCGATTAGAGCCGGAGCGGGTTTAACTGCCGCAATTACTCACACGAGTAGCATTATTCCACTGCAGGTTGGTTGCCCAGAAGTAATGAGCCAGAGCATCACCGCTGACTTACTCAGGGATACTGAGAACGACTTAACTAAACGCATTCGCTGGGCTGACGTATTCGTGTTTGGTCCTGGCTTTGGAGATGATGAGTGGGCTTATCAAGCCTATCAATATCTGGCTCAAGAGCAGAAACCTAAAGTTGTTGATGCTGATGGCCTCAATATTCTAGCGATGCTGAGCCAGCGATGCGATGGCACTCTGGTGTGCGACAACCATCGAGTGATCACGCCGCATCCTGGAGAGGCAGCTCGACTACTAAATGTAACCATTCAACAAATAGAAAGTGACCGATACTCTGCTGCAAGACAACTGCAAGAGCGTTATGGCGGTGTAGTGGTTTTAAAAGGCGCGGGGACGCTTGTTTACGATGGAACGAGAATGTACGTCTGTCTAGCGGGTAACGCCGGAATGGCGACGGGGGGAATGGGAGATGTGTTATCTGGAGTCATTGGTGCATTACTAGCCAAAGGTTTACCAATTTCTGTTGCCGCACGTTTAGGTGTGGTACTTCACAGTCATGCTGCCGATATAAACGTGAGTCAGCATGGTCAAATTGGTCTTTTGGCAAGTGATGTCGTTAGCACTCTTCGTACCGCTATCACCCAAGAGCTCTATCGAGTTTAATTAGATTTCATGCATTGCTGAGAAAATTCGTCGATTTTTTTGAGTACTTTTTTCGAATTAGCAGGGCATCTTAGTATTAGGTGATTGAGTTTTAGGCAGATTTGAGAGGTGATGCGTTTTCATTTTAAAGGGATGACGCAAAGGTTTGCGCAAGAGGTTAACTTAAACGTTTTCTTAAGTTGTTGATAATTATAAATAATGAGAAAAAATAACGACTTGAGGAGTGTTTTTGATATGCGATTATCAAGATGGTATCACAAAAAAAATTCAAATATCAGACTTGTAGGAAATAAATCACAGCCTATAATGCTGAAAACCGGAGCGTCTGCCAACGCTCCGGTTTTTTTGTGTCCGAAGAACAGTGAACTCGTCTGCCAACGAAATCACTACGCACTCTGAGATGACACATATACATATGAATCAAGGAATTACACAATGCGTATCGAACAAGAACTTAAGTTAGGTTTTAAAGATGTACTGTTTCGCCCGAAACGTTCTACCCTTAAGAGCCGTTCTCAAGTAAATTTAACCCGCGATTTTACATTCAAGCATAGTGGTCGTCAATGGTCTGGTGTGCCAGTAATCGCAGCAAACATGGATTCGGTTGGTAGCTTTGCAATGGCTAAAGCCCTGGCTGAGCATGGTGTAATGACCGCTGTTCACAAACATTACACGGTAGAAGATTGGGCTGAGTTTGCTAAATCAGCAGATAAAGTAACCATGAATAACGTTATGGTGTCTACTGGGACATCTGACGCAGACTTCCAAAAAACCAAAGACATCATGGCACTTTCAGATGAATTTATTTTCATTTGTATCGACATTGCAAATGGTTACTCAGAGCATTTGGTCGAGTATGTTGAACGCGTGCGAGCTGAGTTCCCAGACAAGGTCATTTCTGCAGGCAACGTGGTTACTGGTGATATGTGTGAAGAGCTAATCCTAGCTGGTGCAGACATCGTTAAAGTGGGTATCGGCCCAGGCTCTGTATGTACAACTCGTGTAAAAACGGGTGTTGGTTACCCGCAGCTTTCTGCAATCATCGAGTGTGGTGATGCAGCGCACGGCCTTGGTGGCATGATCGTCGGTGACGGTGGCTGTTCTTGTGCGGGTGACGTAGCGAAAGCATTCGGTGGTGGCGCGGACTTCGTAATGCTAGGTGGGATGCTAGCGGGTCACGAAGAGTCAGGCGGCGAAGTGATCGAGAAAGACGGCGAGAAGTTCATGAAATTCTATGGCATGTCGTCGAAGAGCGCGATGGATAAGCACTCAGGTGGTGTCGCTGGCTACCGTGCGGCTGAAGGTAAAACCGTATTATTGCCATACCGTGGTAGCGTTCACGGCACTATTCAAGACATCCTTGGAGGCGTTCGCTCAACATGTACATACGTAGGTGCAGCAAAGCTTAAAGAGCTAACCAAGCGTACTACATTCATCCGCGTTCAAGAACAAGAGAACAACGTGTTCGGTAAAGAGTAAATCGACTGAATGTAACAAGTGTAAAAGCAACCATATATTGATATTTGGTGCAACCATAATTTGATATTGCCTCTTCATAAGTCTATTGCTTTTTAAGTTTATGACATTTTTGAAGGGGCTATTTTATATCTGCTTTAGGATGAAATACCCAGCTAAGTGAGTTTGCTTAACACTTCTATCATGGCGTAGGTTTTTCCAACTTGAGCATTGTAATTTCTCAAACTTAACTAAGCGGCAATGAAAATACATGCTTAACCATAGGAGCCATCGTAATCGCTAAGTCATTAAATAGGCGAGGTCTTCCAGGTTGGTTCCCTTGCTTGATTTGCTTCCATAGCTGAACAGTCTCTTAATTAAAAATGTCTGTTAACAGCGGGTGATTAAAGCTTGGTTGTTGTGTTTCCAATTGGTTGTTCTGTAGCGAGGCTGGCTGTTAGCCTAAGTATATGAGTGAACTTAGCTGCTCAGCTCATGGGTTGAAGATTTAGTTGCCTGATTTAGGAAACAAAGCTAGTACCCGGCACTAATTTGAATTTTAAGGTAATAAATCACGAATTTAACAGTAGAAGTGAAAGACATGCGCTTAATCTGATTAAGCGCATTTTCTGTGTTTTAAGTTTAGTATTTCACTTCGTAGTTCAAGTGGAAGCGACGACCCGGTGCGTTGTAGTAACGTGAGTTGTTACGCTCTGATTGCGCGTACGCCGTCATGTAGTCTTCGTTGAATAGGTTTTCTACAGCGAAGCTTAACGTACCGAATGGAAGATCGTAGTCCACACCGCGTTTGCAACGAAGTAGCTGTCTACTGCGTATTTCGCGCCAGAAGTGATTTCATCTTCTTTATCACGGTTGCCTGAGTAAACCAGCGTCATGTTGTAGCGACCGAATTCGTAAGTGTCGTAGCTGATAACAGACGTTACTTTCAGTGGTGCGATACGTGTACCGTCTAGTGGTTCCCAGCCGCTGTCTTCGTTAAGCTTACGCTCACCTTCTTGCCAAGAGATGGTGCTGTCTGTACGAAGGTTAGCAAGAATGCTGTAACCAAGCGTTGCTTCCGCGCCCCAAACTTTCTCTGGTGCACGAGTACTTTCTAGCGCATCGCCTGCTTCGTTTACGTTCAGTGTCGAACCTAGGTCAGATTCGCTGTAGAACGCAGCAAGAGAGTAGTCTGCTTCACCAAGGAAACCGCGCACACCCACTTCGTAGTTGTCTGTAGTGATTGGCTTGATAGCACCTTCAACGGTCGAGCTGTTACCAGAACGAATGTCACGTAGTGCTTCGTTCGTTGACATACCTTGCGCGAAAGACGCAAACAGCTGGTGGTTGTCGGTCAGATCGTGTGTCACACCAATGTTGAATAGGAACTCGTCAAAGTACGGATCACCGCCTTGAACTTGGTCACCTGCGTTGTTGTGCGTGTTACCTACAGTGAAATCATCCACGCTTAGACGTACGTACTCGTAACGGATACCGTAAGAAAGAACGGTGTTGTCGCTTACATCAGTGATGAACTGAGCGAATGGTGCGATAGCAAATTGCTCTACATCCGGTGTGTTGTTGTAGAAACCGACGCTGTTTGGCTGTTTGAACGACTGTTGTTCAACGTCCATACCCCAAGTAACGAATGCCCAATCAATTTGGCTAGAGATGTTAGCTTTCACGCCGAAACGATCAAAATCTGTCTCGTTGTGGCCGTATAGTGTTTGACCAAAGGTTGGAGAATTTGGGTTCTTGTCTTTCATCGCAAGCGTGAATGTCTCAGTGTCTTGAGTCATCCAGTAACCTGTTACATCTAGCATACCTAGGCTAAAGCCCAGATCTTGGTAACGTGCTTGGTAGTTAGCGAACGTGCGTGTTGCATCGTTTGGTTTCGCGCCATCTTTACCTGCAACGCCGTTGTTGTAACCTGAACCACAGTGAACCGCTTCTGCAGGTTTGCCGTTAGCTGCGTCACCATTCGCTGCACACCAGCCGTCGTTATCAGTAATGTTACGAACGCCGAAAGTGAAAGTAAGCGAACGATCTTCGTCGATGTTATGGTTCCAAACGCCGTTTACGTTTAGGTTGTCCATGTCATCTTCGTTGTTTACCGAAGGTAGGCGGTCATCGTTAGCATCGTAGCTGCCACCACGTTGCTCGTAACCCAGACCCAGACGCCATTGGTCTTTCTCATCACCGCCTGTCGCTTCTTGGTACACGTTCCAAGTGAACGCATCGCTACCAAACTCTTGGAAGCTTGTGCCAACTTTAGTGCGGTATTCTACTGCGCCTTCTTTTGGCATTTTTGTGATCACGTTGATGATACCGCCCTGCGCACCAAGGCCGTAAACCGCAGAACCACCACGGATAACTTCGATACGTTCAACATTTTGTGGATCTATCGCCGACAACTCTTGGCCAAAATCTAGGAAGCTGTTGTTTTGTGCAACACCGTCAATCAATAGCAAAACGCGACGACCACGGATTTGGTTTTGACCTTTGCTGCTCAGGTTACCGTGAACAGAAGTCCCCATACCTGGAACCAAGGTTGAAAGCACATCGTTGATGCTGCGGCTTTGGTTCAATTGAGATTGAAGTTGTGCTTGGTCGATAACGGTCACAGAGCGAGGAACGTCGTTAAGCAGCTGTTGAGAACGGCTTGCGGTAACAACCATTGTTTCCATTGCTTGGACTTGGTCGTTACTTTCCGCTGAAACGCCGAAAGGTGAAAGAGTAATTGCACTTACCACTGCAATATTTAGCTTAGATAGTTTGAGTTTCATAACTTCCTGCAACTAAAAGTTGTCTTTTGTAAACTTGTTAATAAATTGATTTAGCTAGCGATTATTGAGCACTTTGTAATTACGTGGTAGTCTAGCACGCAAAGAAGTAATGTAAATATCAATAATTATCATTTGTAATTTAATGGGCAATTTTACAGCAGTCGTTATCATTTCAATAATTAGCCAAATGCTGTCTATTCAGCTTTCTTATGCAAGTGGCTTGAACGCATCGGTCGTCGATGATCTAGATCATACAATTTCAACATCAAATGTGACTCATTTCCCGCGTGTTGCAAGCGTATCTACCTTTGGCGCGGAGCTAGTATTAGCAATGGGTGAGACGCCTGTTGGCGTGTCTGATTACCCTGGTGGATTTCCTCCTTATCTTTCCGCTTTAAATGACGTGCCAAGTCTTGGTAATCGCTCAAGAACCAGCTTTGAAGCTTTGTACGATGTGAAGCCCGATTTGGTCGTTGGATTGGGGCGAATGTTAGAGCCTTATTATCAGCGTTTCGTCGAAATTGCACCGCCTCTAGGCTTTGATTTGATTACGTTAGAAGACAGTTTTTCTGCGGTAGAGCGTGCAAGCATGGCAATAGGGCGAGAAGGGCAGGGCAATGCACTAAATATGTGTTTTCAGGGTTTTCTTAATGAGATGCAATCAAAGCTTGGTAAAAGACAGCTTTCTGGCCTATTTCTGACAAGCGCAGGCGTCACTCCGCGAGCATACTACTCACACTTTATGTCCGTGGCTCTTATGGAAAAATTGAATATCCGAAGTGCGAATGGTGACTCGCCGTACGCGACGAAAACGCCGTTTTCTGGGCAAGTGGGTCTTGAGTGGTTGGTGAAACTCGATCCAGATGTGATTTTCATGTACCAGAACGCCGAGCCACAATTTACCGAATCGAAAATTTGGCAGAGCTTAAAAGCGGTGAAGAACAATCGAGTTTACTTGGTTGATATGACATGGCGAGAGCCAGAAGGGCCACTTTCACGAATTTGGGTCGCGATGGATATCGCCCACAAAGTGTATCCCGATCTTTTCCCAGCGCCTTCTGTTGAACGAGTTTATGAGGTGATCAATGGCTCATGCTCTTAGGGTAACCAAACCAAGTGCGGTGATGGTTCGCAGCTTGACGACGGTTTTGCTGCTAGCAGTGGTTTATGCGTCTTTGTCGAGTGGGATTTACCGTTTTGATGCGCTGCAAATCATGGCGTTTTTGATTTCTGATTCAAGCAGCCAAGCATCTTTAGTGTTTTGGGAATTGCGTTTACCTCGTACCTTAATCGCACTCTTTGGTGGGGCGGCGTTGGCGGTATCAGGCTCGCTCATGCAAGACATCGTTCGCAACCCGTTAGCGTCTCCAAACCTGACTGGTGTTATGTCTGGCGCAGCGCTTAGCGTGTTGACGGCGACCATGTTCTTGCTGCCATTGCCAACTTTGTTTTGGGGGATTGTGGGGGGATTGCTTGGCGGTGCCATTACCTTATCCATCAGTTGGAAACAGGGCGTCACACCAGCGCGGTTGGCGTTAGCTGGCATTTCTGTGAGTGCATTTTGCCAAGCTGCGGTGACCTACATTCTGCTGTCGGATCGTGTAGACAGTGAGTCACTGTTTTTCTGGTTAACGGGCAGTAACGCGGGCGCGAATTGGTCGGTGTTTACGCCGCTTATCTACACCGTCATTCCGGCGTTTATCTTGCTTGCGGTTACACATCGACAGCGTGGTTACTTACTGCTGGATGACACGGTTGCTCGTGGTCTAGGTATCGCAATTAACCGTTATAGATTGGCGTTTGGTTTTGTTTCTGTTGTGCTTACTGCGGTTGCGGTTGGTGCATTTGGTCCTGTTGGTTTTGTTGGCCTTGTTGCCCCTCATCTCGCACGCATGATGGGATTGGGGCTTGGCGGCGCAGCTGTTATTGGTGCGGCACTCGTCACCGCAGCGGATCTCCTTTCTCGAACCCTGCTTATGCCGCTGGAAATTCCTATTGGCGTCATTACCGCGACATTAGGTGCGCCTTGGTTTCTTATGTTGATTGTCCGTAAGCTGAGAGGGAATTAATGAAAACACGTTTCTTATTCCCTTGCTTGGCTTTGCTGGTGTTCGCTCCTGCGCTGTTTATCGCCTCTAACTCAGAGCTTAGACAAGTAGGCGAGCTGTTTATTACTCATGGTACTTATCACCCATTTTGGTCGCTAACCTTACCAAGATTTTTGCTGGCGATAATGGCGGGTATGATGCTGGCAGTTTCAGGCTTATTGCTGCAAACCACCCTTAAAAACCCGTTGGCAGACAGCGGTATTTTAGGTGTGAACGCTGGTGCTTCTCTTGGTGCCGTTTGTGCGATTTTGTTGCCCGCTTGGTTTAATTGGAATATCACCACAGAAAGCGCATTGCTGCTGTTTTCAATGGCGGGTGGTTTGCTCAGTGCGATTCCTGTTTTGATCGTGAGCCGAATCGGAAATACCAGTCTAACTCTACTCACAGGTGTGGCGATCACGGCGATTCTTGGCGCATTGAGTTCGGCGCTGATCTTCACTATTGGTCAGGGTAAAACCGACATCGCATTGCAATGGATGGCAGGTGGCATGTATGGCCGAGGTTGGGAGCAAGTGAGTTATCTTTTGCCTTGGTTCTTGGCCTGTTTAGCGTTCATCGCTTTGGTGTATTTGCCATTGAAATGGGTACGCTACGATGACGCGATTTTGCGTGGTATTGGTATCAATGGTGATCTGCTGCGTTTGGGGATTGTGTTAGGTACGGTATTTATTACTGCGCCCGCCGTTTCAGCTGTTGGGCCAACTGGTTTTGTGGGATTGGTGATTCCGCACATTGCACGTTTGCTCAGTGCGAATGATCCTTTGCGAACCATGTTTACGACTTTGATTTTCGGCGCTGGCTTCCTCGCTCTTTCGGATGTTTTAGCCAAACACTTACTGTTCCCAACCGAAATTCCAGCGGGCGTGATTACCGCACTGCTTGGTGTGCCATTTTTCCTCTTCTTGTTAAGGAAACATTCATAATGACCCTATCTTCAAAAGGGCTTGAAGGGCAATCGCTCACCTCAGGCTACAACGATACGATGATCTTGAACGATGTGAACATCCGTCTTCAAGAAGGTAAGGTAACGGCGTTCATTGGTCCAAATGGGTGCGGTAAAAGTACGCTGATGAAGACCTTAACCGGTGCGATCAAAGCGAAAAAAGGCGACGTGACTTTTAAAGGCAAAGCGCTTAACCAATGGAAGCTTAAAGATCTCGCTAAACACATTGCGATTCTGCCTCAACATCCTACGGCACCAGAGGGCGTATTGGTCGAGCAACTTGTTGCGCTTGGTCGTGTTGCTCATCGCAAGTGGTATCAGGGCAACAGCGAGCGTGACCAAGAAGTGATTACTGAATCACTTGCTTCTGTCGGGTTGGCTGGCTACGAAAAGCGTGTGGTTAGCACGTTGTCGGGTGGTGAGCGTCAGCGCGTTTGGCTGGCGATGTGTTTGGCGCAAGAAGCACAGTGGTTATTGCTAGATGAACCAACCAGTTATCTCGATTTAGGTCACCAACTCGAGTTACTCGAAGTACTCGATAAGTTGAACAAGGAACGCAACTTAACCATCGTTTATGTTCTGCATGAACTGAGCCAAGCTGCGCAGTTCTGCGATGAACTGGTACTAATGAAAAAAGGTCAGATCTTAAAACAGGGAGCGCCTTTGGATGTGCTCACTGAATCGACCCTTGAATCGGTGTTTAAAGTGGAAGGAAAAATGGAAGTCATTGATGGCTACGTTTACTGTTTACCAAAAGCTTATGTTCGTGAGGAAGTGCGTTAATGGAAAACCTGTTTAATCAGTTTCGTACTTTAGTGGCTTTGCCTGAGAATGTTAAAACGCTGACTATCGCAGAGCAGCAAGCCCTATTGAATCGACATGAACCTTTCTTCCGCTTGCGCTTTGTTGAACAGCCGAAAGGCATCAAAGCCAGTGAATGGTTTGAGCGTGAGTTTCCTGCTGTTGTGCAAGATTACGCAAACTCTATTGAGGCAAAGCTGCCATTTGCCGTACCGATCTGGCAGAAAGTGTTTAACGCGATTTTGCTGACGTCGCTGGTCGGTCATCGGGTAGTATTTGATCGTGTGCTGCAATTAACACTCGATGACCTGTATCTGACCATTGGTGAAGACCATCGTGTCGCAAGCATTGAAGTGTCGAGTGCAACACTTTTCTTTTCTCTTGAAAGTGACAACGAAGCGATGCAAGTGGAATCGGAACTGGCGTTAGATGAGAAACTCGCGCAAGTCATTAAGACGCTCTCAGAACCATTGGTGCCGTTGTACAAAAAGCAGAAAGTCAGCCCGAAAGTGTTTTGGGGGAATGCCTTGTACGCGTGTGATTTAGCATTTTCTAAACTTGCGCATCAACCATTGGCCAATGACACGTTAGATCTAGATGTGCAAGCGGCATCAAAGTGGCAGCAAAACCTATTTAACGCGGTTACACCAAAAGGCGGTGAATTAAACGCAGTGAAAAAGGTGATCTTTAATGGCTTTCAAAAGCTCTACGTGAGAAGAGAAACGTGCTGTCTGAAATACAAAATTGAAGGCAAAGAGAAGTGCTCAACCTGTAACTTGCACGATTCAGAAATCCAAGAAAACATCATGCGTATGAACATGCTTGGGTTATTTCAGTAAAATCGATAAATTATCATTTTTTATTGACCACATGTAATTTCAGTAAAAGTCGCTTATTTGAAAAGGTTTTATGTGATTTAGAGCAAAGTTATGGTCTACTGTAGTTGCGGATAAATGGCAGTAGGAAGAATACACGAATCGAAGTGACTGTTGTTACCTATTTGACTGCTCATACCGTTGCCATTCCGCTGTTAACTCTGCTTTTTCTTTTCTCGCTGCAATCAGCATTTCTATATTTACGTCAGCGTTTGGGTGCCTTTGAATGTATCGCTCGTAATCAATTGGAATACCATTGATGTGCAGTTCAAGGTGTAAATGCGGCCCTGTTGTTCTTCCTGTGTTACCCGTTTTCCCTATCACTTGTCCTCGGCTGATCTTCTCACCAACATGGACGTTGCGCTGAGATAAGTGTAGGTAGCGTGATACAGAGCCATTTGTGTGGCGGATATTAATGTAGTTGCCGGCAAAACGGTTGTAGCGGGACTTTAAAACGATGCCATCAGCAATACTACGAATCGGTGTACCTACAGGTGTGGCATAATCAGTGCCTAAGTGCGGAGTCGTTATATTGGTCACTGGATGTGTTCGCTTTAAGTCATAGTCAGAGCTCACTCTGTAGTTTTTATCAAAGGGTGAAGAAAACATGAACTGATTATTTATCGACACACCATGCTCATCAAATACGTTACCGTGACCATCATTGATAATAAATAAATCAGTTTTACTGCCTAAATAGTAAAAAGAACTAATGTAAGTTTCGTTTTTACTATTTAATTTAGTTCTTAAGATAAAGTTATCACCTCTTTTAATAGAGTCAATAATATTAAACTTGCTTTTGATATGTGCTAATAGCAAGTTGATCTCTTTTTGACTCACTCCTGATTTTAATAATGAAGCGACAAAAGAGTATTCAACAACACCGATAGTGATTTTTTGCCTACGAGTATTCTTATTAATTGGTGGCTGCACATTCTCACTTTCGAATTCTAAAGGCTTGATGGTAGGTAGCCTATCCACAGGAGTGAGGAAGTAGTGAGAAAGCGATACGCTAATCAATATGATTAACGCAGTAGTGATAAGGGCTACGGTAGGAGCTTGCACACTCCTTTTTATTATTAAAATAGTCATTAGTTTTGTTGGTTTATCAATACTGACAGTTGTGCGTAGAGTATAATATTTTAAATAAAAACTAGCATTAAAGCATGAGTAATTCCTCTGTTTTCACTAAGTTAATAATTATAGGATGTAAAAATAATTTTAATAATTCAGTCAAAGTGACGGTTGGCTTGGTGTTTATGCCTATTTTGTTGGTGTTAATGTCACGTTGAGAAAATATTTTTCAATAATATAATCTTGGGAAAATATATTTTGCCAAATTACTATGTTCGCTAAAAATACGCTGAAATTAACATTAGGTCTTACGCTTACATCTCTTTTATTGAGTGCATGTGGTGGTGGTGATGGAGGAGACAACACACCTCCAGCTAGAAGCAAAGGAAGCATTTCCGGTATGGTGTTTGACGCCCCAGTCAATGGCGCCAAGATTGAGGTTTTCGAGTTCAAAAATGGAAACTTAGGTCGGAAGTTGGCTAACACGACGTCTGATGCCTTCGGAAACTATCTGCTAGAGTTTGAATCTTCGTCAATGCCTCTTTTTGTTGTTGCAAAAGAGGGGAGTTATACCGATCCGTTTACAAATGAAACGGTATCTGTGAGTAATGCGAAGACACTTAAATTTGAAGGTGTTGTGAACTTTAAAGAGGGGAGTGAGCAAAAGTTAATGCTTACTCCGCTGTCGAACTTGGCAGCAGGCTTGGCAAAGTACAAAATTTCTCAGGGGGCCACAGATGAAAGTGCCTTTTCAACCGCTTTGGATAGTATCAATAGCATGTATGGGTTTGACGTAAATGAGACCAAACCTATTGATATTACCAAAGGTGGGCAAAGCAGCTTTGCTAGTACTGGGCATCAATACGGCGCTTTATTAACAGCATACTCGTCTTACTCTTACGATCTTATAAAAAAATACGGCAACAGCGATAACGTCTACACTTCGATGCACTTCGCTGACATCCAATATCGGGATGTTATTGCAGATGGTGTTCTTGATGGTCTTGAAGTGAGCAAGACTTCAGGAGCAGTGACTCCCCTTAGCTTTGGACAGAAAAAGATAAACAGCGACGTTTACACACGTGACTTATCTCAGCACGTTTTGATCGTGGTAAACGACCCAAGTATCAATATTTCAGGTACTGATGCTGCCGACTATGTCGACTTTAGTAAGAAGCTTAATGACTTAGGTACATATGGCAGTACAGATGGCGTCATTCCACCGCGAGATGGGACGGAGATTGATACCACAGCGCCTATCGTGACACGCATTGACCGTGATGTACTTGCAGGCACCGATAAAGTTGACCTAAAAATTGTTGATGATATCGGTGTAGAAGACGTATCCGCCTTTATTCAGTATCAGATTAATGGCTCTTGGTCTGGTGAATTTCAATGTAACGACATACAAGATTTTGGAAGCACATTCTGTTCGGTTGAATTTGATGATTTTGAAGTTGGCCTTCGAGAGACCAACGTTAAAGTTAACATTAATACCAAAGAGATCGATAGTGTAGATATGAACCCTGCCACAGGGCTCTCAAACGTAACAGCAGCACGGTTAGTCTTGTATACAGCGGATGTACTGGGTAATGAGTTAATTCCAGGCAGCCATTCGGGTCTTCATATCAACTTTGAATGGGATAACGATGCGCCTGTTATCGATATTACATCGGCGAGTGCAATTAATAACCAACTTAAAGAATACGTTCTGAAAGGCGTTGTAAAAGAAAGCTCGCAAGAGATTAGTTCGGTCAGTATTTCATTTAAAGATGGCTTACATGAGGGCGTCACATGTTCTCCTGTCACTGTAGAGTCTGGAAATGCTTGTGAGTTTAGTAAGGCTTACCCAACTGATGAATTCCTATCTACGACGGTCTTTGAGGTTCGAGCGAGGGATAGCAAAGGCAATACGGGCTCTGCGCAGCATGCAGTAAGTCGTGACGATCAAGCGCCAGCACAGACGATAACCTATCCTGAAGGTACGTCAATGACGTACGTAAATGTGGGTTTAGATGGTGAACGAACCACTTACGATGGTATCTACTCTCAAGATACGTACACCCCAGACAATGTTCAAGCAAGCCGCGATTTCCTGAAGATTGATTATGCGTACGCAAGTTTAGGGATTCAGAACTCATTAAAAGGGATAGATTTTAGTAACTTCAACGCTAATTTATTGAAAGAGAATAAAATCCCTTATGTTCGTGTGAAAGTTTCAGACGTAAACACCGATACGGTTTTAGGCTCCAACGCTAATAAGCTTAAGCTCGTCGTCAAGTACTTCGTAAGCCAAAACAACGATAACAACTACTCACTTCAGCAAGTTATTGACACAACCGCATCCGATGACGATTACATCGCAAAAATTCCGCACGAAACGCTGTTAGATAGCAATGGGCGAGTAGAGGATGTCATCTATTACATTCCTTTTGTAAGAGATATTTTGGGTGACAGCTTTAAATCGGTATCAGAAAACAGTAGTCAAAAGTTAGTCATTCAAACCGTCGATGAGTCTGATAACGAAAGCACTCCAAGAGAAGTATATTTTAGAAGTAGCTTTGACCTACCAACCATAAAAGTGGTGACACCATTTATTGGTGCGCGAGCTCAACTTGAAGGGTTGAGCCCAAGTGGTGAATTCACTTCACTTGCAAGTTGTACCACTATCCAGCAACTGGAAAGTGACCAGTCTATGGCTCTTGACGTAGCGAGCTGTGAAACCACAACTGACGTAGTGAATTATGATTTCATGCGTGTTCGTTTAATTGGTATCGAAGGCAGTGAGCCATACTATTACCAATGGAAAAGAGATCCAGGGACCAAGAAAGTAACGGTTGACTTAAACAAGGCCAATATTGGTGTGTATTTTAAGCTCAAAGGTTCTCAAACTTACTATATTACTGAACTATCGACATATCAGACTGGTTTGTTTGATTTCCAGTGGGATCAAGTGACAGCGGGAGAGAAAACTTCAGAACGTGCGATTCAAATTCTCGATGAGGTGCGCTACGCGTTATCAGGTACGAATAACAACTCATTCTTTGGGTTTGACCCAACGGTTGTGTCTTATGCAACCAATGAAATGCTTACGACTAAAGCGATTCCAGACAAGCCATCAAATGACTATCTACACCGATTCCTTGTTGAAGCAATTGATAGTATTGCCGAGAGAATGCCAAGAAATAACTCATTAGATTTTGCATCTGCTATTTACGATGATTTTAGCTACGATGGAAAAGCAAATGGTATAGGGGCCGGAGGAAGTCAAGTTACGCTCGATTCTTACACGTTTGGCGCTGAAACTTACCGAAAAGACCTGGCGCAATCGTATTATGAAATCATGGCGAGCAAATACGGTATTGAGACCAATATCGCGCAGCTCTATGCTGATGATATTTCGATGGCTAATCCTGACTTAAATGGTAAGAACATTTTTGATACAGAGGGTAGTAGTATCGATACCTTGCCTCCGCAGCCAAAATTAACCATTGAAAGCGGTAGAGAGACGATGGTTGGTAATAGGCTTTATATCGCTGGCGAGGTTGTTTCTAAAATTGTCCTAGACGATCCTTCTGGTATTGTAGGAACCGACGCTTACGGCCCGAAGTTTAGCACGATGTGGTATCAAGCTAATGAGCCAAATATTGAAATACCACTGGACATCAACATCGCAGAAAACTCAGGCAGCAGCAATGCTTATCGAAAAGAGTACTTCTTCACCCTCAACTCCCAGTCTAGTGAACTAAAAGACATTATAGAGTTTGCCGTGGAGACCAGTGCTATGGACCCACATGGCAATGCGTATGGTTATAATGGTAAATCTCCGTTTATAGAATCGGTGTTTATTGATAACGATTTCCCTAAGGCCAGTTATCTTCCACCGAATGATGTCGATGGTAAACCTGTAGAAAACGGTATTTATTTAAATGCGAACAATACTCATGAATTAACCTTCAAGGTTGAGGATATTGTTGGTGATAAGCTTGCCTCGAGGAGCCTTGTTTTCTACCAGCAAACCGGTGAAAAAGTAACATACACACCAGAAAACTTTGCAACTAACTCAAAAGACGCGTTTAAAGTCAAACTATGTACGGGCGAGATTTGTTCAAATCAAGGCTCTACGATTTATCCTGGTGATGGAGATTGGTTAGTTGTTGCCGCAGCAGAGGACAACTTAGGTAACTCCGTTTCAGAGTTAACTAGCACCGCTCCGAGATTCAATATTCGTATCGACTCTGAAGCTCCTATTGTAAAAAGCGAGCAGGTTCAAAGCCGTTTAGGCGGTAATAACCAATGGACACCTGTCATTGATTGGGGGACGTTAAGCTCTGGCAATAACGTAAAAATAGATTTGCGCCGCGGATCTGGTCAGGCTCTGACATTAGAAAGCTGTGACCCTCTAACAGAGGAGTGTGACGTACCATACCTAGTTGGTGAACAGCCTGACGTCAAAGTCCAACTGGTTTCAAAAGCATTTGATTACGATGAATGGAATGAGTTTTACGTCACTGCGACGGACAACGCTTACCCTGCCAATGTTAGTACAACAGGGAAATTTACCTTCCAAGTCGATAACAAAGGCCCTGAAATCATCCTAAACACGCCTTGGGTTGAAGACACATTGTCTAAAGAGAACTATGTCATAGGGCGTGAGTTCAATGTGCGATTTAAATCCGTAATAGACGATTCAGACCTTGAGCAAGTCTCGCTGTATCAAAGTGGTAAAGATTCGCCAATTAAGACAATTGTGCCAACGGATTCATCTAAAGAGTTTGTCATGTCTCTTATCAAGAGTGACACAGATAAAATAGACATTTCTGAAGATGAAAAAACAACGTCATTGTATGTAAAAGCAACCGATATATATGGTTTTGAGTCTAGTTCTAACACGCACAAGGTTATTCTTGATCGTGATGGGCCAACATTAGGATTAAGTGGTTTCAATGCGAATGACTACTACTTAGGTAACTATGTCTTTGACCTAACGGCGCTAGACCTAAATGCTAACGGTGATGTTTCAATTAATGGCGTAAATAGAGAAAGCCTAGAGTATTGGACGTTTAGCGATCTGGAACCATTACCTGGCTCTCCCGGTACAAAAATCAATGAGGATCTCAAAGTGAGCCTTGGTGATTTAGGTACGGGTACACACAAGATTCGTTTAAAAGGGTCTGATGTTCGTGGCAACACAACCTTAACCAGTGATGAGCAAGATTTTACCGTCAAAGTGTACAACTCCATCCCGCAGGTGACGCTGGCGATGAGTTACACGGATGGAACGCCAATTACAAACAACACCATCTATCAAGATGGGAATATCGTACTGACGCTTGATATTGTTGATGATAGTGGCGTTGATCGAATTGACTCAACGTATAGGTTCTCTGGAGAGCAAAACGGGACTAACTTTACGTTCTCAGAAACCGCAGATGGCACTTGGACTGCAACGTTGCTTTCTACACAAATTGCCAAAGATGGTAATTATGAACTTGATATCAAAGTTTATAACAAAGTTCGTTACCTTGATGAAAAAGACCGAAAGGTTGGAAAAGTAAACCAAACCTTTAGCGTACAGCGTGAAGGCGTGGTTCTAACAGTTGAAAGCCCGCTGGACTTCCAAAATTACTTATCTGATGGTGTTCTTGATGTCACCTTTACTACATTGAGTGCGGTCAAAGCCAAAACGTTAGAGTGTTGGGTTCGTGAAGAATACAACTCTCTGGATGCGCCACCAACTAATGAGCAACCAACTTCTGGTGTTATCAACGTATCGCAAGAACCTTACAGTTGTAGTGTCAATGTTGGGCAAAACATGACGAAAGCACCTGTTACTTTGATCACTAAAACCTTGGGTACAAATGGGCGTGAAACGATCAACAAGTTCAATTTCTCGATGGTGGATATTGATGCACCGACAGTCGTAGATGGTAACTCATACAGTTTTAAAGGAAGTGATGTTTGGTTTGATGAAGCTTTGAAGAAGAAGATGCTCACATTTGAGCTCTCTTTTAATGATGCTTTATCAGGCGTGAATACCGAAAGTTCAGATGAATATCCAAAGTTGGTTCGTAATCTTGGCAACAAAGCTTATACACCAACGACTTGTGCCAAAGGTGTTGGAAATATCAAGTGTACGTATTCTGAATCCTATGCCGATATTATTGATGGCCTGAGTACAACTCAAGAATACAAAATCAAGAACTTATCTGATTTAGCAGGAAACTTGACGCCAGAGCACGATCTATTGCTTGAATTACCTAAAGGTTCGGTAGTCGTTGAAATTACTGATCCGGTTGGAAACACAACCATTAATGGTCAGCAGCTTGTCGCCAAGTTCAGAATTAAGCTGTATGAAAACTCTAGGCTAGACAATGTGATGGCCAGATTTGGAACGGAATCCTACAACTATAAAGATAATCCGGAGAAGTTTGCACAATTAGAGGTGTGTGCAGATGATCCAACCTACAAGTGTTCAACATTTACAAGTGAACTTCCTAGCGATGCGGATGGAAAAACGATCAGGACAACGATTACTGCAACGGATGTGTGGTCGAGAGTCGGTGAAGCGACCGTTGATATTAAAGTTGACAACACACCTCCAAGTGTTGGCGATGAGATTATCGTAACCGAATCGCCAACAAATCCTGATAATGTTCGTTTTCGTTTTGACATAACGGACACTGGTAGCAGCCTCGCAAAAGTAAACTACTCGGTTTTAAACCCGAGTTATCAAGAAGAAAGAGTAGAGGATGGGAATGGTTCATCTACGTACTTTGAACTACCGAAATCTCAGTTAGAGGGGCGTGGTTCAATCACGGTTGATATCAAAGCGACAGATAGTGTTGGGCTATATTCAGACATCAGAAAAGTCATTGATATTAGTGTTCCTAAAGTCACAGTTGATTTCGATGGAATTACGAGTTTGCAGGGTGGGAAACTGTTTTTAACCAAGGCAAGCCAGCCGTTTACGGTATCTACGGTGGAAGGAGAAAGAGTGAAAGCTTCACAATATTCTGTGGAGCTTATTCCAAGCCTCGGTGATTCCTTGCGTTACTCAGGTGATGTTATCTCATCTAGTGGTAATGGAATGATGAACTTTGCCGTCGATAACCAAGGGTCATATACCCTTAAGGTGACGGTGACGGACTCAGTTGGAAGAGAGAATACAAGCTTTGAATTACTAGGCAAAAGTTATGATGGAAAGGTTATCGAATCTATTGTTGATTATGACGCTCCAAGTATTTCGGGCTTAAGTGCTAATCAAACCTCTAAGGTACCGACAAACGATAAGTATCAGCTAGAAATTAGCGCATACATTACAGATAAAAATTTAACCCTCGTCACGTCAAAAGCGGTGAGTGGTGGCAGCACTGTGGCTCCTCAAGCGATTACTGAGCCGACAACCGAAGCGGGGCCTTATGTCATAAGCTATTTGTTACCTAAAGGCGATCATACGATCACGGTGGCAGCAACAGACAAGGTGGATAACAAGAGTGAAAGTTCTATTGACGCGCATGTGGAAGCGGCAACCGTTCCCGGGCTAAGTATATCTACTGCTTCAAGCGCCCCTCTTTTTGGAGGTGAAGAGATTACACTTACGTTTAACTTTACAGAAGAAGTTACGAACTTTGATATCTCAGATGTCCACCTTGTCGCTAGTGATAGCGGTGCAACAGGAACGTTAAAACAAGATACTTGGTCGACTTCAGACAATATTACGTGGACGGTTAATTACATCAGTCCAGAAAAGCAAGATAAAAACATAACAATACAGGTAGAGGATGATAGCTACCAAAGTACCAACACCATTCCTGGAAAAGGAAGCAGTTTAAATATCGCGGTTGAAGGAACCTTACCAAAACTGACCAATGTGACATTTAACCCTGAGCATCAGAGCGTGGGGCAAAGCGTGAGTGTCTCGCTTGAGTTTGATAAAGATCTCCAAGAGGCGACCGCTACGCTTGGCGGAAATCGCATTAGTTCTCTGTCAGCAACGGCAGATAAAAAGGTCTGGGTTGGTGATGTACAAGTTCCGAGCACCGCGCTGTTAAGTGTCGACTTGGTTGTTAGTCAATTTAAAGATTTGACTGGCAACATAGGTGAGGATAACACCGCTCACGAATTACCGATCACGCCAACCTTAGCCATCACGCCAGTGGGCAGTGTGGATGAAACGCATGCCGCCACGCTACAATTCGAAGGTACGTCGACACGTTTTGACGGCCAGTCCCTGCGTCTTGAAGTGAAAGCCCAAGGCAGCGCGACGGTACTAAAAAGCAGCAGCGCGACAGTACAAGCCGGTGGCACTTGGACCAGTGACGCGATTGATATGAGTCATCAAACCAATGGCACTTATACTGTGATGGTGACGGGGATGAACTCGGCGGGGATTGAAGTGAGTGAAAGCCAGAGCTTTACACTCGCGCAGTCTCTGCCAACGCTGACTAACGCGACGTTTACGCCTGAGCACCAAGCCATCGGCCAACGCGTGACGGTAACGCTGGAATTCGATAAAGATCTGCAATCCGCCGCAGCGGAGTTAGGTGGTGCGACGATCACTTCATTAGTGGCAACCGCGGACCCAAGTGTTTGGACTGGTGATGTGGTGGTACCAAGCACGTCAGAGCTGAGTGTGGCGTTACTAGTTCGTGACTACCAAGACTTATCAGGGAATACCGGTAGCCAGAACACGGCTTACTCCATGCCGATCACGCCGACCTTAGCTATTACGCCAGTGGTCAATGTGGATGAAACGCATGCCGCCACGCTACAATTCGAAGGCACGTCGACACGTTTTGACGGTCAGTCCCTGCGTCTTGAAGTAAAGGCCCAAGGCAGCGCGACGGTATTGAAAAGCAGCAGTGCGACGGTACAAGCCGGTGGCAATTGGACCAGTGACGCGATTGATATGAGTCACCAAACCAACGGCACTTATACCGTGATGGTGACGGGGACGAACTCAGCCGGCATTGAAGTGAGTGAAAGCCAGAGCTTTACACTGGCGCAGTCTCTGCCAACGCTGACTAACGTGACGTTTACGCCTGAGCACCAAGCCATCGGCCAAAGCGTGACGGTGACGCTGGAATTCGATAAAGCATTGCAAGGTGCTGTGGCGGAGTTAGGTGGCACGACGATCACTTCATTAGTGGCAACCGCGGACCCAAGTGTTTGGACTGGTGATGTGGTGGTACCAAGCACGTCAGAGCTCAATGTGGGGTTGCTT
The DNA here is from genome assembly GCF_033344235.1 of Vibrio sp. Vb1554. Taxonomy (NCBI): domain Bacteria; kingdom Pseudomonadati; phylum Pseudomonadota; class Gammaproteobacteria; order Vibrionales; family Vibrionaceae; genus Vibrio; species Vibrio sp. Vb1554. The sequence goes on along the minus strand of NZ_JAWPOJ010000002.1, from coordinate 155,894 downwards.
GTTCGTGACTACCAAGACTTATCAGGGAATACCGGTAGCCAGAACACGGCTTACTCCATGCCGATCACGCCAACTTTAGCTATTACGCCAGTGGGTAATGTGGATGAAACGCAAGCCGCCACGCTACAATTCGAAGGTACGTCGACACGTTTTGACGGTCAGTCCTTGCGTCTTGAAGTGAAAGCTCAAGGCGGCGCGACGGTATTGAAAAGCAGCAGCGCAACGGTACAAGCTGGTGGCACTTGGACCAGTGACGCAATGGACATGAGTCACCAAACCAATGGCACTTACATCGTGATGGTGACGGGGACGAACTCAGCGGGCATTGAAGTGAGTGAAAGCCAGAGCTTTACACTCGCGCAGTCTCTGCCAATGCTGACTAACGTGACGTTTACGCCTGAGCACCAAGCCATCGGCCAAAGCGTGACGGTAACGCTAGAATTCGATAAAGATCTGCAGTCCGCAGCGGCGGAGTTAGGTGGTACAACGATCACTTCATTAATGGCAACCGCGGACCCAAGTGTTTGGACTGGTGATGTGGTGGTACCAAGCACGTCAGAGCTGAATGTGGCGTTGCTTGTTCGTGACTACCAAGACTTCTCAGGGAATACCGGTAGCCAGAACACGGCTTACTCCATGCCGATCACGCCGACCTTAGCCATCACGCCAGTGGGCAGTGTGAATGAAGTGCAAGCCGACACGTTACAATTCGAAGGCACGTCAACACGTTTTGACGGCCAGTCCCTGCGTCTTGAAGTGAAAGCCCAAGGCAGCGCGACGGTATTGAAAAGCAGCAGTGCAACAGTACAAGCCGGTGGCATTTGGACCAGTGACGCGATTGATATGAGTCATCAAACCAATGGCACTTATACCGTGATTGTGACGGGGACGAACTCAGCGGGCATTGAAGTGAGTGAAAGCCAGAGCTTTACACTCGTGCAATCTCTGCCAACGCTGACTAACGTGACGTTTACGCCTGAGCATCAAGCCATCGGCCAAAGCGTGACGGTAACGCTAGAATTCGATAAAGATCTGCAGTCAGCAGCGGCGGAGTTAGGTGGTACAACGATCACTTCATTAATGGCAACCGCGGACCCAAGTGTTTGGACTGGTGATGTAGTGGTACCAGACTCGTCAGAGCTGAATGTGGCGTTACTAGTTCGTGACTACCAAGACTTATCAGGGAATACCGGTAGCCAGAACACGGCTTACTCCATGCCAATTACACCGACAATACACCTAGACGTTATCAACGATGTTACTGGAGTGGAAAGCGTGACAGTAAGTGGTAGCAGTGAACGATTTGAAGATGGTGAGTTCATAGATATCAAAGCAGTCGACGCTGATGGTACAGAAGCCACAGGCATGGCAACCGTGCTTTCAGACTCATGGACAACTGATTTAGATCTTTCAGGACTGAAGGAGGGGGTAGTGACGATTTATGTAAATGGTACCAACAAGCTTTCCGCCTCTGCCGAAGAGGCTCAAGCAACATTTAACTATGATCGTTTCGCAAGTACAGCCTCCTTAGGTGCTGTTTACAACCGATATTTTAGTGATAACAAAACTTTAAAAAATGCGGCATAAATAAAGCGAGCGTTTAGCTCGCTTTATTTCTTTGGGACTTTTTGTGATATTTATCAAAATAATTGCCTTTATTGATAAGTTACTCGAATTAATGAATCGTCTTAATACAAGGCTGAATAACTATAATAACTAGGCCAATGTTGCTTTTAGGTGTGTATGACGTGATTGTGATGGTCGCTCGGCAGGAGCTGTGGTGAATGTGTCGCGTTGAAAATCTTTTTAAATATTATATATTTACGCTCGTTTCTATACTCTGAGTATAGTGTTCTGCATGAGGTCGATGGGTAATACCTCACCTCTTTAACTCGCGATGAAGCAAATTTAATCCTAGCAAGCTTCAGAGCAGTTACTTTTGTGAGTGCGTAATGCGCTCACCTTTTTATTTAAACTTCCTCAGTAACAGTCAATTTGTTGTTTGTTGCTGAGGAGGGCACCTCATAAACTTCTGAATTTCCTCGTGCTTACCTGAAGCACACGTTACTACGATTTTTGTTAACTTCAGTCCATAAATTAAATTTTTTTAGATAGTAAGATTTTACCATTTTGACAGAGTGGGTGATGTTACTGGCTTTTATTGTGGTCAAATCGCATGTTTTAATAGTAAAAATCACCATTTTTTTGGTGTTTTTGATTTCGGGCGATTTTTCTATCTCGTTGAAAATAAATGGCTAAGTAAGTAGGATACGCAGACCAAATCGTACTTGTAAGCCTTATCAGCTTAATTGTCACCGCAGCCATATTTACGATGTTGGTTGTGGAGAATTCAAATGCATTTAGTTTGCAAATTTATACCTAGCTCGAAGCTATCCTCCAACGAGCTATCTTATGTTCTTACACCGGACGAGTGTATAGGACAGCTTTCGCGTTTGCGAAATTCAGATGACATCCTTAGAAACCTCCCTAAAGAATTGGCGCAAAAGATTTCCATCTCTGCCAAAAAAACGACCAGCGCATTACTAGCTGCTATAAGAATCGAATTGGGAAAAGGCAATTGGGTGTCATTATCTACCGTTGCACGTCGGTCGCCATTGACGGACTCTCAGCTGCAAAGCTTCCCTAGACTTAAATCACTCGTTGACTCTGTATCTGCTTCGAATGAAAGCAAAGCTTTTAAAGCAGGATACAAGCAGGTTATCGACGATGTTGCTTTAGTTCGTAGTTACACGCATGTACCTTCTGAGCCAAGCCCAGATCAAAAAATCGTTGTTGAGTTTGCAGGGCAGTGGTCTAGTAATGCAGCATGTTTGATGTTGGGAAAAACCGAAGCTCAAAAAGAAAAAGTGACTGTAGGCAAGGCTGATACAGAAAACAAACACCGCAGCCTCGCGACGTTTAAAGATCTCGAAGCTGAGGGCAAAACGCTCTATATCAAAATCCCTTGTTCCGACCAACCTCAGCCAATCTTGCTTAAACTCGCCGAAGACCTGCAACCCGTTGATAAAGAAACTCAGATGGATGAGTGGGACAACGTGTTGGTGCCGGTAGTTCCAGTTCATAAGAGTGATTCAGGGTATGTATCTATTGATCGCGGTTATATTTATGTCGTTTGGCAATCAGAAGTTTGGCGAGAAATCCAAGTTCAAAACGACGGACGCTTTTCTGATGTCGATCTATCGCTCTACCAAAGCACTAAGTCCTCGCCTCAAAGATCGGTCGATATCAGCTTATATGATGAAGACTCCGAAGCATTTCTGTCAGGGGAAGCGTTTCAACTGTACCAAGACGGTAAAAAAGTCTATGAGGGCGTGTTGGACGAATACGCTTGCGCCCGTGTTTTTGGTCTTACGGGAGAAGAAGTTGAGGTAGTGGTTGCTGATTGGCCTAATGAAGGCGAAACATACAGAGAATTATTTCAAACCGAGTTGAGTCCATTTAAGGCTGGAAGTAAAACTAAGAGAGAGCCGCTTGGTGTTCCTTTGCCTCATATTTGGCTTCCATACAAAATCAACGGCAGCGTACAGAGTGATGTTGCTCTTTATTATTCTCGGGCTCAACTCAATACTCAGCAACTCAACGAGTTAAAGAGCGGGAATAACGAGAAAGCGGTTAAAGTAGACCTCAGTGATTATTCTTCTGCTCATAACTTTGATGCGAGCTCCGAACCTGTGATTTCGCTGCCGAATCTAGATACTCAAGTGTTAAGCAAATCAGATTACAATGTCGTCAGTCAAAAAGAGCAAGGTGTTGCTGCCGCTGTTGTTAACTCACCAAGTGAAGGCATTGTAATCACATATAAAAGTAACCCTCAGTGCGATCAACCGGATGATTTTTTCCAACTGGCGTGTGTTGATGAAACATGGAGCCAAAAGATTTTTTTGCGCGAGGCTGAGTTTGTGGATGAGTATTGTAAAGAAGTCGTGTTTAGCGGTTGGTTACCAGAAGTTAAAAGGGTCAATCTCACTCGTCATTGCCGATCTCATAACTCAGATAAAACGGTCTTAATATCAGTTATTTATCAAGACATTGAACTCACGGAACTATTATAAAATGAAACGAACAACGTTAAGTATCACGCTTCTTTCGACAGTTATGTTATTAAATGGCTGTGGTGAAGAAAGTAATCAAACTTCGAATACGGTAACAACACAATCCGTAGAAAAAGAACCTACTCAGAAGGCTTGTTACGATGTCGGTGAAACAACGTCACTCGATCGCATAGATGTAACCGGACCACGCTGCCAATGGCAAAGTGAGCACAACTTTATTGTTTACTCTGAAGATCTGTCCAAGCCTGAATACCCAGGTACACTTCCCGTAAAACCAGGCTATGCTGTTCGCAGAGCAAAAGAGTGGCCTCGTGAAGACTTGTCTGATGCGAGCTCTTATGACAAACCTCGAATTCAGTTTTGGTGGAATAATGTCAGCTCACGAGACCCTCTCGTAAACGATTACGAAAATGGCTACAAAATTTGGAGCGTGAAAATTGATGGGACAGATTTACGTTTAGTTACGGATGATATGCCAAGTATGGCGTCACCTCAGACCTTTGTGACGAGCCGTTCCCCTAATAATCGTTATGTGGCATACGCATACAGTTATGGCGAGCCTCTGATAAAAGCGATCTTTGACTTAAAAACGCAACAGACCATTCAGTTGGGCAGTGCGCGCACCAAGCCATATTTAGTCTGGGCGGACGACTCTAGTTACATCTATTTCTCAGATGGTTTTAAGCGTTTTAAATACACACTAGCTACGGGAACCAAAGAAGAGGTAGATGTACCGTTGTCTGAAGATACGGTCATTGTAGATGGCAAGTTAATCAATGCCGCGGGCTTGGGGGTGGGAGTTTATGACGCCAAGACACTCAAACGCTTATACACGATTTTACCTGAAAAAGAGTTTGAAGACTCCGTCGATATTGAAAAGCGTATCTACCGCCAAATTGCCATCAGCCCTAATGGAAAATACGTGTGGGCAGTAAACTCGTACCGTAAAGTGTTGATCAACGTTGAAGAAAAAACGTGGCTTGCGTTTTCTAAGGAAGGCGATGAAAAGAACGTTTATGCTAAAGTGGGCAATATCAGTAACAACGGTAATGAAACACAAAGAGGAGCAGCAATAATAACCATAAGACGTTATGGGCCAGATCTCCGTTATGAAATGAATGGAAATGGTGCTCAGTCATGGAAGGTGATTCAATCTGGTCAAAACACGATAACACCAGTGTTATATAATGCCGATGCTAATTATGGACGCTTTCTGGAGGTAGATAACGATGAGTAATAACTTTAAGTATTTACCAACAGATGTCTATTTGTTCGGTGTCGATTTTCCTAATATTGGGGATGCACAGAACCCTCAATATAGAGCGATTAATATCGAAAAAGATCTGACCTCATTAGAAGAGTTGAAAAATATCCGCCCTATGTCACGTCTTCCTATTGCCATAAATTTAGGTGAGGAAAGCGCTGCTCTTTGGGCGACAGACGATTTAGGCCGTTTACATGTACTCGGTGATTCAACGCAGAAAAACCCAAAAACCAACGTCAATCAGGTTTTGGCACTGCGTTCGCCCGTACATGAACTAACACAGAAGACGTATAAGCTGTCTTTTCCTGAATGGTCAATGCTTACAGAGTTGGCGATTGGTGCGCAGAGTAAGGCTCGCCCAATCAAAAAGGCGTGCGCAGACCTCGCTTCTATCTTAGAAAAGCTAAAGGGGTATGGCGGTGATCAAACGCTTAACTCGCTAGAAAAAAAAGTGGAATATGCTGTTACAGAAGTAAAGCGTTCACAGCTCGCACCAAAATATGAAGTAGGTACTCAAGCGCTAACTGATGAGCAAGTTACATATAACAAATGGTATGACTCTGTACCTGAAGATAAGCCCATTCGTGGTTTTATCGTGCCAACTTTTTCATTTCTCGCTGTAGCGTTTTCAACCGATGATTATGACCTCGCTATTGTTGATGTAAAGCGTTTCGACGAGACAACGAGTACACATAAAAGCTTACAAGAAGAGGACACTGTAACGCAGGCTAAACTTGATAAAATCAGCGGTTCGCATCGTCCAATCGCGTTGTTTCCGTTGGCGTCAGAGGATTTTACTGATGGCATGTACACCATTGAAGTGGTTTTCGACCGAGAGTTAGCAGGTAAAATTCCCGAATTTGCCCAGACTGCCACTAATGTAACCAAAGAGTATGATGAGTTTGGACTTATCTCCAGAGTCACCTACGAGCTACGAGAGTACATCACGCTTAGCCAAACGACACCGTTTGGTAAGATCGCGGTTGTTGCGGGCGACATGATCTCACTTGAAGAGTCTTTGATATACCAATTTCCTACGCAGTTTAAAGCTCTACAAGCCTTCCGAATGGGAGAGCTTGAAAAACTAGAGAATAGCGGAACGACTGCCAGTATGAGTGCTGCGCTGTGGGAGATTGGTACAAAAGTTACGCCAAGTTTGGTTAATGCTGGCATTAATATTCATCAAAATCCCTCCAGTAAACACGACGTGGTTGGAAGTTTAGCAAACACGTTTTGGGGGCAAGTAGATAAGGGCGCATTACCTCCAGCCATGATTTCGGCATTGGAGTTTTCATTTGGGGTATCGGCTACCGCAGCAGCTTACCAAACTCTTCAAGATTTACGCCAAGCGGCATCGGAATCCGAGCGTGCAGCACAAGTGGGCTTAAAAGTGCTCCTCAAAGAGAAGGGGTTTGACAAAAGTAAGTTCTTTACCAAGGTTATTGAACCTGCGAGAAATGGTAATGCCCACGTTGTGGCGGGGAGTGCTGCAAGAACGTGGTTGACAGGTAACGGCAGTATCAAAAGCTTTTTGTCGCCCTTTGCTGGTGCAGGGCTCAATGCAATCAACACCTTCTATGAGATAAAAGAGATCACTGACAAAAGCGAGCAATTACGCTTAGCAGAAGAGAAAGCTAAACTCAGGAAAAGTTATTTTGAGCAGGTATCACGCGATTATCTGAACTGGGTACCAGTCTGGAAAGAAAGTCTGAAGAGCGGGGAATTACTACTTAAGCAAATCATAGATAAGTTAGGCGACAATGTAACGTTTACTGACAGCATTCCGAATGACGTTGCTGAAGACAGTGCAATGTTTGTTAAAGACCATAAAGGTGCCGGTTTACGCTTGGTTTTTCCTTTTGATAACAATCAGGTTCAAGCCCCTCACTTGTCATATTTGGCTGCTGTCGATAAAGAATTATCTAAGATTCCAAATGCCGTTGTTGAAATCGAAGGGCATGCCTGTCAAAACGGTGATTCAGAATATAACCAAAACCTTTCGCAACAGCGAGCGCAGCATGTTGCTGAGTTCTTTTCTTCAGTTAGTGACATTCGATTTTTTGGCGAACGTCGACCGATAGTCGAGGTACCAAACAACGAAATCAAACGCGAAAACGCGCAACTTAATATTAACCGACGTGTTGAGGTTCGAATCTACCTACAAGAGTTTGCGGCGAGAATTCCACCGAGTCGACTCGGCTTTAAGGCTATGGAGCAAGCGCGTTTAGCTCAGTTAAATGCGAACTTGGGAGAAGAAGCAATTGCAAAAGAGCTCAAGCTAGCTATCTTCGAGATGATCGTTGGTATGGCTTGCTATGTTCCGATAATAGGGCAGGCAGCAAGAGGCTTTTTCGTTGTCAAAGAAGGCGGAAAAATGCTGATGAGTGGTGCCCAGTTGCTTGACTCTGCACTCTTTGATTATTACTTGTCTTCTTACAACGAGGTTAGAAAAAGCGTATCTGCAATTGAACAACTTAGCCATGAAACCACAGAGATTATTGATTCATTGGCTGAGATTAATACGCAATTGACTGAGGTGTATTTTACGTCATCAGATGCGTTAGTTGAGCACTTAGGAAAAGCTACGGGTGCAAAGGAGCTGATTAAGCGCTATCAACGCCGTGCACTTGCTATTAATGGTTTGGTGCTTTTGATTCAAAGAGCTTGTGCTGAGGGCGAACAAGAGTTCACAGAACAGTGGCGAATATTAGCTATCGATGAATACATTCAGCGATATATTGAAACCGATGGTTGGATATTAAACACAGAGTTAAAAGAAAACTTGTGCAACTTGTGGATCCAAGAACTCATGCGTCGTGAGGGACGCAAGCAATTAGTTGAAAGTTACGGTGAAGAAATAGCTGAACAAATCATTACTCGTAACAAAGCCAACTATATTGCTCCAAAAAGGAAAGACGTTTCTGGGGCGTTTAATGTCGCGTTTCCAGTGCAAGACAAGCTCTATAATCGCGATCAACAACGAGGCTTAGTGGAGTTTGCGACACAGTTTAATGTTGAGTCTAAAAAATTATCAGAAGAGGACCTAGGGTTCGTTAGGTTATTAGTCTCTGAGCCTCATGACAACTCTAAATGGGTCACCTTTGATGAGTGGGAGAAGGTACGATTAAAAGCAAATAAAAAGGTGCGATTATCGCCTTTCCACCGTTTGAAGTGGCAAATGGTGTTAGGCAAACAAAGTCTGAAACAGATGACGTCAAATGTGTTTCAGTGTGAGATGTCTTATCAGCGCACTGACGGTTTACTTAATACCAGTGGACCTAAGTTTAATTTGATGTTCAAGCCGATGAAACACGAGGAATTTAGTGTAGATCCCAAAGGTGAGTTGGCCGAATTTTTTGAGGCGGAAAAAGCAGACGGCAAAGTCCTTATTGGTTGTGAGTTTGAACCGTATTTTTACTTTGGCGATGATGTCTTCTCTGGAGTGAAGCCTTTGATCGCTAAGCACGATTTAGTCGATTATAGCGGATACTTATCTCAAGTTGCTCTCGGTCCGATTTTTGGGCAGGTGATAAAAATTGACTCCCAACAAGATGTACTCAAAGAATATGTAAACAGCGGTGGCTTCAAAAATATGACCTATGAGTTCACTCTATCTGGAAGCAACTATAAGCTACCAGTACGAGTGGACAAGACAGTCGGACGATTTATTACGTCACCTAGACAGATTCCTGTAGGAGTCGATACAAACCATAACTATACACTCTCTGCTAAATCGGGCTTTATTGCGAACGGAAATAGTGTGTCAGAGAAAGATTTGTTAACGCTAGATTTTGTCTTACATAGTAAAGTTCATAAAGGCCCGACAAAGCCTGTTATCGATGACATTAAGCACAGTGCGATTGCGGTCAACTACGGAAATAAACGACAGTTTATGAACGAAGACAGTATGTTCACTACTGCTGATGAGCTCAAAGGTTTTGATTGGACTTCGAATAAGTCATTCGCTATGGAAGTTATGCTTATTGGTGGCAAGCACAGAAAAGAGTCGTATGAGGGACAAAACCTCGAATGGCAAAGTGTTCCAGTTTCACTAAAGCTATCTACTACTTTTGATAATGAAGCCGTATTCGGATCTGAAACTACCGCTGGTCCTGAGTATCTAAGTAACCTTACTTATATTGGGATACTAAAGAAAGACGGTTCTAAATGGACGCTAGATGACAGCGATGTGATTAACAAAAATATAGACGCAGATTTTGTCTCTGAGGCTCTATCCAACATAGACATGGATGAAGATTTCGATGGTAAGGTGGTCTACGCGTCTCGTTTCGAGTTCGCATTTAAAGCGCTGAACGGGCAAGAAATCAAGGGGCTTCGACCATTTGGACCCGTTGTCTCGACATCTGGTCGATTCCAAGAAGCAGTTCTAAAGGTGTCCTCTCTAGTACAACGTAATACAGCGGAAAAAACGCCGTTTAAACTTGAAAGCTTTGAGATGTCGTTGGGCAGGCAGTACAAAAATGTAGATGAGTTATCTTATTTTTCTGATTGTGAAGACCCAAGCTATAAAGTTGATAAAGATATGTACATCAACTGGGCAAAACTGAAACCTGAAGAGCGTACAGAACGTTTGGTAACTTGGATTAGAGACCCATACTTAGCAACTATCATTGAAGCGTCGATTCTCAATAAATAAAAAAACCGCCTTCGGGCGGTTTTTCTTTTCTTATCAATGGAAACTGAAGTAAGATTTCTCGCTTCTCGCTTCTCGCTTCTCGCTTCTCGCTTCTCGCTTCTCGCTTCTCGCTTCTCGCTTCTCGCTTCTCGCTTAACCCGCTGCAGAAATATCGTATTTCTTCATCTTATGGTTGAGAGTGCTCATTGGAAGCGCCAATTGCTCAGCGGCCTTCTTGGTGTGCCAATTGCAAGCATTTAAGCAATCGATGATTACTGTACGCTCGTATTGGCTGACAACGTCCTTAAGGCTCTTTGAAACGTCTTCTAAATCCGCTTGTGCTTGCTGCTCGTAAGTAGGTTGCTCTGGGGTAGATGAAGCTGCTTTCATGTCGATACTTGGCACACTTTCTGGGATTTGTTCGCCAAACTCGATGTGAGTAATAGTTTCAAAATCGGACAGTAGCACCGAGCGCTCAATGATGTTCTTAAGCTCACGCACGTTCCCTGGGTATTGGTAGGCAAGGAGCTGTTTACGTACGTTGGCACTTAACCCTGGTGCTTGCGGCAAACCTAGCGTGTTGGTGGTGTGTTGCACGAAATGTTCGGCAAGGGGAATAATGTCTGACTTGCGAGCTCTCAATGGTGGTAATGTAATAGGGAACACATTCAAACGATAGAACAAATCGGCACGGAATCCGCCATCTTTGATTTGCTGCATAAGATTACAGTGGGTTGCGGCGATAACGCGAACGTCCACTTCAATCTCTTTGCTAGTGCCGATTGGGCGAACTTTACGTTCCTGTAGCACACGCAGCAATTTTGCTTGCAGTAGCATTGGCATATCGCCAATTTCATCTAGGAAAAGCGTGCCGCCGTTGGCTGCTTCAAACAAACCGACTTTGTCTTTGTCCGCGCCCGTGAATGAACCTTTCTTATGCCCAAACAGTTCAGACTCTAACAACTGTTCGGGAATTGCCGCACAGTTTTGTACGATCAAAGGCTGTTCTGAACGGTTAGAGTTTTCGTGAATGTATTTCGCGATCACCTCTTTACCTGCGCCCGTTTCACCACGCAACAGAACGTCGACAGGAAGAGATAGCACCTTATCAAGACGATTCAAGACATTGAGCATTTCTTCGCTCTCTGCAATAGGACCTTGATAGGCTTTCTGAGTACGTTTTTTGAGCTGAGTGTTCTCGCGCACTAGGGCTTGATTGTCGGCATTGAGATTTTTAATCACTTGCCCATATTGCTCTAACCAAACGGCTTGGCGAATATTACTCGCTGCCATTCGACAAAACTCCGTCAAGGCTGCCTCGTTGTCGATGACGTTCAAATCGAGTAAGACTAACAGCCCAATGGTTTTACTTTCGCTATCAATCAAAGGCCAAGCCAGTAAGTTCTCGCTTTTTAATCCCAGTGTCTGTTCTGTTTGATAGATGCTTTCGCAGTCATAGCCGTTGTACTTATACAACTCGTTAATCAACACCACTTCACCATTACGAATGGCAAAGTTGAATGGATCGTTCTCACTGGCTGAGTCTAACTGTAATGCTTCCCAAGGGTGGGAAACGATAGTTTTATCGTTATGGTGAGCGGTACTTGGAATCAACGCCTGCCCAGTCTGGTCCAAAACGTAAATGATGCCGTGCTTTGCGAGGGTCATTTGTCTCGCAGCGGTCAACACGGCATCCAAGGTTTGGGTAAGCTGGCTGCGATCAGCCAAAGACTGACTGATCGCAAGTAGGGCGTTACTAAGTTCGCTATGGTTAGCTGAACGCATAGGTTAGTGTTCCTTGCTCATCGACAGACACTTCGATTTGCGTATGTGAATCATCCTTGTCATGCACTAATAGCTGAGTCGATAGTTGCGGCAGCAACTGACGGTTGATGACCGCGTCGATGTTACGCGCGCCCGTTTCAGCAAGGCGACAGTTACCTAGTACGAACTCAACCAAGCTTTCTTCGTAGCTCAGAGACAACTTGTGATGGCTCTGTAGACGCTGAGAAACTTTGTTCAGCTTGTGGTGAATAATTTCTGTCATTGCTTCATCAGACAGCGGAACAAATGGTAGTACTGACATACGTGCCAACAGCGCCGGCTTGAAGTGTTGGTTCAAAGTAGGGCGAATAGCTTCTGCGATGATGTTTGCATCGATGTCTTTGGATTGATGAACCAAAGATTCAATCTCGTGCGTCGCAAGGTTACTGGTCATGATGATCAGCGTGTTCTTGAAGTCGATTGTGCGGCCTTCGCCGTCGTTCAGCGTGCCTTTGTCGAACACTTGGTAGAACAGGTTCAACACTTCAGGGTCGGCTTTTTCCACTTCATCAAGAAGAACAACAGAATATGGACGTTGACGAACCGCTTCTGTCAGCATGCCGCCTTCACCGTAACCTACGTAACCCGGAGGAGAACCGATTAGGCGAGATACCGTGTGCTTCTCTTGGAACTCAGACATGTTAATGGTCGTCATAAAGCGCTCACCACCAAACATTTGATCAGCAATCGCACGAGCCGTTTCGGTTTTACCCACACCACTTGGGCCAACGAGCAGGAATACGCCTGTCGGTGCGTCTGGGTTACCTAGACCAGCTTTCGCAGTTTGAATGCCTTCAGACAGTGCATCGATAGCGTATTCTTGGCCTTTGATGCTTTGTGTTAGGCTTTCTTTCAGTTTTAGCGTGGTTTCTGCTTCGTCTTGAAGCATCTTACCCATAGGAATACCAGTCCAGTCCGAGATGACGTGGCTAACTTCATCTGGACCCACTTCAAAGTGAACCAGTGGGTTGCCATTGCGGATTGCATCTAGCTGTTCTTGGCAGGCCGAAATTGCAATGCGAACGGCTTCTTCATCCATTTCTGCATATGGAGAAACGTTTTGCTCTTGTTCTGAATCTTCTTCTGCAACAAGCTCCTCTTCATTTGTTTCGCCAAAGACCAGTTCATGCAAACGAGAGCGTAGAGCAATCATCTCTTGGATCTGCTCTTTTTCTTTGTGCCATTGCGCTTCTTGTTCTGCTAGCGCTTCTTTCGTTGTTTCCATTGCCAGTTTTAGGTCTGGAATGTTAGCAAGGCTGTGCTTGTCGCCAGTTTGCTGCAGAGCATCACGCTCAAGTGCTTCAAGCTCGCGCTGTTGAGCTGCAAGTTCTTGTTGCAGTGTCTCTACAGAAGCAGGAATGGCATTAAGGCTGATGTTCACTCGTGCACACGCCGTATCTAGTACATCGATCGCTTTGTCTGGCAGTTGACGACCAGAGATGTAACGAGCAGAAAGTGCTGCCGCAGCAGTGATAGCATCGTCACGCACGTAAACGTTGTGTGACTTCTCGTATGTTGGGCGCAGACCACGAATGATTAATGCTGCTTGCTCAGGAGACGGTTCGTCGAGTTTCACCAATTGGAAACGACGCGCAAGAGCAGGATCTTTCTCGAAGTACTTCTTGTATTCCGACCATGTTGTCGCAGCGATGGTTTTCACTTCACCACGCGCTAGGGCTGGTTTTAGCAAGTTTGCCGCGTCGCTGCCGCCTGCTTGGTTACCACCGCCAACAAGGGTGTGTGCTTCATCGATGAATAGAATGATTGGAGTTGGTGAGTTTTTCACTTCATCCAATACTGCGTTTAGGCGTTTTTCGAATTCGCCTTTTACGCTTGCACCAGCTTGCAGAAGACCCATGTCCAGGCCGTAAAGCTCAACACCTTTGAGGTTGTCTGGTACGTCACCTTGTACAATCTTAAGTGCCAAACCTTCTACTACTGCGGTTTTACCAACGCCCGGTTCACCAACAGCAATAGGGTTGTTTTTACGGCGACGAGCAAGAATGTCCACGATTTGGCGGATTTCTTGGTCGCGGCAGAAAACAGGGTCGATTTCGCCTTTGCGTGCTTTACCAGTGAAGTCGGTTGTGAACTTGCTCAGTGCTGAGCCATCCTCACGAGCTTGTGTTTTCTCTGAAGTAGCAACTTGCGCCTCAATAGAGTGGCTTGTTAGCTCTGCAAAGTTACGCTTAAGGCTGTCAGGGTTTACCGCTTCAAGGATAGAGGCGTAACCATGTTGGCCGTAACGGAGAGGGTTGCTAACAAGAGTAAGGAGTAAGGCACCAGAGCGGATTTGTGTTTCGGATAGATCTAAAGAAGAAACCAGCCAACTTTCTTGCAACCATTCGATTAATAAAGCAGAAAAAACAGGTTTGCTGCCATTTCCTTTGGCGTTGGTGTCGAGTGTGGATCGAACCGATTGTCTTAATAAGTTCTCAGAACAATCAAAATGACTTAATAAGACGTCAAAATCACTATTTGGCCTTTCTAATAGACTCAGTAAATAATGCTCAATTTGAACTTCGTTTGCTTTTTCAGAGACTGCAAGTGCAGCGGCGTCTTCTAATGCTACTTTTGCAATCGGGTGTAGACGCTGAATTAATGAAGAAAGGTTTATATTTATCATAGCCATTTTATTCTTTAGAGGAAAAGAGGTAGCAGCTATTATACTAAAAGTGATTGCGTTCTTTTTTTATCAAGATATTTTGACTATCGTTTGTTGGTTATTTTTAATGATTATTGTGACATTAATGTTTGTGGTTATTTTAATGGCGTTGTTATTCTAAATTAATTGATAGTAAAAGTGTCGGATTTATTAGTTTTAATGACTTTATTTACACGGTTTTATATGGTTATTTTCACTTTTTAAAGTTATAACAATTTATTATTATCTTAATCCAACTTTTTGGTTTTTTATCCAATAAATTGTACTCAAGATATTGGTGAATAATGTCTTAATTTATTTAAATTGTTGTTTTTATTGCATTTTTAAAGTTGGCACGGACTTTGATTATACCAAGTAGTCGCGGTGATAAGCGATTTGGTGATTTAAACAAAACAGATTTTAGAAAAGGAAATAGCGATGCCAACTCCAGCATATATGTCTATCCAAGGTGAGACTCAAGGCCATATTACTAAAGATACTTACTCTGCAGATTCAGTAGGTAACACATGGCAAGAAGCTCATGTTGATGAGTTCCTAGTACAAGAACTTGATCACGTGCTAACAGTTCCACGTGATCCACAAAGTGGTCAGCCAACTGGTCAACGTGTACACCGTCCACTTGTTGTAACTAAAGTTCAAGATCGCTCATCTCCACTACTATTCAACGCACTAGTATCTGGCGAAAAACTTCCTGAGTGTGTGATCCGCTTCTACCGTACTTCAGTTCAAGGTAAACAAGAGCACTACTACTCAATCAAATTGATTGATGCGCTACTTGTCGATATCCAAACTCGTATGAACCACTGTCAAGACGCAGCAACAGCTGACCGCGTGACAGAAGAAGTGCTTAAGTTCACTTACCGTGCGATCGAAGTAACTCACGAAAACTGTGGTACTGCGGGTAACGACGACTGGCGTGCTCCACGCGAAGCTTAATTGCTCGTCGCGTAAAGATTCAGGGCCAACGATTGTTGGCCCTAATTCGATTATTTGTATCAGGTAAAAGATATGGTGAATGACGTAGAATTTAAATTTGAAGTGCCTGGATGTGGGCATGAATTTCGGGTTGAGAGCTTTCATGTTCATGAAGAGTTATCTAAGCCTTTCCACATCAATCTCTCATTACTTTCACTTGATCCAGATATCTCGTTCGATGAGTTAATACGTAAAGCAGGAACGTTGACACTTTACGGACAAGGTGTTGGGGCTGCGCGCGTGTTCAACGGCGTGGTGAATGAAGTTCGTTACTTAGGGACTGGACGTCGTTTTTCTCGTTATCAATTAGTCTTGGTTCCTCAAGCTTGGTTCTTATCTCAGCGCCAAGATTGTCGTATTTTCCAGCAAAAGTCAGCGCAAGACATCATCACAGAAGTACTCGATGATGGGGCAGTCACCGATTACCGATTTGAAGTGTCGGGTACTTATCCTCCAAAAGAATACGTTCTGCAATACCGTGAGTCTGACTTGCACTTCGTGCAGCGTATGATGGCTGAACACGGTATGTGGTATTACTTTGACCATAGCGATTCAAATCATACGATGGTCATTGTCGACAGTAATGACGCGATTGCACCTTTGATAAGCTCGCCACTAAATGCTTCATACATTGGGCCGATTGTTTATCATGCCGATGGTGGCGGTGTTGCCGATCGCGAGCATATCTCTGATCTCGAGTTAGTTAACCGCGTTAGAACGGGACAGGTTACGTACACAGATTACAACTACGAACACCCTAAAATTCCACAAGAGATGACACAGGCTGGCGAGCTAGACCAAGATCTCAAGCAGTTTGATTATCCTGGACGATACGTCGACCCGCTGATGGGTCAGGTGAGAACCACGGAGTGGATGTCGGAACACATAGTCGATAATCAACAAGTGGAAGCAACGAGTGACGTAATGCGCTTAGCATCTGGTTACAGCTTTAACGTCAGTGACCACCCGCGTTCTGAGATTAACCGCGATTACCTCATGTTGTCTGTAATGCACACAGGTCAAGATCCGCAAGTGCATGAAGATGAAGCGAGTGGTATGCCAACCACTTACTACAACCAGTTCTCATGTGTTCCACGTGATGTGGTTTTTAAAGCGCCTAAACTAGCAGCACCAGTAGTGGATGGCCCTCAAACGGCGGTCGTTGTAGGACCAGAAGGTGAAGAGATTTACACCGACAAGCTTGGTCGAGTGAAAGTACAGTTCCATTGGGATCGCTACGGTGATAACAACGAACATTCAAGCTGTTGGATTCGTGTAAGCCAATCCATGGCGGCGCCAACATGGGGCGCAGTTTATTTGCCGCGTATTGGCCATGAAGTCGTAGTGACTTTCCTTGAGGGCGATCCAGATCGTCCGTTAGTTACGGGCGCAGTTTACAACGGTTTGCATTTCCCACCGTACTCTTTGCCAGAAAACAAAACTCGTACCACGTTCCGCACGCAAACGCACAAAGGAACAGGTTACAACGAGTTGAGTTTTGAAGACGAAGCGAACCAAGAAGAAGTCTATATTCACGCTCAAAAAGACATGTCGACCAAGGTGCTCAACAACCGTTACCGTGATATCGGTCAAGATGAATTCTTGAAGGTTGCACGTCACCAAACGAATGAAGTTCATGGTGACCATAAAGAAACCATTCATGGACATAAAACGACACAAGTAAACAGTACGTTTACCGAGACAGTCGAGCAAGACGTTACCGTCACATACAACGCGAACGAAGCCCAGTATGTGAAAAACAATTCTGACTTAGAAATTGGTGATAACCGTACGACTAAGATCGGTAAAAATGATGACTTAGATATTGGCGAAAACAGTAACCTTACTATCGGTGCGTCTAAGAGTTCAGATATTGGTGCGGATGATAACCAGACGATTGGTGGCAACTTAACGGTATCAGTGAAAGGGAACACCGCTTATAAAGCCGATGGTGCAACGCAAATTATCAGTGGCGACAAGATTGTATTGAAAACGGGTGGTTCCTCTTTAGTGATGAACAGTGATGGTTCAATAAAGTTATCAGGCTCGGCTATTACGATCGAAGGCAGTGACAAAGTCGTCGTGAAAGGTGGCAACGTAGTGGTTAACTAACAATGGAAAAACAACCTCTTACAACAGAAGTAATATCAGAGCAGCAAGCCGAATCAACGGCTTGCTTTTCGCGTTTTGGAAGAATAGTGGCTATCAATGAGTCTACGGGCAGTGTGCGAGTTGATTTTGATGGTAACCCATTTAAGCAGCCACTCACTGCGAGACTAGGACGTGGCTTTCGTCGTTCTGAGCTGCAAATGGCTATCGATAATCGATTAAGTTGTCGAGTTGAATTTTTGAACGACGACTTAAGCTTGCCTCTTGTGACGGACATTTTCTTCTCCATTCTGGATGACTCTGACGAGTTTGTATTGCGAGCGAAGAAGATGGTTATCGAGACAGAACAAGAGTTGGTAGTCAAAAGTGGTGAGACAGAAACTCGCTATAGCGGGCGCGATGGACGAATTACCACTAAAGCGAAGTACGTCACCTCTCAAGCAGAAAAAGCACAAAAAATTCAAGGCGGAACGATCGCAATTAACTAATTACCTAGCATTAGCTAATTTACGTCGAGTTAGCTAATTACTTTGTATTAACTAATTGCAATCGCGTTATGGCACGCTAATAACGGATAACTAGATGCGACAAAGAATCGGTGTCGAGCACCTAAAGGCACCCATAACCAATCAAGAAGTCGAAGGCGCGTTAGCAAAAGCTGAGCGCGCTGTGAACGACCTTTCCCAATTGCCAGTAACATGGCTGGATTTCTGTAATGAAAAGCTGTCCATTGCTTCTGAAAGTATCGGTTTTTTAATCAGGCAGCGAGTTCAAATTCACAAAAGGGGTTATCCAAGTCGTGAGTTGGCGTATCTCAAGCTGATTGAACGCCAAATTGAAGAACTGAAGCAGGTGTACTTGTCGTTTTATCGGTTAGCACCGGGGTTGATTCATCAGTTAAGAGGCCAGGAGCCAGAAATCTACAGCTGGCTGATGCTACAAGGCGAGTTGGGCTCAGCGTTGGATAACCTTTTGTGCGGCTTGAGTTTACTCGAAGATATTGACGCTAAAACCGCAATGGTCATTGCCGTACAATCTCCGGTTGAATCTATGGATAGCACGCTTTCGGAGCTTATTGAGGGTAATGCGACATCCAGTGCGTTTTACTTTGAATGCTTACGTGTACGTCAAACATTAAGTGTTTCTCTCATCAAGCGCTGGCACAAAGCCAGCATCATTAGCTCTCATGTTGCTTTGCCACTGCTCGCTTTACAAGACGTGAAAGAGGGGATTGATTGGCTCAATGACAATGCAGGCAGCGAACAATATCTATTTGAACGTTTGATTACCAAACGTGACAGAGGCACTTGGCTCCGTCAGTGCTTTGGCATCGAACCAAATGGATTACCATCAGCGCAAGTGCTCACTTATGCCAAGTTACTTGAGTTAAAAGAGTTTGAGGCGTTTGATATCTCTTCTTCATTAGCACCTGTTGATTTTGCGCTGGGTGGTGATTGGAAACTGGTACCCCAAATCATCGAGCACTTGGAAAGTCTGGAGGAAGGTGAAGCTGAGGGTGAAATTTGGCTTCAAGCCTTGTATGTCGTCTACGGAAAGCTTCTTCCTCTGAATCCGCAAGATGTTGGTGTCGAGTATGAATGGGAAGAGATTGTCGATCTGCTCAATGAGTGGGTGGAAGATGAAAAATATATCCAAAATCTACCAAGCCGCTTGGGTTACGCATTGAGCTTCGAGTCTACGTTAGCTGCGATGCAAGATTCTAACGTTGATGTGCTGTTCCGCGATTGGCTATGGCGTCAACTCTGTATTCAATCCAGAGCCTACGTGCCTTGGGATATGGCAATGCCGATTCATCAACAAGACTGGAACTTTAACAATTTAAAGGCCGCACCTTCTGCGAGCGAACGATTCAACTTAAGGAATAGCAATGCAGTTATGGGATATTGAGGCGTACCCTGAGCTATCACTCAAAGGTCGTTTTCAACGTGACGAAAACGGCGATGAAGTCTGGGTTGTAGTCGCCAAACGCACATGGCAATTCGATGGTGTGGTTTGGCACGAATTAGGTGAAAGTGAAATCTTCGATGATCCCCAATATTTGGGCGAAGAAGGCTTCTCTGCGATGAAAGTTGACCACGAGTTCGCGTATACCAAAGAAAACACAGATGTACTTGTTTACGGCAAAGCGCGCAGCTACGCGAAAAAGCCAGTGACATACCAAGAGTGTCGTGTGCTGATTGATGGTCATATCGATAAGACTCTCGCTATTCACGGGGAACGCGTATGGGTTGAGCATGCTGGCAGTATCACGCTGAGCAATCCAGTCCCATTTATTGAAAAAGACATTGATTACACTTGCGCGGTAGGCGGTGATTTACGTAACCGAATAGGTGGTGGGGTTGCCGACTCCAACAAAGAATTGCTTGAACAGAAAGTGCCCTCGATTTTTTATCCCCGAGAGGACTGGAGTGCCGCCGCGAAAAAACTACGCGTTGCGGGGTTCGGGCCAGTGCCTCCGTTCTTTGAGTCGCGCCAGAAGCTGGCCGGCACGTTCGATGACGATTGGATTGAGAATCGCAAGCCAATGTTGCCACTCGATTTTGATAAGCGGTTCTTCCAAAGCGCGCCTATTGATCAACAGTGCAAAGGCTTCCTTCGTGGGGGGGAGCGTTTGATGATGAGTGGCTTTTGTCATGATGACACGCTTTCATTTCGAATTCCTAAAGAAAAATACCGTGCGATCGCGACGTTCAAAGATCAAAGTTATCAAGCTGATATGGCGATGTACACCTTATTCGTTGATACGGAAAAGAAAACTATATCAATCAGTTACACCGCTGCGTTTCCTTGTCAGGGCAAGGAACATTTGTTGGTGTCGACATCCATCACTAAGTTGGAAGAGGTAAGCGAGCATGCATAATTCAACAGGCCGTTACGTGCTAGGGATGGAAGTGATGACGCCAACCGGTATGAATTTAGATATTGCTAGTGCAGTTTCGTATGCTGACTTAGGAAGATTCGACCAATGTGTAGGGGATGATGGTATCGAGCGTTTTACTTACGCCAAAATCGAATACACCAAAGAAAGTGAGCAGTTTGAGAAAACGTGTGAGTTAATCACCCACTTGCTTGATTCATTGTTAGCACAGTTACCACGTTCATTGAGACCAATACCTTTGCTTATAGCGGTGCCTGCGTCTGTTTCACTAGTAAAGGTGCAAGAATGGCTTGGTGAAAGTAACTATGCTGAATTTCTCTCTGTGGTGAATGCTGTTCATGCCAGTGGGCCCAGTTTCGTTCTCCAGGCCATGAAATCATTGGATAAATACGATGCTATGATGTGTATCAGTGTCGATACCTTGGTGAGTTCGATGCAAACACTCATCGACGATGCGATGGTAATGAGTACCAATAATCCATGGGGCGTTATTCCGAGTGAGGGTGGGGCGGGTTTAATTCTTTGTCGAAGAAATACCGTAGAAACATTGAAACTTAAGCCTCAAGCGCAGCTTGGCTACATTGATACGGAATTAAACACTTCAGACCGAAGAGGCATGTTTCGACTTGTTCAACGTGCGAGTAAAAAGCTCGATTCATTTGGTGAAGTGTATTCCGATATGACGAACCTTCGCATGCACTCGGAAGATTACGGTTTTGCTCTGGGAGCTAAAGCAGAACGATTCACGAACCCAGAACAACCGCAGCTTATCAATGAGTTGTGGGGCACGATGGGCAGTTGTTCTTCTCTCGCTTTAATTGCCTTTGCGGTCAGAGAGCACCACTTTAAGCAACCAACTACATTGTTAATGTTCGACTTTCATGGTGACAAAGGAGTTCTCCAATTACTGCAATGTTAGTGGGCACTCATCGATCAAATAGCAATGAAAATATACTCATATTATTAGGTTGAAGTTTGTAACACGAAAAAGCGTATAACTCATGCAGTGAAAGCGTAAGTAAAAAGGTCTAATAAGTTAGTAATAATAACTAAAATAATAGGCTTACTGTTTGTTTTAAATACCAACCTTGATACAAGTACGTTCAAGAAAATATTATTCAACTCTAATAATATTTATTCTATGAAAGAGTACTAAGTGTCTAATAATCAGAGTACAGCCAAAGGATATATCGATCAGTTGGTTGTTAAAGCTATTGAGAAAAAGAAACTGAATGAGCAAAGGCTAGCAGAAAAAAATAAGCCGAAGCTTGAGTACGTGCTTTTTTCACAGTTTGATGTATTAGACAAGCTTCCTTCTAAAAATGGTAAGACAACGGTTTACCATCTTGCAAAAAAAGGGCAGCCAGAGAAGCAAATCTGTTGCAAAGTTATCAATGATGACTCGCCAGAATTTGCGAGCAAAATGTTGATTAACGAAGCGAGCAGGCTGGAGCTTTCTCAACACCCTAGCGTGGCTAACTTTGTAAAAATCGGCAACGAATTCGAACGCCCATATTTGATGTACGAGTGGATCCAAGGTGAATCACTGGCAGAAAAAATGGATCGTCATTCTTCTAAAGGCTTCCGCCACGACCACATCGCTTGGTTGGTGTATCAACTCGCTGGCGCTCTAGAGTTTATGCATACAAGAGGTATCTGCCATCTTGATATTAAACCATCTAACGTATTAGTGAGTGAAGGCGATTACGTTAAGCTCATTGATTTCGGCGCTGCTCGTTACATTGGAGAGACAGAACCTTACGCAGAAGCAAGCTTGAGCTACGCTTCCCCTCTTTATATAGAAACTGGCATCGCGGAACCGCAAGATGATGTTTACTCTCTCGCTTTGCTCGCTGGACATCTATTTTTAGGCTCAATATTTGGTGATGCTTGGAATAAGCAGTTAAAAGACCGAAAGCGTCCGGCTTTGATCCCGGCTCATATTTGGAAATTGCTGAAAGAAGTCATCAACAAACCAAGAGGGCATGGCTATACCGCTATTTCGTTTGCTCAGCAGTTAGCGCGAATCGATACGCAATCAATTAGCTCAAATTCTAACGCACCAATTTTCAGTAGCTTGCGTAACGCGGACTTGCTGCTTACACACTGTAAGCCAAATGATAAAACGGCGTATGGTCGCTTTAAAATATTAGAGGCGAGCTTAGTGTTGAGTGTGCTGGCAACAGCAGGAAGTTATTTATATCAACAGAATAAAGATCAATTGGATGCCATTTTTTCCCGAGGTGTCACTACTGTAACTCACGTTATTACGCCCTCTGAAACGGCTTCTTTTTTGGCTCAGCCTCCATGGAAAATCAAAGAAGAATTGTCTCAAGCTACTCAGAGTATTGATATGACAGAAGCTTATCGAACAGCATATCAAGCTCAGCAGTTAAGCCTCTCGAATTTATATGAAGAAAAACAGGCTCAGTTAACGTCGTATCAATCGTTAGCGGATGGCTTACCAATGGCATTAGTCGAGTTACGTAAGGAGCTTGTCACCTTGCGAGAAACCCTTGTTCGTGACGGTGCTCTGTTTCCATATGCGGATGAGGCGTTGACTAAAGTGATGTCTGGATTAAATGTCGCGTCTATCGATTCCATGAAAGTATCTTCCATAGCTGGCAGTCGAGATAAGCAGATTGCTCGCTTAATTTTAGATGGTGAAGCTAAGCTCGCAGAAAATGAAATGAAAGAGGCATGGTTATTAAACCAGTCACAAGCCTATTTCTACAACCAAATCTTACCAAAGGCTGTGATGGAAAATATTAATGACTCCATCGATAAACATGCAGAGGCGCACTTTTACACCAAAGCAATTGAAGAAGCCGAATTAGCCAAAGCCTACTTCGGTAATACGCCAGAACTAGACAAAAAAATAAAGGATTTAATCGTCGCAAGAAGCGAATTTATTTTGTTTAGCACCGTGATGGAGCAATCCGTTTACGACAAACAAAAGCTACATGAATCCCTTGCCGATTTAGAACGGAATGCACCAAGCAAATTTACAGAAATCACGAAAATTCTAGATAGCATGGCGTCGGATGCAATTGAGCAGAGCCATCGATTATCTAAGCCAGCAAATGGCGCAATTGCGGTAGCGCGTGCGTTGAGAGATTACTTGACTGAAGGAGACGTGAATTTTGTCCAACATTGATATCGATCGTCTGCTTACTCCTATTTCTGATGAATCTCCAGTGGGAAACGATGCCCGTTACGAGTTTTGCTATGAAATGATGGAGTCCGAAGTGAAGAAATTCGGTTCCTTGTTTGGCGAAACAGTAGATTGGAGCGTGGTAAAAACGCACGCGACTGAAGTTCTAGAGCACCACAGTAAAGACTTAAAAGCCATTTGTTACCTCGTTCGCGCGCTAACAGAAGAGTTTGGTCTGCAAGGCTTTGAACAAGGTCTAAAGCTGCTTAGTGAGGCGTTAAGTCGCTTTGGCGTTGAATTGTATCCTTCGCGAAAGCGGGGTCGAGATGGCGCGGTCGAATGGTTGAACCATCAGTTTAAACTGGTCAGCAGCAAGTTAGCGGAAAGCGCTCAGTCATGGGATTTGGTATCAAACTGCATTTCGACTATTGAAGAAGTGCAGCGCCAGTACGACGAGGTTTACCAAGACTCAGAAGCGGATTTCTTTGAGATTCGCACTCAACTCAATGTCTTATCTCAACAAGCGGCGGCTGATGAGCAGAGCGATGAAGCAGTCGTTAACGTCGAACAAGCGGCGTCTGCACCAGCTACGCAGCCTGCCGCCGCAGAAACGCCAGCGCAGAGTGAAGTGCAAACCGCACCGGTGAAGGCGGTTCCGCCGACCCCTAAACCTGCGCCAGTTAAGAAAGCGGTAGCAAAAGAAGTCGATGTCGATACGGACTTCTCTTCGCCCACGGCTTCTAAGCGCACCTTGAAGAAGGTTGCGGAAGTCATGCTTCATGCGAACCCAAGTGATCCGCTGGCTTACCGGATTTATCGTCATCTGACTTGGGATGACATTGATGGTCTACCCGACCACCAAAACAATCAAACGCCTTTGAGCTTGGCAGTGTCGTCCGATCAACAAGCGGAATACCGAGATAAAGCTGACCAAGAAAGCGACATCGACACGATTAAGCGTTTGGAGCGCACATTAACGGATGCGCCGTTTTGGCTGACGGGCCATTACTTCGTGTATTCGATGCTTAATAACTTGGGCTTTGATGATGCAGCGCTTGCTGTGAAACAAGAAGTGACGCGTTTTGTTGAATCGCTAGAGGGCATCGAGCACCTCTCATTTAAGAATTCTATACCATTTGCAGATGAAGCGACCTTGAGCTGGTTATCGACTCAAGATACTACTTCTTCGACTTCTCAACCCGTTGTTCAAACGGTTGTGATTTCGCAGGAAGACTCGCTGCCAATGGAGGATATCACTCTAGAAAATCTAGGGGAATGTGCCGCAGAGCTTGCCCGCAAACTTGAGCTGGATAGCTCGGGACGTGGGCAGTTCATGCTGTATTTGCAATTGATAGCAGCTTACCAGTCTGTTGGATTATACCCGTTGTGTTTGCCGTATCTTGAGAAGGGGTGGGAAGTACAAAAAGCGTTTAATCTCGCGAGCTGGGAACCCCACTTATCGTCACAGTTAGAAGACCTAATTCGAAAAACACTCCATCGGTTATTTGGAAGCAAGGATCTTCTACCTGAGAAGTATGAAGAGTGGAAAGCAATTTACGACTAATTAAAGAGTTAGATAAGGAACGAATTATGTCACGTGACGGCTCGGTGGCTCCTAAAGAGCGAATTAATATCCGTTATGTTCCAGCAACTGGCGATACGCAAGAAGACGTAGAGCTGCCGCTAAGCATGATGGTAGTTGGCGACTTTACTGCGCGTGCAGATGAGACACCAATTGAAGAACGTACTCCAATTAACATCGACAAAGACAACTTTAACGAAGTGCTAGAGGGCATGTCTCCAAACGTTAAAGTCAACGTTGAAAACCGTCTTTCTGATGAAGAAGGCGGCCAGATTGGTGTTGATCTGACCTTCCAAAACATGAAGGACTTCTCTCCTGAAGCGATCGCGAAAAGTGTACCTGAACTAAACAGCCTACTTGAGCTTCGCGAAGCCTTGGTTGCACTTAAAGGTCCTCTAGGAAACGTGCCTGCGTTCCGTAAGAAGATCGCATCGGTTCTTCAAGATGAAGAAGCGAGAAAGAAACTGTTGGATGAACTAAGCATTGGCAACGACCAAGACGCGAAAGAAGAGTAAGGGATATCATGTCTGCAGAAGCACAAGCGCCAGAACAAGAAGCAGCCTTAGTTGAATCAGGCTCACTTCTGGATAGCATTCTTAACGAAACACGTTTAAAGCCAAGTGATGAAGGTTTTGACGTTGCAAAACGCGGCGTAGAAGCATTCATCAGTGAGCTACTAAGCAGTTCGAACACAGAGAAAGTCGACCAATCTCTGGTTGATCTGATGATCTCTGAAATCGACCAAAAATTGTCTAAGCAAGTTGATGCAATTCTTCACAACGAAGAAGTTCAAGCGATTGAATCAACGTGGCGTGGCCTTAAGTACCTGGTTGATCACACTGACTTCCGCGAGAACATTCAAATTGAACTGATCTCTGCGAAGAAAGACGAAGTTCTTGATGACTTCGAAGACGCTCCAGAGGTGGTGAAGTCTGGCCTGTACAAGCAAATCTACACACGTGAATACGGCCAGTTCGGTGGTAAACCTGTTGGCGCAGTCATTTGTGATTACGCTATGTCAGCTTCGTCGCCTGACATCAAACTGATGGAATATATGGCGAACGTAGGTGCAATGTCTCACGCACCATTCATCACGTCGGCATCGGCTAAATTCTTTGGTCTAGACAGCTACGAAGAGCTGCCAAACCTAAAAGATCTGAAGTCTGTATTTGAAGGTCCACAGTACGCGAAATGGCGTGGTCTGCGTGAGCACGAAGACGCACGTTACCTAGGTCTATGTACATCTCGCTTTATGCTACGTACGCCTTACTCTGTTGAAGATAACCCAATTAAGGCGTTTGACTACGATGAGCAAGTGACAGACAGCCATGATAACTACCTATGGGGTAACTCAGCGTACGCGATGGCGTCTAAGATCAGTGAATCATTTGCTAAGTACCGTTGGTGTCCGAACATTATTGGTCCTCAAAGCGGTGGTACTGTACAAGATCTACCGGTTTACAACTTTGAAGCTATGGGTCAAATCGAGACTAAGATCCCAACCGAGATCCTGGTTTCTGACCGTCGTGAGTATGAGCTAGCAGAAGAAGGTTTCATTGCGCTAACCATGCGTAAAGGTTCTGACAATGCGGCGTTCTTCTCTGCAAACTCTGTTCAAAAACCAAAAGTGTTTGCGAACACGCCGGAAGGCAAACAAGCCGAGATGAACTACAAGCTAGGTACTCAGCTTCCTTACATGTTCATTATCAACCGTTTAGCGCACTACATAAAAGTGCTACAGCGTGAGCAAATTGGTTCTTGGAAAGAGCGTTCTGACCTAGAAATCGAACTGAACAAGTGGATTCGTCAATACGTTTCTGACCAAGAGAACCCGCCAGCGGAAGTTCGTGGTCGCCGCCCACTTCGCGCTGCGAAGGTTGAAGTATCAGACGTAGAAGGCGATCCAGGCTGGTACAAAGTATCGATGTCTGTACGTCCTCACTTCAAGTACATGGGCGCAAGCTTCGACTTGTCTCTAGTTGGTAAGCTAGACCAATAACCCATTACTGAAACCATCAAGCAGCCAGTGAAGACTGGCTGCTTTTTTCGTAGGATCGCATATGGAAAAAGGTTACCGTCTTTTAGAGCGGATCGAGCTAGGAGAACCAAAAAACTGCTACGAGAAAGTGGTGTCTCATAAGCATTTGATTGAATCCATTCACTCGCATCTCGCTGACTTGTTGAATACGCATTCCGGCAACGCAATGATCGACAATGAGTATGGTCTGCCAGATTTTAACGACGTACTTTCTAACAACACGAACCTCGTTCGCCATATTCAAAAAAACATCACGTCAACCATAGAACGCTTTGAGCCCCGACTGCTGAATGTCGAGGTTCACTACCGTGAAGACCACCATAACCCATTACAACTCGGCTTTGGTATTCGCGGCGAAGTTTCCCATAACGGCGGTAAAGTCCCAATGTCGATCGATGTCTACATGGGAACCGACGGCCAATTTAACGTTTAGTAGGTGCCACTTGAGTAACAGTAAATACTTTCAAGATGAACTCACGTATTTACGCGAGTCAGGTAGTGAGTTTGCCAAATATCATCCGAAGTTAACTCATTTTCTCTCTGAAGGAACTTTTGATCCAGATGTCGAACGATTGCTGGAGGGTTTTGCTTTTTTGACCGGACGCATCCGCGAAAAGATTGACGATGAACTTCCTGAGCTAACGCAATCTCTGATGACTTTGCTGTGGCCACATTACATGCGTTCGATTCCGTCTTTGTGCATTAGCGAACTAAAACCGCATACCGGAAGTGTTACTGAGAAAACCGTGGTGAAACGTGGTGCGGAAATGGCCAGCGAACAGGTAGAAGGCACGCAGTGTTTGTTCCGTACTTGTTATGACGTCAATCTATACCCAGTTACGATTACTAACATCGAACAAACTAACAGCCGCACCAGTTCGATGATTGATGTGACGTTATCGACGGAGCATGGCCTGGAACTGTCTCGTATCGGTTTAGATACGTTGCGTTTGCACCTGCATGGTGAGATTCATATTACTCGCACTGTCTTCTTATGGCTGTTCCGTTATCTAGATTACGTCGAGTTGGATGTTGGTGGCGGCTACAAACATCGTTTAGGGCCAGAATACGTTAAGCCAGTCGGGCATGAAGAGGACGAGGCGCTGTTGCCTTACAGCAAAAATTCCTTTGCAGGCTACCGTTTGCTGCAAGAATTCTTCTCTTTGCCAGATAAGTTCATGTTCTTCGACATTAAAGGCTTAGAGTGGCTAAAAGGCATTCCGCAACGCAGCACGGTCAAAATCAAATTCCACTTTAAGCGTGCTTTGCCTTCAGAAGTGGTACTTAAAGATAAACACTTAAGGTTGCACTGCACACCTGCGGTTAACTTGTTTGAAAAAGACGGCGATCCAATCCGTTTAGAGCATCGACGAAACGAGTACAAGGTGCGTCCACAAAGTAACACTCAGGAGCATTACGAGGTTTATTCCATTGAGCAAGTGGAGAGTTGGAGTAAAGACGAGCGTCGCCGAAAACCACTGATTGAATTTGAATCGTTTGAGCACCAAATCAACCAGCGTGATAAGCGAGAGTTCTACAAATCCAAAGTGGGCGAGCGAGTAAGCGGAAGAGGGTTAGAGCGCTATATCTCATTCCATACTCACAATGGCGACATTGCGGATTTAGGGACTGAAACAGTATTGATGAAACTGCAATGCAGTAACGCGGACTTAGCGGAGCGCCTGTCAGTAGGAGATATCACGTACGCGACGCACAAGTCGCCAACGTATGCGACGTTTAAAAACATTACTAAGCCAACACAGTCAGTAAGTCCTCAGGTTAATGGTGAACTTCAATGGCAGTTGATTGCCAACATGTCGCTCAACTACTTGTCTTTGGCCAATATCGATGTGTTGAAAGTGTTGCTCTCGACTTACGACTTCCACTCTCGAGTCGATAGACAAGCCCACCGCGCGTCGATTCATCGACTTGATGGCATTATTTCTTCAGAGATGAAACCAATCGATCGCGTATTTCGTGGTGTATCTGTGCGTGGTAACCAATTCAAGCTCGTGACGGACTCTAAGTTCTTCGTAAATGAAGGCGATATGTTCCTTATGGCCACGGTATTGAATGAATTTATCCGTTTGTATTCGAGTGTGAACTCCTTTACCGAACTAGAGGTGTTCGATGAAGCGACGGGCGAGGTTTACAACTGGGCAAGCCTAATCGGGCAGCAGACGATACTATGATTAACACACTTTCTGATAAGTCGAATGAGTTTAGTTTCTACCAAGCGGTGTTGCTGTTAGAGAAACACTACCAGCTGGAGCCAAACTCAAATTTTGTTGCCGTGGGCGAGAACAAATACTTCCATCAAGAGCGAATTGAGTTCAGCGTGTCGCCAAACCTGTGCTTTCCAAAGAGTGATATGGATTTTATTACTCATATGGAAAGAAACGGAAAGCAATATTCACGTATTGAGACGAACTTTCTTGGCTTGCATGGTTCAAGCTCGCCCCTGCCAGCGTCTTACACTGAGAAACTCGTCGGTCGTGATCCCGATGATAACCCAGTGAAGGATTTCTTCGACTTTTTCCACAACCGCTATACAAGCTTACTGTATCGTGTTTGGAAGAAATACCGATATCACGTGCAGTACAAAAGCGGGGCAAGCGATGCGTTTTCTGGGCGCATACTGCATTTGGCTGGTCTCTCTAGCGTTATGCAAGACTGTGAAGTCGCGGAGTTAGATCGAGCGAAAGTTCTGTCTTACGTGAACCAGTTATCTACGCGTACACGTTCACCTAAGCTTATTTCCGGTATTGTTTCGCACTACTTTTCACTGCCGAATGTGCGAATCGAAGAATGGGTTTATAGACGCGTAGAAATCGCTGAAAGCCAGCGTAACAAACTCAATCGTTCCAATTGTGTATTGGGGCAAAGCTTACACTTGGGACAAAGCATTGCGGATTTGAACGGCAAGTTTAACTTGTGTATCGACAACATTGATTTTGAAACGTTTAAGCAGTTTTCCTACGATGGTGAGTTACATAAGACGCTGGTGGGCTTGATGCGCTTTATTCTGCGTGACCCAATGTCGTGGGACCTAAAGTTGACAGTTAACCTAGACAGTATTCCAGAAAACAAACTGGGTAATGGAGAAGGGAACCAACTAGGTCAAACGTTCTGGCTTGGTAACCCAGGTGATAAAGACGCCAAAATTCGACTTATCGGAAGCATATAAGAAAGCCGCTCAACGAGCGGCCCTTTATGTTTTCCTCGAAGAGGTCAGAAAAGCTTAACGACTGATCGGCTGGTGCAGTACAACGGTAGTATCAAGCCTTTGAATGCCGTTAAATGATTCAATTTCATTACAAAGATGATGAATAGACTGCAGGTCGGGCGCTTCAATTAGGGCAATAATATCAAAGTTGCCACCAACAACGCTCGTTAAGCGAACCTCAGGGATTTCTTTAAGTGCATTCGTTACATCATTCTTCTTACCCTTTTCACAAGAGATCAGTAGATAACTAGCGGCTTTTCGCCCTTCATTTTCTACACGAATCTGTGCGGTATAGCCTTTGATAATACCGGTCTTTTCTAAACGATTAATTCTTTCTGCTACTGCTGTTCGAGACAAACCAATGTTTCGGGATAGATTCGCAATCGACTCTCGCCCATTCGACAATAGACTTGAAAGTATTTTTCGATCTAATTTATCTAAACCTTGTAAAGTCATGTTTGAAATCATGTGTTCTGCCTATTTTGTTTTTATATTGTTATTAAATCGACTCTGGGAGCGTAAAGTTATACAGCTCAGCAAGAGTGAATGGGTTTTTCTGTGTCAACGGAGTGATGCGTAAGCTCAAGTCCCTCCCTGACACTTTTATGTCACTGACAAAGCTGCCGTTATGAGTGTTTGTCAAGGTCGAGTCACCTAGCAATCTGTATATCGCCCATTGACCACTCTTATTTAAAACGTGCTGTCTGCCTTCATCGGTTACATCCTGGAGTGTGATACTAATATTGAAGTCACCATTTTGCGGTGGCCATGCCATTTCACGAATGCGGCTTGGACCGTGGTAGTAACTTATATTGGTATCTGCAATTTTTAAGCTCGCTCTAATCGCACTAGAATCAAGATCGAGTACTCTTGCACTAAACGGAATATGAACGCGGTTAGTGCTTTTATTAATTAATGTGTCTCGAATAACGTTATAGTTACGCAGTTGCACTAACAGAGCCGGAGAGATTGGCATCGTCTCGCCATCCACCTGTTTTGGCGTCCACAAATTGGTATCGTAGAACGGTGCAAAATTTTTCTGAATAAATGTGTCTAACAAGCCACCTGAAGCAAACAGTAATTCAAAATCTTCAATTGAGATTTCCTCGGTCGCTGTTAGATCAAATGGGTATCGTGCTAGCCCTATCTCTTTAAACTTGGTGTAAATCTCGCTGTACCATTGGGTTTGAATGCCTTTAGCGGACTCTTTAATCATGACTGACCAGCTTTGTTGAACCACATCTAACAACCAGCTACGAACGGGTTCCGGTGATTTTTGGGCAATCTGTTTAAGTTTTATTAATGGGTCAGCTTCACTGCTGTTCATTCGATGCTGAGCTGCCGCTAGCGCCGCCATTTGCGGGTCAGGTGCATCAGCAATGTCTTTCATATACGTGCGAACACGGCTTAACGCTGCTACGGTCTCATCCCAAGGAGTAGGGGAGTTTGGTGTTTCACTGACCTGAAGTTGGTTTAATAAGTGAAAAGCTTGTTCAACACGTTTCATCAACAAGTAATCAGGCTTAACTACTTCCTCTACTGCGTCTGATGCGGAGTCTGCCGCTGCCACGAGTTTCGGGTCTAGCTTTGAAATCAGAGCATTTTTTTCACCAAC
This sequence comes from Vibrio sp. Vb1554, assembly GCF_033344235.1. NCBI lineage: Bacteria > Pseudomonadati > Pseudomonadota > Gammaproteobacteria > Vibrionales > Vibrionaceae > Vibrio > Vibrio sp. Vb1554. The sequence continues at coordinate 123,834 of NZ_JAWPOJ010000002.1, read as the reverse complement.
GGGTGAAAATTGTGTGTTGGCATAGACCTGCTTCAGTACGGTTGTCATTGGTGAAGAAGGACCCGAGATTAAGTCTATCGCGTTCGTTAGATCGCCGACATTGTCATAGTTTTGGACTTTTAGTTCACTCAGCGCATTGCGCCAATTACTGATGTAGTCGTCAGTATATTTTTTACGTACTTCCTCTTTGAAGGCTTCTTGTTCTTCACTAGTAGGAATAACGTGTTGTGACAGACCTAAAACCCAGTTGTCACTGATGACTTGTTGTGACATTAGGTCCACGCGTGGTCGATAAAAAGTACTAAAACCAGTGAAGGTATAGATCTTATCTACGATCAAGCGTTCACTATCGATTGGTGTGTTGAATACATTGCTAAACTCAAAACCCACAGCTCGTTGCAGATCTAGGGTTCCTAAATCAATCGAATTTGCTTCGTTTAAAATGCCTGCATAAACGAGATCAACATTCGAATTTGCTAGCAATGAGCGACGTGTTGCGCGAACAAGATCCATATTGATATCAATTGGATCAAACTGTGTGCGAAAGTAAGCGTCCAAATAGCGCATCGCCTGATTGACGACGTCACTTTGGTTGCTCAAATCGTTCATCATTTGGAGAGTTTGATGACGCAAAAAACGGATATCACGCTTTGTTGGATCGTTTAGCATTAGATACCCCTTCAATAGAGGTAAAGCGCGTGTAAAAGTGTTTTGATTTTGTGTCAGTTGTAGACGGTAACCTTTCTCAATGAGAGGTATCAACTGTTGAGCAACGTCCTTAAGTAATGCTTCGTAAGCGATGCGAGTGCTTTGATCCAAACGGCTAATGTTGAGTGGTAATATCTCTTCATCCAAAGCCTCAGAACCTTTAAGCCACGCCCCATAAGAAGGCTCTATTGCTTTCGTCGCCTTCGCTAAAAGCTCATCGAATCTTGCATCTTGCTCCACTTGTGATTTGTCATCGATACTCAAGAGTTGATTCATCACGTGTAAGTTACTGTCTAATGTCGTGAAAAAGAAGTAACTGCCCCCAGTAAGCAGGATAATAGAGCCGAGTATTGCCAAACGGCTTTGTCTCTGAATTAGACGAAGATACGTCTTGTTTTCGCCCGCAAAGTCGCTTTCCGGCAATATTTGTGAATCAATCAGAAAGCGAGAGAAATAAGGCGTTTCTGTTAACTGAGTATGCTCTGACGCGATAATAGGTAAGTTGAAGTAATTACTACAACTTTTTGCAAGTAAATTGTACTTGCGACCGCCTTGCAGACTCGAACTAAAGAAAATCTCACGGATGTCTAGTGAATAGACACCGTTGTTAACATCACATAGACGCTCAAGCACATAGCTGACCTCAGACTGACATAGCTCAAACTGCTTAGGAAAAGCGAGTATTGCTTGTTTCTCATCAATGTCCGTTGAATTAGCGGATGCATCTAGCGCATTACTTTCAAGCACTCTCACTAGATTTCGATAGCTATCGCGGTAGTACTCTGCAAATACACCTTTGGCTTCTTTTAGTGGGATAGAGAGGAACTCAACACGTGTCTTGAGAGAGCTAAAGTGCATGTATTCTTTAAAGCCATCTAACTTGTCTAGCTTTGACATAATCAAATAGATTGGCAATGCCGAAGACGTTTTAGAGTTGATGCTACTCAAGCGCGCCAATAACGACGAAATGGTGTACTCTTTTTGCTCTGGCTCAGAGACGATCATGAACTCGAAATCGGTGAAGAATAGACAGCCTGAAAATGGCTTTCGAGGTCGATGATGAATAACTTCTTCAATGAACGTATTCCATAAAGAAGCATCACTGCTTGATACTTCCTGGAACACTAAGCGTTGGTCTGGTTTGATGTATACAGCGCTGTCAGATTCGTACCATTCAAAAAAGTCATTCTTAGCGGTTCTAGTGCGATCCATCGGTTTGATTGCACTAGAATTAAATAAAAATTGACGTCGCCCTGACCCTTTATTACCAAGCATCAGGTAAATTGGTTTCTTGCCTGAGTTAGCAAGAAGAGGCTGGATAACCATAGAAAGTGCTTCTTCCTCGGTTTCCAAATGTTGAGCTTTAGCGTTGTTCTTTTTCTTCAACCATAATGTGAATTGAAAAGTGACGTAAACAATGGCGATAGCACCAAGGGTCAGCCAAAGATAAAGTTGATCGATTTCGTCAAGAAAAAGCAGATAAATAGTGGTGATAATTACAGCCACTAAAAACATCAATATAGTAGAAATCACCACTGGATTTCTAAACAGTTTTTGTTTGAACATAAGCCTAAAACTTCTTTAATTGTATTGTTATTTATTGTCAGTTTTTTCAGCTTGTAGCTGACTCAATTTATATAGGTAGATGTTCAGTAAAAGGGTTGCGCGGTCAATTTCCTTTTGCTGTGAATACTTTTCAGCGTATTCAATACGACCTAAAAGCGGGAATAACGAGTTACTGTATTCGTACGCCTTTTCAGAGTTCTTATCTACATTCTGTCTAGCTACGTTGGCAAACACCGTTCTTGCGTCTGAGAATCGCTTATAAACATCCATAAACTGGTCTTCTAAATGGGCGCTCTGTGTCAAAAAGTTTTGACGTAGCTGCTGTGCAGAAGACGAATCCGGATAGATCGCGATTAATTCATTGGTCAAGCTATCGAGCTCGCTGACGTTACTTACTTTTGCCGAGTCTAAAAACCAGTTATTCATCATAATATCGACACGATTAATCGCCTGCGTTTTCAATGACTGAGCATATTTTTTATTTTCGTAATCTAACGAGGCGACCAAATTTACAAGTTCATTAAGTGAAGCTTGATTAATTTTTTGTTCAAATGTTCGATAACGTTGTTGCTCGTACATGAAATGTGAACATATCGCAGTAACAATCAAACCAATAACGAAGTAGATCATAAATCGACCAGACTTTGCCGGTGATGCTTTCTCTTGGCTATTTAGGTTGGGTGATGACACCGGTGCTGGAGAGGGAGACACATTCACTTTAATTTCAGGTGCCTTCTGCGTTGCTGCAGGAGCGCTAGTGTTGGCTTGTTTTTTCTCGCGTAACTCAGCCGCAATTTGTTGTTCTTTTATCTGCTCAATCCATTGATTCAAAATACGGCGAATGCGACCTAATGACGGCGCTTCAATACCGTAATGAAGACGAAGCTCTTCCTCAATCCTCAAGCATAATTGATGTGCTGCCTCTATCAATGGAAGCTCTTCTGGTAACGCCCGATGCTTATTAATTCGTTTTTCAGTATGCTCTACCATCCATTCAATAGCGCTCATTCGTGCCTTTGACTTTGAATGCTCTGGATACGCGTTGAACCAATATACGACACACACATCAAGTATTGAGTTTAACCCTTCAACAAGGCCTCTTAAGCCGTCGTTATAGGTTGACGCAACGGTAAAGTAACAGCAACAACGTAGGTCTTTCGCTTGGGTACTCAAGATCTTTTTTGAGAGTGTTTGAACCGTTTTCCACGAGACTCTCCCTGTGACTTTATTCAGGTTGTTTATTTGACGTTTAATTTCGTCAAAATCCTCAGAACCATTAGGATTAGAGCCGCTTGGGTTATTTTCATCGATTGGTCTTCGAGCGAAGTCGGTAAAAAACATAAGGAAAGTTCCAACTGATCATATAGAAGTATTAAGTTATATAGGATTTCACTACTGTTATATTAAATTATAAGCAGTGCACATCTGTCGCAATTCTATAGACAAAATAAGCGGATTAGATAATAAAAATTCATTAAAAGAAATTAAATTACTTTTAGTGTGATCTTTGTTCATAATATTAATATCAATAGTTAAGTCTATTTATAAGAAGAAACTTATATATAAAGATGAGAACGTTGATTAAAAAGTAACTAAATTGTTATCGGAGATTACGTTTTGTCCAATTAGCAATCAAATTCTGTTACTTCTATTTAAATAGAAAGATTTACTGTCTCGTCACTTAATCTGTAGTCGGTTCTTTAGTTTTTGTTTGTAGGTAAAACAACCAACCTGATAGTTGAAATGTATTAAATTATAGGTGTTTTTTTAGGCTTATTGAAAAAGAGAATATAATTGATATCTTTCGCCTCTAAGTAGAATATCGGTTTTCCTAGAGGGACGAAATGCTAAAACCAAGTCAAATTGGGCTGATTTCAGCCATGTGTCTATTTTCTTCTGTTGCAATGGCAAAAGGGGAGCGATATGGACTCTCTACCAGTATGTTGACTATCGATAGCATTAAATACGATGAAGGTAAAAGTGGTGAGCAGGATACGCTTAGGTTCGGCTTGGTTCATACTCGTCCTATTGATGAAAACAATAACCGTTGGCGTTGGTGGTTAGGGCTAAACTATCTAGCAGAAGATATTGAAGCGCCAGCAAACGGCTTATATCAAGAAGCGACGAACTATGAACTTCGTGTTGTTCCTCAATATGCGTTGACTTCTTGGAGTGTTTTCACGCCATACGTTGGTGCGGGCTTGTCTGTCGGTTACTCGCAATATTCTAATCGCTGGCAAGTAGACCAAGAGGGCTATCGTTATGAGAGTGTTGAAGACATCGACCAGTTTGAGTTAGGTGCGGTTGTGACCCTTGGTACTGCTATAAAGTTAGGCAGTAATCCTGACGCCCATATACAAATTATCCCGCAGGCCTCTTATATCCTTCCGGTTGTAAATGATGGAATTGGTGGGCTTGAACTATCAGTTTCTTTGCTCTTTTGAGGTTCGTAAATGTACTCAAATCAGCTAGTTTTATTTATCTCAAAGTGCCCAGAGGAATACACCGGTGCAAAGCATATTGAAATGCCTGAAAGTGGTGGTTCGATAGGTCGTTCCCCAAGCTGTAGCGTGTCTTTAGCCGATCACAACCGCTTTATATCGGGCACTCATTGTTTGCTCAGCGTGTATGGAGATACCTACTATATAAGTGACGTATCAACTAACGGCACAATGGTAAATGGGAATAAAATACTAAAAAATCAACCCGTTGCGATAGTTGATGGCGACATCATTTCTTTAGGGCAATATGAGATTGGTGTTTCTCTTGAGCACGTTACCTCAACACTAGACATCGCCGCTGATATTGCTCCTGAGCGAGTATCTAGCGATCCTCTGGTTAGTCTAGGAGATGCGGTTGTCGAAGAGGAAGAAAAAGTCGGTGCCTTAGAAGATTTGTTTATGGAGACTAAACAGGATGACATTGATTGTCATGATCCTGTTGCTCACCTTAACTTTTCGATGCAGCGAGATGACGATTACTTAATTCGTGATAATGAGCGTACAGAATCTGAACAACCTAGAACCGTGGAAAGCACGCGTCAGGTGGTCGATGACAGTTTCAGTATATATTCCGAATTCGATCAGCCAAGCCTAATCCCTGAAGACTGGATGGCTGCGGAAACCAAGAGTAACGCATCAGTCAATGATGCATTAGCGCCAGAAAGCGGTAAGGCACATAGAGCCGATATTGCCTCAGCTGAGGTGATGCAACCTGGCACGGTAGCCCCAGATAGCACTATTCAAAGACAACATCGTACGCCTAATGTTACTGAGATGGTCGTAGAGCAGGCTAACACAGGGTCAAAATGGGAAGAGATGACCCAATCTTTTACGCCTTCTCCTAACACTAATCAGCAACTTCAAATACCTACGGCAGAGCACGCGATAAACAGTACGACGAAAGCACAAGTCGATACTGATGCGGCCGTTTGCTCTCAAGATATAGCGCAAGCGTTTTTTGATGGTTTGGGTATTCGAAATCCAGAGTTGATGACAAACGAGGCGCAGTTATTCAAGCAAATGGGCACTTGCTTGCGTTTATGTATTGATAACCTACAGAAAGAGTTGCACGAAGTGGAATCGTTAAAGGATGAGCAGAGTGCGAGTGAGGCTAACTCGAACATTGCAGAGCTAATGCTCACTTTGAATAGTCAGCAATTACTGGCTCCAAATGAACTGGTTGAACAAATGCTCGATGAGCTGAACGACCACCAAGTTATGTTTAACAAAGCACTGAATGAGCTCGTTTTAGAACAGTCTGAAACGAACGATCCCGTAGCATTTGCTAACAGGGTCGCTAGCCAGTCTTTGTTCTCAACTAAGTCAAAGCTGTGGGCCGAATACCTAGATTTCTACACTAATAATCGTCGCCTGCTTAATGAAACATCCTTAAAAGGGCTGATTAAGAAAAACTATAACAAAGTGATTAAGGGAAACCATGCGTAGTATCGCCGTATTACTCGGATTTGCCATGTTGTCCGGTTGTTCCATGTGGGATCAATTTAAAGAGTCCACAGGTATCACACCAGAAACTTCGTCGATTGAATTGGTTATTGAGGCATCACCTGTACTCAATGTGAGAAATGGGGGCCAGTCATCTCCAGTTATTCTCCGTCTTCACGAATTAAGTTCGCCAGTATTGTTCCGAAGCTTAGATTTCTTTGCCTTGTTTGAGAGCGATAAAGCGTCGTTGGGTGATGAGTACATCAAACGTTACGAATATCAAATACAGCCAGGTGGAAAAGTTCATGAAATGCTAACGCTAGACCCTGACACTCGTGCCGTCGGTTTTTCAGTGGCTTTTCGTGATATTGATGGTTCGTCATGGCGAAAAGTGGAAGTTATTGAAGAGAAGAGCGAGTACTACATCAAGCTCAAGTTAGAGGGCAGTGAGTTAATTTCTGATAACACTCGCGGCATTGAACAGGTTTACTTTTAAGGGATAGAAACATGTCTTTATACAATCCAGTTGTTTGGCAAGATGGAATGTTCATGAAGCCGCAGCATTTTCAACAACTCGATCGTTCGCAAAGTAAACTATCGAGCCTACTGAGTGCCAATGCATCGCCTTTGCATTGGGGAATTAAACGTTTAGAAATCAACTCTCAGTTACTAGCACTGGGTAAAATCGGTATTACTCGTGCTGAAGGTATTTTACAAGACCGGACACCATTTGAGCTTCCGTTGCTTGCCGAGCTGCCTGAAGTGAAAGATGTAGATCCTTCTATTGCCGATAAAGTCGTTTATTTGTGCTGTCCGTTACCATCGGAACGTTCTGAGTTGTTTGGTACCAAAAAAGACGGTGCGCGCTATACGATGGAATCTCAAGAAGCGGTTGACGCTTGTTATGATTCGGAAGACATGGCAAATATCGTCGTCGGTAAGCTTAACTTTTGCTTAATGTACGATCATGAAGATAAGAGTGCTTACACGTCTATTCCGATCTTAAAGATCTCAGAAGTGAAGCCTGATGGCAGCGTGATCTTAGATGATAGTTTCATTCCTACCTGTATCGATATTCATGCGTCGACAGTACTGAGTAAATTTGCGACCGAGTTTGCTTCTATGTTGAAGCATCGCGCGGAATCGATAGTTCAGCGATTAGGGGTGGTGGATCAACAAGGTGTATCATCGGTTTCTGACTTTATGCTATTGCAAGCGCTCAACCGATACGAACCCTTGTTTTGGCATTTCGCCAGCACAGAAGCTGTGCATCCTGAGTCTTTGTATCGAATTCTTCTTCAGGCAGAAGGTGAGCTTTCGACGCTGTGCTCAACGACACGCCGACCTATTGAGTTTACGAAGTACAATCATGGTGATCTTACTAGCTGTCTTTCTCGCGTCCTAGACAGTGCGAAAATGACATTGAGCGTGATGTCTGAGCAAAGAGCAATTCCACTGACCTTAAAAGATCAGAACTATGGCATCAGAACGGCAGCAATCCCTGACAATAAGATCATCGATACGACGACCTTTATCCTCGCAGTTAAAGCTGACGTGACCTTGGATGTCCTGCATACCCAGTTTGTCAGCCAAACGAAGATCGGTTCTATCGATAACATACGTGACTTGATTAACCTTCAACTGCCTGGGATTGAGATCAAACCAATGCCAGTTGTGCCACGCGCGCTGCCGTATCACGCTGGCTACACCTATTTCGAGCTCGATAAAACGGGCGAAGAGTGGATGGCATTGAAGAACACTGCTGCGATTGCGATTCACGTTGCGGGCGATTTCGCTAACTTATCATTGCAACTTTGGGCCGTTCGTCTATGAGTTACGCAGAAACCGACGTCACCGTAGTCTTATTCCAACCAGAGCCTGGCAAACCAATGGAGGTAATGCCAGCGCCTGACTTGTCGAGAAACATAGCAGTACAAGATCTATCTATCGATAACATGGGTATTAACCCGCTAGTGGACCAGTTCTCATGGTTGATCGCCAGTCTGTCTTGTATGTCTTCGATCCCTTGGCTTGATGACCCGATGCCATTTCGTGAACAAGTGGCACGTGAGATTCGAAAAGGTGAACGAAAACTTAATGAAATGGAGCTCGATCGTGCTTCGGTTCTTGTTATTCGTTACTGCTTGTGTGCGGCGATTGATGAATCTGTTTGTCGGCAAGAATGGGGAGCAAATAGTCACTGGAGCCAGAACAGCTTACTGTCTGAATTCCATAACGAAACATCTGGTGGTGACAAGTTTTTCGTTATTCTCGACCGCTTAAAAGCCGACCCTCGCAAATACCGTCACGTTATAGAGTTTCTCTATTTATTGCTTCAACTTGGTTTCCAAGGCAAGTACGGCCGTGAAGAGCGTGGTAACGAAAAGTTAGCGGAAATTGGCAGCACCATTTATCGATTAGTGCGAGATGACCGCCTAGCAGAACAAGAAAAAGTTTCTTTAATCAACCTTAAAGCTAAATATCTAAAGAAGCCGTTAAAAAGGGTAATTTCACCCAAGCTGATCTTAAGTCTTAGTGCGATGACGTTTGCGCTTATGTATGCGGCAACCTACATCGTCATAGACTTAAAATTTCAGCAACTGCTTGAAATGTATAGATAACCAGAGATCTAAAATGAGATCTTCTGCCAGTTTTAGGGCTTATTGTGAATATCACTGGTCTTTTAGTGAAATTCACTAGTTATTTAGAGAGATTGCAGTTTGCGATCTCTTTTATCATTCAATCAATAAAATTCAAATGGATTGGTTATGGGCGTAACAGTTGGTGCGAATGGACTTTCGATAGTTCATAAAGGCTCAGGTGGTGAAGCGAATGCAACGCTCCCAGATGTTTGTTTAACTAAGGTCGGCAAACCAGTCGTCCCTATCCCTTATGGCAACAATGCTAAATCAGCAGACCTTGCTGGTGGGACTACGACAGTCTCTATGGATGGCGGTAACAGTGTCGCTATCAAGGGCAGTACGTTCTCAAAAAGTACCGGCGATGCGGGCGGTGATAGAAAAGGCGTTGCCTCAGGCACGATAGAAGCCGAAGCAAAATTCATTTCAGCCTCACCAACGGTTAAATTTGAAGGTAAGGGCGTATGTCGTCTGTCCGATCAAATGACCATGAACAAAGCCAACACTATGTGTTTGGGTGGCGCACAAAACCCATCGGTTTCTGTGACTGAAGAGCAGGAAGGGACGTATACGCTGGATATAGAATGCAAATATCCAAATGGGCTCCCTTACTCTAATGCACAATTTTCTTTAGTCGAGCCTTCAGGTGCTGTCATTGGGAGTGGAGTGCTGGATTCTAGCGGAAAAGCATCTGTTAATGGTCTCGCTCTAAAAGAATGCAAGTTAGTGCTCAGCGAAACTCAAGACTCTTATACGCCGAACCAATCTTTAGCTGAAAATATTGTGACGGAAACTTACCCTGATCCGAATGATTTTTGTACGTTTGTCGCAGGTCGCCGCTCGCCATTTTGGGAGGATCGTGTTGGGGTTGCTAATGACTGGGGGATATTGATGTCCCCATCCTTCAGTGATGATGACTTTAAAGATATTGTGTTAGAGCAAAGCCGTATATCGTCTCCTTATGCGATTAGTCAAAATCACTCTAAAGATTTTTCTGATGCTTATGTTTCGGCACTTTATCACATCCAAACTGATACTACTGCGCTAGAGAAATATGAACCTTTAGTTGAACTGCTCTTGGAGCAAGTGCACGAAAATGGCGATATATTGAGAGTCTTATATCAAGCTGATGTGTTTGAGCCTCCCTATGAATTATTAGCGAAGCTTCGCTTTTTAGGGACTGGGAATACTGTGAAGTATTTGCAGTTTGTTTTATGGATGTTGATAAACAATCAAATCTGTTCATACATCGATGAGCTAAACAGTGAAATCATCGGTCGTTTAGATTTCATACAAAGCCAAGCTTCTGCAAGGTCGTTGAGTTCTGTTGAAGAGGGTATAAACGGTTATAAAAAAGCACTTAACCACTTCAAACAAGCACTTCCTGACGTCATTAGCCAAATTTTCGAAACCAAAAATGACACCCTAATTTCTATATCGGCAATGGCCCTTGGGAGTACCGTTAACATAGCGAGCCAATCTAGCTTTGCTACTAATTTAGGTAGGGTTAATGCGGTGGTGTACACGAAGTCAAACAACTTGAACCGCCCATCATTTGTCACTTTTGACGATAACTTTTCTGACTAGGACATTTAAATCATGGATGCAGTTTTTCCGATAGCGCAACGAGAAGGTGACGCTTACTACACGCTCAGTGATTTTACGAAATTGTTTGATCAAGCTAAGAGCGGTCGTTATTTAATAGGACAAGGGTACGGTTGGCATAGTGGCATTCACTTAACATCAAAAATGTTACCGTGGGGGAAAGGGCTCAGACCTATTCAAGCGATGCTTGATGGAAAAATAGTGGCATTTCGCATAAATCCTGATTACCTAACATCAACGTACCAAGAGCAAGAGTTTAAGTATAGTAATAACTTTGTGCTTATCGAGCATGAGGCTGTAAACCCCGAAGATAATGAAGATGTATTTAAGTTCTATACACTTTATATGCACCTTGCGCCACCTTCAGATATTGGCGCCAATTCATCTATAACCACGCGTTACCGTTTACAAGAAGCGAGAAATGTACGCACTTTCAAACATAGTGATGTGCCTACTAATTCTGGTGAAAAAAAACAGTCGATGTCTAAAGGAACATTACTTGAATACCTGTATGCAGAAGAGAAGGAGACCCATCCATACCAGATCGACAAAAATACCTACAAAATGATAAAGTGCCGTGTGGTAGAGAATGGTAAATCGGCAAGTGGTAGCGAAAAAGCACTGTTAAACAAGATTGTTTGGTTTGCTTCGGGTCTCAATAGTGACTTTGACATTTTAGAAGATTCCTCTGCTGTCCTATCAGAACCAGTTTCAGAACCTAAATGGATGTCGGACAAGGCGGCAATGATTAGGGACGGTAGTGTGGTTTCTTTACTCCCACTCCTATTTAGAGAGGGGATAAAGGTTTCAGCTGGGGAAGATATCGGTTACATGGGACTGCATGAGTACAGTAACGATGCAATTGGAACTAAGAAAGAAGATAATCGTGTGCATATCGAGATGTTCTCTTTTGAGGAGCCGCCCGAATTTTTCAAAAAACAGATTTCTCCCAAAAATGCGGAAGAAAATCCACTTGTTGTTCTCGATGGGGCCGATAGTAGCGGTGCCGTTGATATGAGTAATTCGTTTATTCAGCAATTACTTGAATCTGTGACAGAAGATCAAGTAACGGACTTCTCCTCGTTCACTGCTCGCGATGCCAAAGTATACTTAGACGGTAAGCGTAAACACTTTGAGCGATTTATTGTGAAACATCCTACAGATTGGCATACAGAGTCGTCACAAAGTCTTTATGAATCAATCCATCAGACCGCAAAGGAAGCTCTAGATATTAAGTGCTCCGCTGGTTTTGTGACTATAGAGGACTACCGTAACTCCCCATGGCGCGATCAAGTGATGGATAGCTTTGATCTTTTCTCGCAATTCGAACTGGAAAGAGCAGATAAGTTCTCATGGATGCAAGATTTACAAGGTGATTTGCAACTAAGCGATGATAAGAGCCTTTGGCATTATTGGCCTTTTGTTAATTCTTTTGTTTCGGGTTACTACGTGACTCAAAAGCAAATGAACCTGATGTTTCCAGATTCTTCCCTCAGTAAAAGAGAAGAAGTGCGTGACTTATTTAATAAATATGCTAGTAGCTTTGAAATAAATACCAATGAACGAGCAGCACAATTTTTTGCTCAGATAAGAGCTGAAGTTGGTTCGAAACTAGAAGGTAATGAAGAGGACTTATGGTATTCTGTCGATAGGTTAAAAGAAATGTTTAAGCGTTACTTCAATAAATACCCTGAAGAAGCAGTTAGTCTTGGCTATATACGAATTGATGAAAGTGAATACAAAGCACTTTCACAGGCGGATAAGAAAAAGTATGTGAGAAGAAGAAGCTATTATTATAGCCAGCTTCCTCAGGAAGATGAGATAGCGAAACGTGTTTATTCTTGTGACTCACCAGATGGCCATTTTGTACTCGTCAAGGGAGGGGACGTTTCTGGATTGAGGTATAAGGGGAAGGGGTTTATACAGTTAACTTGGAAATATAACTATGACGCTGTTCAAACTAGATTGGAAAATAAAATTCAAGACTTGGGTTTTAATATTTCAGATGACCCTTACTCGGTTTTGAAAACCAAAGAAGGTTTTTTAGCTGCTCTTGGCTTTTGGGATGTTAATAATTTGAATGAGAAAGTGTCCGGAACTATAGCTAGTACAAATAGTATCACTAATGTTGTTAACTCACGCCTTCCACGTTCTGACAAAGAAAAAAGAACAAAGTATTTTTTGGATATATATGAGGTTTTATGTAATGAATAAATTTTTAGTAAGGTTGATCGTATTTATATCCTCAGCTTTATTTAGCTTTAGTTCTTTTTCTCAAGTTGAAGATTTATTTTTAATAGATCTTAAAAATAAAAAAGTTGAAATTGAGGTAAATAAAATTGATGGAGATTATTACTTTTCAAAATCTGAGCAACGTTTTTTAGGTCAAGATATATTGCTTGGTGATAATCAAATATCAACGATTTCAGGCAATGAGAGTAATTATCCTGATATTTTAGAAGATGATATTAATTATAAATTGATTATATCAAATACTCTAGTAAAGAAACTGGGTTATTCAGTCGACCAAAATGTTGGAAACAATATTATATTAACAACAACACAGGAAGATAATTCTAATTATAGTTTTGTTTTGGTTTATTCTTACAAAAATAATAAAATTGTTCTAACCGATGTTTTATATCTCGAAGAGAGTTTTGATAAAAGAGAAGGAAAAAAAACGATATATAAAGTCAATGTGCAATCTCCAGAGAGTATTATTAATTTGGAAAGTTATGATAGAAGAGCACTCTCTGATTTTATAGTTAACAATTTATATAAATCTGTACAAGATATGACGATCGACATTAACTTATGAACAGTATAGAAGACTAGAGTAGTTGTTGATGAATGTTTCATTTTTTGGAATGTCCGATGTATGTTCGCGTTCTCTATTTTGACAAGGCTCAGTATTGTTTTTATTTTTAAATTCAGTCGATAAACTTAAGTTTAATATGGTTTGTAAATTTATTAAGGTAGTGGGGTTTTTATTTATTTTTCCGTTACCATTTTTTGTAAATGCAGACTGCGAACAAGACCCTGTTGTATTTACATGTAATTTGGAAAATAAAGACGGTGGCTTGAAAGCTTGTTTTAATCAAGCCGAGAATTCGATGTACTTCGTTGTTGACGAAAATGGGTTGAAAACAGTTTATGCCCCACGAAAGGGGAAGAGTTTAGATAACTATAAATGGATAGATATTTCTCTTGAAGAACCTGAATTCATTCCTTTGAAATTTGAAGTAAATGAAAACAAGAATGCGTACTTTTCATTGACTAGAGGTGGTGGACGGTTGAGTGTCGTTGCTAGCTTCGTTGACATGATTGAAGATGAAAATGCTGTTGAGTACTACTGTGAATTGGGAACTGAAACAGCTCTGGATCCCAACGTTAGATTAAAAATAAAACACGTAAAGCCTAATGAGTTTGAAGCTTGGGGTTAAATAGCAATAGATTCCGGTGAGAGCCTAAATAAAATTCATTGTAATAAAAAGTTAGCTTTTCTAGAAAATCTACTCGAGACGTTTGGATAAGAAATGTTCAGATAAAAAGCGCCGAAAGGCGCTTTTTATTTTCTTTAAAATAAAGTATGGTCTCCCTCCTTTTAAAATGGTAAGTGTTGAATAATTATACAGTGGTTAGGTAAATGAATAAAATAACTAAACTCGCTTTGGCTTTGTCCGTATTGACATCTGTTGTTGGGTGTCAACTGGTCTCAAATACGCCGATGCAATCGACAGCAACGAAGGAAATAATTGAAAAAGCAAAGGCAGAGTTTGATGGACAACGTTTTTATAAGTTGAATGAATATGATGAAGAAATCAACGTTTCAGATGACGGGGTCATTACCTTCAAGTCTTACTTACCACGCAGCGGCGGTTATGAATGGGTACCAATTGTTATACGCGATACTAGTTTTCGTGTTTCTTGCGATTATTTCAGTGAATATGTTGAAGCTGGAATGGTTGTTCAGGTTCAGTTTGTAGGTAAACGCGGGCGCATTGAAAATTACGACAAGCAACGTTGTGAAGAGTACGGTGAGCCAACATGGCAATAAGAGCTGTAGACAATTAAAGCGCCGAAAGGCGCTTTTTATTTACGTTTTAGTTAACTGTTAGAAAAGATGTAGACCAATCTTCGGAAGATTAGGCAAGCAATGTGTAGTATCTGGTCACAAGTTGGTATGAACTTGCCTTTTAGAAAACGCTAATAAAATCGCTAAACAGCTACATGATAATAGAACGACACCTAAGTTTTGTACTGTTCCAGCCATCGCTAATCCCGTCCCGATCATGATGTAGTACATGAGCCCAAATAAAGCGCCTGCGCTACCTACCTGTTGTTTATAATCAACGAGTGCGTCACTGAGTGTATTGGGTATCGCAATCCCATAAGACATGACGACTAACACCATTGGAGCAACAAACCAGATTGATTGGCTCAGAATCAACACACCGACTGATCCCAAACTAAGCAATACTGCTGAGAGCCAAAGTAGTTGGCTTTTTCGAACATTTTTAGACACTAGGGATTTGTTTAAATAACTCCCAAGCAGAGTGCCTAACCCCAGTACCATGCCACTGTATCCAAATTGTTCGGAGTTATACCCAAGTGCTGAGAAAGTAAATGCGCCAAGCTGGTAATAAGAAAATAGAGCAATGTTATACAAAGCAACCAATAATCCTGAGCGCCAAATTCGCGCGTCTCTTACCATTTTCCAGCTAAGTTGATGCAACCGTACTGGTGTCTGTTCCTTCTGTGTTTCAGGAAGCTTAATAACGTTATAAGCGAGCAATACTAACGCGATTAAAAACAAGGCAAAAAACACATAACGGTATCCACCAAGCGCTGTAAGCTGCCCGCCTAATAGCATGCCAACTACCGGGCTGATTGATATACCCATCCCCATTAAGCTAAAGACTTTACTCAGTTCTTGACCGTCAAACGCGTCACGAAGCATGGTCTGTGTGACAACGGATCCTACCGCGATACCAAATGCGCTTAGGGCTCGCGCGGCCATGACAACAGCAAAGCTTTCGGTTTGAGTTGCGAGTAAAGATGCGCAACCATAGATAAAGAGCCCAATAAGCATGGTGGGCCTTCTTCCCAGTTTATCTGCGAGAACTCCCCAAACTACAACGCCAATGGCAAAAGCTAGGAAGTAGATCGACAATGTTTGGGCTGCTTGTGCGTGGTTTACATCAAATGATAGAGCGATTGAGCTCAACGCTGGGCTATAGATGGTTTCTACAATTTGCGGAAACATCAACATAACCAGCATGAGCCATAAAGAGGGCTTAGTATTCATATTGTTACCCATCGTTAATGAAGTTGGCGGGCAGTATAAATGAGGCTATGATTGATCTAATAACAACATAAAAACCAAATACATCAATATTCGGACAAAATGGCGCTTATTAACGAAAGAACACAATTTGATGCAGACAAGATTACTAATTATGTAGTGGGAATTGCTGCGGATATTGGCAAGCACGACTCAGGTATGCATATGCACAAGAAAGGGCAGTTATTGTACGCACCTCAAGGTTGTATGAGTTTTGCTCTGGAAGACTCGATTTGTATTTTGCCACCGACAAAGGCGGTTTGGATCCCACCTAATACGCCGCATCGCGCACTAATGACGAATGTGGTGGCGTATCGATCTTTGTATTTTGATTGTGAGGAGTTTGCCTGTCCAAGTAAGATCACGATGATAGAAGTGAATAATTTACTCCAAGCTCTTATTGATAAAATGTCATTTTGGGAGTGGGATAAGCCTAGCAGCGAGATGGTAAATACGACGGCGCTTTTTTGGGAGGAGTTTTATGCTGCGAAACGTTATTCGTTTCAGTTGCCTTTGCCATCGCATCGGCGCTTAACAACGTTTCGTCGAGAGTTGGTTGAACCTTCATTTCTAGCTCCTTCGCTTATTACTCTTGCAAACAAAGTAGGGGCGAGCACCAAGACGGTAACACGATTATTTAAGTCGGAAACGGGCATGAATTATCAAGATTGGCGGCAACAGTGGAGGCTTTTAAAAGCATTTGAATTGTTATCAACGGGCATGCCAGTCAGCGCAGTTGCCGATTGGCTGGAGTTTTCGTCAGACAGTGCTTTTATTGCATTTTTCAAAAAGCAAACTGGACAAACACCTCTGACGTTTATGAAAACCAAGCCTTAAGCGTCAAAATGCTCACACTCTTTCTAGAACAAACCCCAGGTTCACAGGCTCAGCCTATAAAGCATACATAGACAGGTACCAACGTGCAGGTTACTTGTCTTTACTCTGCAGTTTGCGAAAGTATTGCGTAGTAAAATCAACAAAGGCTCGGATGCGTTTTGGTTGATGTCGGTCGTGATGATAAAGGAGTGAAAATTCCACACTCGGAATGCTCCAATTGGTAAACACTTCTTTTAGCTTGCCTGTCTGGAGTTCTTGTTGACAATAAAGTGCTGGCACACGGATGATGCCATTTCCCGCCAAGGCTGCTTTTATCATTACTCTGCCACTCTTACATCGTAACTGTCCACGTATCTGGTGTTCCGTTGACTGCTTTGTATTCGTGTTCTCAAATGCCCACCGTGTCACACTACCTGTCAAACAAACGTGTTTTTCTAAGTCCTTTGGATGAGAAGGATAGCCATATGTTTCTAAATAGTTTGGGCTTGCGTATGTCCCCATTTCCACATCGATCAGTTTGCGAGCGATAAAGTTGGAGTCGTCTAACTTTCCCATTCGAAAAGCGATATCGAATTCATCCGCGATTAAATCGACACGATGGCTACTAAAATCTAAGTTAATGCTCACTTGTGGGTGTTGGATTAGAAATTGAGCAACGATATCTGCGACAACGTCTTCTCCTAAATAGCCCCCCACACAGTTGATACGAATGTCACCTCTTAAGTCTTCTACATCATCAACCACTGCCATAACAGCTTGATCAATATTGTGAAGGGCAGTTTCACACTGTTTATACAGAACCTTGCCTGCTTCGGTGAGGTTCAGTGTTCGAGTGGTCCTTTGTAGCAAAGTGACACCAATCTGTTGCTCCAGATTTGTTATTTGACGTGAAACGTGTGAGCGAGAAACGCCAAGTTGCTCTGCTGCTTTCGTGAAGTTTCCTAGTTGAGCGATTAGGACGAAAGAGCGAATATCCGCAAGGTTGATGTGTGTTTGCATGATGACTTCTTCATAATTCAAAAAAGTATTGTTGCAGTATAACAACAGTGTTTCAACTAGGCCGGTATATATCAACAAACAAAGTTTTCTTAAACTTACCGCCACTGATGTAAACCGTTCGATTAAGGATTCAAAATGAAAAAGTTAATTGTTATTACAGGCGCTAGTTCAGGCATTGGTGAAGCGATTGCACGTCACTTCAGTGAACAGGGCCATGCTCTTCTTTTGTTAGCAAGACGTGTAGAACGTTTGGAAGCATTAAACTTACCAAATACGCTTTGTGAAAAGGTAGATGTGACCGACAAAGCTTCTTTTGAGGCTGCAATTGAGAAAGCTGAAGCGTTGTATGGTCCGGTAGATGCACTTGTAAATAACGCAGGCGTTATGCTTCTCGGTCAGATAGATACTCAGGAAGCATCGGAGTGGAAGCGCATGTTTGATGTGAACGTAATTGGTTTGCTCAATGGCATGCAGTCCGTCCTAGCACCTATGAAAGCACGTAACAGTGGTACGATCATTAACATCAGCTCTATCGCGGGCAAGAAAACATTCCCTGATCATGCTGCTTATTGCGGTACCAAATTTGCGGTTCATGCTATTTCTGAAAACGTACGTGAAGAAGTTGCGTCATCGAATGTTCGCGTTACGACGATTGCACCTGGTGCAGTGGAAACGGAATTACTTTCACATACAACGTCTCAAGATATTAAAGATGGTTATGACGCCTGGAAGGTGGATATGGGCGGTGTGTTGGCCGCAGATGACATCGCACGCGCAGTGCTGTTTGCTTATCAGCAACCGCAAGGTGTATGTGTTCGTGAAATTGCTTTGGCACCGACAAAACAACAACCTTAACATTGAGTTACGGCGATTTTAGGTCACTAAAGCCGTAAAACTTTGCATATCGATTCGTGATTGAGATGGCATCTTTAAACTAAGTTGCGTGAAAATTTAGGTCATCCATTTAAATCCGGACACTAAGTGTGTTATTGCTTATACCCAAGTTACTCAAGGTGAGAAAAAACTTTGAGTAATTTGGGTTTTTATTTGGTCTCAATTTTAGGTAGCGGAATTTATTTAGGTCGAAGGCGATAGTTGTGAAGAAAGGAGAGTGTGACGTAAAACAAAATGAAGCAATATCCGTCTCTTAATGAGAATTGATTTCATCAACGTCACAAGCCGTTACAATTATCCGTTAGGTATTATACTTTGTGGGTGGTTAATATTTAACCAAACAAGGAGGTGTGTATGAAACGATTCGCAAACATACTTTTTGCAACACAAGGATTGCCAGGCCATAGTGACGCCCTCGAACAAGCGATGAGGATTGCATCTAGCAACAAAGTGCCTGTCTCAGGGCTAATAGCGTGTCCTGATTTCCCAACAGACATGATCCAGTATCAGCAAAGTTATGAGCAATCGCTGCAAGACTCCCTCAAACAAAGTATTCACGAATACAGACAGAAGCTGGGACTCTCTGAAGAGGATCTCGCATTTCCTCTTACTGTGAAAAGCAGTGAAAAGCCCGCTGTCTGTATTATTCAAGAAGCATTAGCTGATAACAAAGATCTCATCATCAAAGAAGCTGAACCGCTCGGTGAAGGTGCTGAGGGTTTCAAAGCTATTGATATGACTCTGTTACGAAAATGCCCTTGTCCGCTTTGGTTGCACCGACCAATTGATAAGCCAAGAGATAAGCGCCGTGTTGCTGTGGCTATCGACCCATTAACGGCAAGCGATGAACAGCACTCATTAGCCGTGCGTTTACTCGAATTATCGCGTTCGATAGCCGACACCTGCGATAGTCGTTTACACGTGATTTCTTGCTGGGAGTATTACTTAGAAAACTACCTTAATGGTAACGCTTGGATTCAAGTCGATGATGCTGAGTTGAAACATGAACTCGACAAAGCAAAAGCCGATCATAAACAAGCTCTGCAACAGCTGTTGGAGGAGTCTGGGATTACAGGTGAAATTGTGATTCACCACCTGCATGGAAAACCCGACGAAAAGATTCCAGATTACGTAGAGAGTATTGAGGTAGACGTGCTGGTAATGGGAACCTTAGCGAGAACTGGTATATCTGGCTATGTCATTGGTAATACGGCTGAAAATATTTTGCAATCGATTAACTGTAGTTTGGTCGCTCTTAAGCCCGATGGCTTTGTCTCACCGATTCAGTAATTGGGGTGTAACAAAGTTGGGTTTAAGTGATGTTTTAGGTAAAGGAGGGAGATGGATCTCTAGAACATGGAATTATCAATGTATCAATAAGTTATCAGAGGAGAGTGACATGAAAAACCTATGCCCGAAATGCCACACAGAAATGATAGAACGTTCGAATGTTTATGTTTGTCCGAGAAATGATATCGGTGACTGCACCTACGATGCATTCGAGTTAGCTGATGACGATAATCCATATACATTCAGCCAAGAACACGTAAGTAGTGACCTACGTTCTTATGCCGTAGCAGACAGCAAATAGCGGTTTGTATCGGCGTTCCTCTAAGTAGCACTCAGTGATTACTGTTTGCTACTTTTCCCTTGGTTTCATGATCGTTTTTGAAGCGCTTGGGTTAAAACAATACAGTGGAGTTTGTCATTTGCGCCGAATAGGGCGTACCTTCTTATAATAACGAATGGGCTGCGATGTTGAATAACATAACGGGTAAAGAAAACCTGCCGAAAAACCTAGATAATCAGTTGGTCTTACTGATTTTCCCTGCGCTGCCAGTTTTAATCTTCTCTTTTCTCTTCTATATCTATACTCCTGCAGGCGTGAGCTGGAATGCGGAATGGATACCAAGCCTCGATATCAACCTTAGCTTTAGATTAGATGGTCTTTCATTTCTTTTTGCGGGACTGATCAGTGGGATTGGCGCACTGATTCAAATCTACGCTTTGGCTTATTTACGAGAAAGTGATAGCCGGTTTTCCTTTCATTTGTATCTAACCCTATTCATGCTTGCCATGCTAGGGATTGTGATGAGCGATAACATTCTGTTGTTATTTGTTTTCTGGGAACTCACCACCATCACTTCTTATTTACTGATCGGGTTTAATCACGAAAATAAAACGTCTCGGAAAAACGCCTTGCAGTCGCTGATTGTTACTGGTGCTGGTGGACTAGCGTTGCTAGCTGGTCTTATCTTGCTGGGAGCAATGGCAGGGAGTTATGAGCTAAATACCATTATCGAGCAGGCAGACACTATTGCGCAGCATGAATGGTTTATCCCATCTCTAGTGCTCATACTACTCGGTGCATTTACTAAATCTGCGCAATTCCCGTTTCATTTTTGGCTACCTAACGCGATGGCAGCTCCCACTCCGGTCAGTGCGTATTTACACTCGGCAACAATGGTAAAGGCAGGCATTTACCTATTAGCACGTTTATCGCCAGTTTATGCCCACAGCGAGATCTGGTTTTATGCTTTAGTCATCACTGGGAGTATCACGGCCATTTGGTGCACATTTGTCGCATTAAAACAAACTGACTTGAAGCTGATGCTAGCCTACAGCACGAATGTTGCTTTGGGTAAATTAACATTATTACTAGGTATGGGCACAGATTTGGCTGTTAGTGCAGTATTGATGTTTATTCTCGCTCACTCTTTCTATAAAGCTGCGCTGTTTATGGTGGTGGGTAATATCGACAAAGCGACAGGAACACGAGATATTGATCAATTGTACGGTCTGAAGTCAGTTCTCGTCATCAGCATGGTTGCGGGGAGTTTGGCTGCATTGTCTAAAGCGGGGTTCCCGCCGTTTTTAGGCTTTTTGAGCAAAGAATATATGTACAAGTCCGCAGTAGAGCTCAATAACTGGATCGCCTTTGTACTATTAATCGTGAATATACTGATGGTCGCGCTAACCATTATGCTTATTGCGAGACCATTCTTTGCTCGCCGTGATCTCGCGCCGATTGAAACTAAGCCAGTTGAGACAAAAAAAGCCATGTGGATCTCGCCTTTGCTCTTGGCAGTTGGCAGCCTCCTAGTTCCGTTATTCGGTTTGAATTGGTTAGATCGCAATATTATTTTTCCGGGCTCTGCTGACATTCTGCCCACAGCAACTCTTAAAGAGACATCACTATGGCATGGCGTGAATGTACCGTTAGTGTTAAGCGTTATTACGCTAGCGTTGGGGTATGTGGTGTACCGTGTTTATCCTACTGTGTCTGCATTTTTTCAGCGGCTACATCTATTCGTCCCCAAAGCGGAGAATATTTTTGAACGACTATTAGATGGCATGATGACAGTGGCGAAGTGGCAAACGGCGCGGTTACAGCAAAAGAAATTGAGTCGCTATGTCCTATTATTTTTCACGGTACTTGCCGTTGCGTTACTGAGTCAGGTAGCGCTTATTCCTCTGCCTTTGGTTGGCGAACTTTCAAGTGTCACTTTCTATGAGATTGGTATTGCCTTATTGTTGATTGGTGCTGCGCTCGTATGTACGTTGTCCCACGCAAGACTTCTTGCGATTTCTGCGCTTGGTATGATTGGCTTCATGACCACGCTTGTTTTTATGATTTATAGCGCCCCGGACGTTGCGAAGACTTTACTGTTAGTGGAAACATTAATGGTGGTCTTTCTTGCATTGTTAATGCGTCATATGCCACGTCTAACCACCGTGCCTAAGCATTCAATAAAACGTAAAGTAGCGAATATTTGCATAGCAGGTGTGATAGGTGTTTCGGTTACTTTACTTTTGTTAGGAATCACGTCTCAGCCGATGGACTCTTCGGTGTCAGATTTCTTTGCAGAAAACAGTGTCCCGGGTGGACATGGGCGAAACATTGTTAACGTTATTCTGGTCGACTTTCGCGCATTTGATACATTGGGAGAAGTTGTTGTCGTTGTTATTGCAGGGATTGCTGCAGTGAGTTTGCTTAAGACAAGAGCGAAAAAGCAAAATCGTATCCAATCATTAATTTTTGCAACCACGGCACACATTGTTTCGGCACTCATGCTCGTATTTTCAGTGTATCTGTTGTTACGTGGTCATAACGAACCGGGTGGTGGCTTTATTGGTGCGTTGATTGCCGTTATTGGTTTATCACTTCTCATGTTCGCGGAATCACCGAAATACGTTCGTTCTAGGTTGTATTTCAAACCGTTTCTCATTGCGTTATCTGGCATCGCATTGAGCTTAGTTTCTGGTGCTTTGAGCTTTGCGTTTGATAAACCGTTTTTGACCGGACTGTGGTGGAAAGACGTGATACCACTAGGGACGCCATTGGTTTTTGATGTTGGTGTTTACCTTGCCGTTATAGGTGGCGTGATGGGTATGCTGCTTCGTATTAATGAGGAGCTAGAGTGATGGAAATAGTCTGGAGTGTTGTCGTTGGAGTATTTGTCGCAGCAGGTGTTTATTTAATGCTTGAAAAGCATATCTTGCGCCTTTTGTTCGGCATCATGTTACTCAGTAGTGCGGTTAACCTTGCTATTTTTACCGCTGGAAGGCTGACGCCCGGAGAGCCGCCATTGATTGGCGATAATGCTCTTTTACCACCAGATAGCGCGGCAAATCCTTTACCTCAAGCGCTTATCTTAACTGCGATAGTCATCGGTTTTGGACTACTTATTTTTGCTTTAATGCTGTTCTATCGAGCTTATAAAGACACTGGAACTGCAAACGTCGATGAAATGCAACGTTCTGAGGAGGGTCAATGAGTTCGATTTTGCTTACGTTACCGGTTGTTCTCTCGCTGAGTACGGCGTTGACTATCTTCTTCGTCCGTCGCTCAACAAAAAGTGTTGAGTGGTTGAGCGGTGTAAGTGCGATTTCGAACCTTTTCGTTGCGGGCTTTCTCACAGAAAACATCATAAGTAATGGTATTCAAGCCGTTGCTTTTGGTCAGTGGAGTGCGCCATTTGGTATCGTGTTTGTCGCAGATTACCTCAGCGTTGCTATGGTGATGATAACGGCGGTGATTGGTGCGATATGTGTTTTCTACGCGATGGCGGACCTTCACCGAAAGCCCTCCTATAGCAATTACCATGCGTTAATGCACGTGTTGCTTGCTGGCGTTTATGGTGCTTTCCTGACTGGAGATATTTTTAATCTGTATGTTTGGTTTGAGGTCATGCTCATTTCATCATTTGGTTTAATGGTGTTAGATGCAACGAAAACTCAAGTTGATGGTGCAGTAAAGTACGTGATGTTGAACCTGATTTCGACGCTGGTATTTTTGCTTGCTATCGGTTTATTGTATGGAGCAACGGGCACCTTGAACTTGGCCGATCTCTACACCAAAGTAGGGGAAAATGAATTGAGCATCAACATGATGCTGTCCGCGCTATTTTTGTTTGCCTTTTCTATTAAAGCGGCACTCTTTCCTTTATTTGCTTGGTTGCCAGCTTCTTATCACACGTTACCAAGCGGTGTGGTGGCACTGTTTGCCGCGTTGCTTACTAAAGTCGGTGTATACGCGTTGATAAGAGTCTTTACCTTGGTATTTCCGCTCGCCGAGAGTGGTTGGCAACCGACGTTAATTTGGGTCGCAGGGCTAACCATGTTAACGGGCGTTTTAGGAGCGGCTAGCCAATTCGACATTAAGAAAATTCTTTCTTTTCATATTATTAGCCAAATAGGCTATATGATCATGGGGTTGGCTATTTACACTCCCTTAGCTTTAGCCGGTGCCATTTTCTACATTGTTCATCACATCATTGTAAAAGCGAATTTGTTCTTAATAGGTGGATTCATCGAGCGCAAATATGGCTCTAGTCAACTTGAACATTTGGGTGGGGTATACAAAGCTATGCCTTGGTTAGCGTTCTTGTTTCTTGTCCCTGCGTTTTCTCTGGCCGGTTTCCCACCGCTATCGGGTTTCTGGGGAAAGCTATTGGTCATCAAGTCGAGCATACAGGCTGAGTATTACTGGTTAGCAGGTACCGCGTTATTGGTGGGGTTGCTTACTGTCTACTCGATGACGAAAATTTGGAGTGAGGCATTTTGGAAAAAGCCATTTAGAGAGAAGCCAGAACAGACTCTGCAGGCCAAAGTACATTGGTTGTACTGCGTTCCAATTATTGTATTGACAACGTTGACGCTAATCATTGGCTTAGTGGCGGAGCCTTTTTATCAATTTTCCGTTCAAGCTGCAGAACAACTGTTAAATCCGACTGAATACATCAGAGTGGTGTTAGGAGGAAATGCATGATCTATCTATTCCTCAATTTTTTCTTAGCGTTAGCGTGGATGATGCTTAATGGCAGCTATTCGAGTCTGAATTTTGTTGTCGGATTTACGGTCGGCTTTTTTGCTTTAAGGTTGAGTCAACCATTTGGATTGAAAACGAGCTATTTTCAACGTTTTGCATCTGCATTGAAGTTATTGGTGTACTTCGCTTATGAAATGGTTATATCGGTTGCGAAAGTGGTGTGGGACGTCGTGACACCTACTCATTTGAGTCAGCCTGATATCGTTTATGTCCCTCTGGAGGTCGATTCTGACCTAGAAATCACATTACTGGCGAACATGGTTTCTTTAACACCGGGTACGCTTAGTTTGGATGTTACGGCTGATAAAAAGTATCTTATCGTTCATGCCATGTTTGCACCTGAACATGAAGAGGTTATTCGCGGAATTAAAGATGGGTTAGAGCATCGAATTTTGGAGGTGACGCGTGGATAGTTGGCTGCAAATAACGGTCACTTTTGCCTATTCTGGGCTACTACTCAGCTTTGTTATGGCTTTTGCTCGTTTAATTCTAGGACCAACGCTAGCTGATCGAGTTGTGGCGTTAGATCTGATTTCATTTATCACTATCGGATTTATTACGGTTTACACCTTAGACAGCGGTGAGGACGCTCTGTTAGACATCGCCATTACATTAGGTTTGGTCGCATTTCTCGGCACGATCGCATTTGCACGTTTGATCGTTAAAAGAAAGGAGAAAGAATAATGGACGTGTTGATTGGACTATTTTTATGCTTAGGAACATTGTTGACCTTGGTTGCAAGTCTAGGTGTCCTGAGGCTTCCTGATTTGTATACCCGAATGCATGCAGCGACCAAAGCTGGAACTGTCGGAGTGAGCTGCTTGTTATTAGCGGTCGCTTTCTCACTCCCTGAAGTTACCGTGATCTCTCGGGTTATCGGTACGATGTTGTTTATCGTTCTCACTGCGCCAGTCGCCTCCCACCTGCTCGGCAGAGCAATGCGAGAGGTCGGATATAAGATTTGGCGCAATGATTAACCATTAGCGTCGAATAGTACTACGTCCTAGTTGAAATAAACTCGAAGCTGTATTGATGAAGTCGGAAGTAATTGACGGTATATTCAAATGCACGACCATCTTCTAGGTAACCAGTGGACTCAACTTTTAGAATAGGGGAAGCTTCTGATTCATTCAGGTATGAGGCCGTCTCTGTATCTAACAAATACGGTTTGACAGACTGACTGCTTTTCGCAATTTTCAATCCTTTGCTATTTTCAATGTACTCATATTTAGAACCATTCATTATGGCTATGCTCAAGTCTGGAAATAACATTGCTGGCATATGAGTGACTTCGTAAATTTCAGGCTCATCATTAATACATCTGAGTCTATGTATTTCATATGTATCATCATTGGGCGAGAGATTTAACTGCTTAGCAACCTGCTCATTCGGCTTTTTAAGTTCGAACTTTATGACTTGAGAGCTAGGCGTTTTCCCCTGTTTACTGACTTCCTCGATAAAACCCAGCAAATGTAAGGCATCATGTTGGGCTTTTAGATCGTTTACATAAGTTCCACTACCTCTTGTCCGACTAATTAAATTATTGTCGACCAGAATTTGTAAGCTTTTTCTGATGGTTACGCGGCTTACGGAAAACTCTTCTTGCAAATCACTCTCTTTTGGAAGCATCGATTTAGGTTGTAGTTCCCCATCTTTGATCTTTTTTTCTAATCGTTCCGCAATGTCTATGTATTTGGGTTTCATAATACCTCGCTAAGTCTTGGATCATGATAGCAAGAATGTGATCTGAGATGTAGTTAATACTTTTCCTTAGGATCTTTGTGTGATTTTTATCTCGTATCTTTGTGCTTACACTTTAAATGTATCATAAAAGTATTAATACTTATTTTATACATTTGCAGGGTAAACATTTGAGGTAGCGGAATGAAACGTCAAAAATTAACGATTGTTGGTGCTGGCAGTACATACACACTTGGTATGATGAACAGCCTTATTGCTGAAAAAGATAACTTTCCACTCGCAAAAGTCGTGTTTTACGACATAGATGAGAAACGCCAAGAGTCGAATGCATTAGCTACTGAAATTCTATTGCGAGAACACTATCCAGAAGTTGAAGAGTTTGTTTATACAACGGATAAATCTGTCGCATTCTCAGATTCGGACTTTTTCTTTATACAGATCCGCACTGGTGGGTTGGCCATGCGCGAGCGCGATGAACAGATCCCGCTATCCAACTCTTGTGTTGGGCAAGAGACATGTGGCGCGGGAGGAATGGCATATGGACTTCGCTCTATCGGCGACATGATCCAGCTAGTGAACGAGATCCGACAAACGTGTCCAGATGCGTGGATTCTTAATTACACCAACCCGGCGGCAATTGTCGCTGAAGCTTTAAATCGTGAATTTCCGCATGATAAGCGAATTCTAAATATCTGTGATATGCCAGCAGCGATTATGGTCAGCTATGCGCAATTGTTAGGATGTGAAATTTGGGACTTCGTTCCTGAATATTTTGGGCTTAATCACTATGGCTGGTTTACCAAAATTCGTAACAAACAGGGTGAAGACTTAACGGACAAAATTAAAAATATCATCCTAAAAGAAGGGATCAGTGCGGTTGATGCGGAAATAGCGGATGACCCATCGTGGCAAGCCACATTCAAAAACATGAGAACAATGCTTGTTGATAATCCAGAGTTTTTGCCGAATACGTATCTTCAGTACTATTTGTACCCTGAAAAAATGGTGGCGAAAGAGGATATCAACAATACCCGCGCAAGGCAGGTAATTAACGGCCGTGAGAAACGAGTGTTCGAATTGAACGCAAGAATAATTGAAGCGGGCACCACGAAGCACGAAACACTGCATGCCGATATCCATGGTCGATACATGGTGAGAGTCGCGGCTTCGCTAGCCTACAACTTGAGCGATGTGTATCTCGTCATCGTACCGAATAATGGTGCTATTACAAATTTACAAAATGACGCCATGGTAGAAGTTCCAGCTGCGCTAACTAGTGATGGACCGAAAGCTTTTACTGTAGGAAAAATCCCAACCTTCCAAAAAGCCATGATTGAAAGCCAACTTGGTTACGAGAAATTAGTCGTGGATGCTTGGTACGAAGGAAGTCAGCAAAAGCTGATTAATGCACTCACACTTAACCGTACCGTGGTTAATGTGCCAAAAGCTAAAGAAATAACAAAACAATTACTAGAAGAAAATAAAGCCTACCTTCCTCAATTTTTTCAATAACAACTGGACGTTCGGGGCCTCCTTGTAGGCTCCGTGAATGAAACAAGAGGTTTATATGAAAGACATTATTCAAAGGTTCGGGGCCGCGATGTTTGTACCCGTTCTATTATTTCCAGCAGCGGGCATGTTATTGGGTTTCTCTGTTGTGCTGTTAAATCAAGAAGTGTTTCCTTGGGCACTAGAGGGGAGTGCTTGGGTTAAAGTCTCGACGATCATTTTACAGGCATCTCTCGCTGTATTTAAAAATATGGCACTTATTTTTGCCGTTGGGTTACCTATCGCTTTAGCTAAAAAAGCATCTGGTCGCGCTGTACTTGCAACACTTGTTTCCTACATTACGTATAACTACGTTATTGGTGGAATCCTTCAATTTTGGGGGCCAGAACTGGGCGTTAACTATACGGAAGGTGAGCGAGGTTTGACTGAAGTTGGTGGCATTCTAACGCTTGATACCAACTTGCTAGGTGCGATTTTAATTGCAAGTCTCTCTGTTTGGGTTCACAACCGATTCTTTGATAAAAAGCTACCGGATTGGGCGGCTGTATTTGGCGGAACGCCATTGGTTGTGATCATTAGCTTCCCAATTATGGTCGTGATGGCAATTCTAACTTGTTTGACTTGGCCAAGTATTCAGCATGGTATTAACAATCTGCAATCATTTTTGGTTTCTGCTGGATCGTTAGGGGTATGGCTATTTACGTTTTTAGAGCGAATCATGATACCAACGGGGTTGCATCATTTCGTATATGGTCCCGTTTTTTATGGGCCTGTTGCAGTCGATGGCGGAACGGTTTCCTATTGGATTCAAAATATACAGACATTCGCCCAGAGCTCGGAAAGTTTAACGACACAATTTCCTCAGGGTGGTTTGATGTTGACGGGAATGGGTAAAGTGTTTGGTTGTACGGGTATCGCACTAGCACTCTATTCAGTTGCGAAAAAAGAAAATAAAAAGATGGTGATGGGGTTAGTGCTCGGAGCCGCAATCACAGCAATTCTTACAGGGATCACCGAACCAATAGAGTTTACATTCTTATTTATCGCACCTGCGCTGTTTGCTTTGCATGCGTTGTTATCTGCGACAATGGCAACGATCGCCTTTATGTTTGGTGTTTCCGGTAACTTTCAGACTGGCTTGATAGACTTCATTTTCCAAAACTGGTTGCCTTTGGCTGGTAACCATGCAGGAACATACGTGATTCAGATTATTATTGGTCTCATGTTTACTGGTGTTTACTTTGTTACGTTTCGCGCGCTTATTTTAAAATACAACATACTTACTCCGGGACGTGAAGGTGCAGATAGTAAGTTGTATTCCAAAGCTGACTACAAAGAAGCGAAAGCGGTCCATAACAGTAGCGCAAGTCCGTCACAAGCTAGTGCCTTTATTGAAGGTCTGGGTGGAAAAGAAAACATTGAATTGTTAACTAATTGCGCGACGCGTTTGCGTGTTAAAGTTAAAGATGTCTCTCTTGTAAAGGAGAACGCATTTTTCACACAGCACGGAGCGGTGAATATTGTTAGAAATCAAGAGAGCCTTCAAATCATCGTTGGTTTAACGGTGCCACAAGTTCGCGAAGATATGAGCCAACTGATAAAAGCTTAACCCCCAAACTAATGCTCCAGCTCATATGGCTCAAAGGTGAGATATAATTATCTCACCTTTTTTGTGTACATGAAGCATATTTCGCGCAGTTTCCACGAAAGTGGGGAGGAGTTATCGAGCGAGCTAAAAATACAGTTAGGTTATACCCGTCTGTATTGTTGGAAGACTTGTTGAGTCTCTAATTGACAGTGGCGCCACTTTCTATGTTGAAAAGCGTTTTAATTTCTTCCAGCACTTCTGGGTTAGCAATAGCACCAATGTTTTTTACAGCTTGTCCGTTTACCAATTGTTTCACTGCTAGCTCAACCAATTTGCCTGAGCGCGTTTTAGGAATATCACTGATGGCAAAAATTTGTCGTGGGACATGGCGCGGTGAACATTTTGTTTTCAATGTTTGGCGAATTGAATCGGTGAGTTGTTGGGTTAACTCGACGTTGTGAGCGAGTTTTACTAGTAACCAGATTTCTTCAGACTGCTGGTTTAACTTGCCGACAGCGATGGAGTCTTCAACCTCGGGTAACGTGTTCACTTGCTGATAGATTTCAGCGGTACCGATGCGTACGCCGCCTGGATTTAAGGTTGCGTCACTACGGCCATAAAAAATGAAGCCGCCATGTTCGGTTTGCATCACATCGTCGCCATGGTGCCAGATATCGGTAAACTTGCTCCAATAAGTGTTGTGATAGCGTTCGCCGTTGTCGTGCCAGAAGCCAATAGGGAAGTTAGGTAGTGAGTTATTGCAAGTTAGTTCGCCGCGTTGCTGTGTAATGGTTTTTCCCTCGTCGTCCAAAACACGCACGTCGATTCCCAGCCCTGCGCCTTGGCATTCACCTTTGTAAACTGGTGAGATAGGGTTTCCCAGTACAAAGCATCCGCAAATATCCGTGCCGCCAGCGATAGAAGCGAGATGCAAGTCCTGCTTGATGTGCTGATAGACATAACTAAATTGTTCTGGGTAAAGCACCGAACCAGTTGAGCAAAGAGTTTTGAGTGACTTCAGGTTATGTTCTAGTTTTGGAGAGCAGTTTGCCTGTTCCAGTGCTTCTAAGTATTTCGCTGAAGTACCAAACAGCGACACGCTATGTTCTTCTGCTAATTGCCATAAGATGGAGTGATCAGGGTAAACCGGACTACCGTCGTAAATCACTAAGGCTGCACCACTCGCAAGAGCGGAAACATGCCAGTTCCACATCATCCAACCACATGTTGTGTAGTAGAAAACCTTGTCTTGCGATTTGATGTCGCAATGCAGTTGATGTTCTTTGAGGTGATTGAGCAAGGTACCGCCTGCGGAATGGACAATACATTTAGGTTGACCTGTTGTACCAGAAGAATACAAAATGAATAACGGGTCATTAAACAGCGTTGGTTGATATTGAATTGATTGTGGAGAAAAGTGGTGAGTAATATCGGACCAAGAAACAAACTCAGAAGTGCTAGCACTCTCAGCGTTTTGTAAATATTCGATTTGGCATACGCTAATAGTAGTCTCTTCGGAGGCACTGCTTAACTTACTACTAAGAGTGGTGTTCTTGTTCGTCATATCGAAAGCTTTGCCTCCGAACTGGTAGCCATCACAGCAAAAAAGAACTTTCGGTTTGACCTGACCAAAACGCTCTACGACGCTATCGATACCAAAATCAGGAGAGGTTGAAGTCCAAATGGCACCAAGACTGGTGGTGGCCAGCATGGCAATAACGGTTTCAGGAAGGTAGGGCAAATAACCCGCAACGACATCGCCTTTACCGACACCACAATTGAGTAGCCATTGTTGAATGGCAGAAACTTGTTCAAGCAACTGTT
Source organism: Vibrio sp. Vb1554 (assembly GCF_033344235.1). Taxonomy (NCBI): domain Bacteria; kingdom Pseudomonadati; phylum Pseudomonadota; class Gammaproteobacteria; order Vibrionales; family Vibrionaceae; genus Vibrio; species Vibrio sp. Vb1554. The sequence goes on along the minus strand of NZ_JAWPOJ010000002.1, from coordinate 92,345 downwards.
TACCGGTGAGTTGTCGGTGTTCACCGCTTTCATTGCTAAAAACAATAAACTCACGCTCTGGTGATTGTTCAGCCTGAGATAGGAGGTTCTCTGCGTAGTTCAGCGTGGCGTCAGCAAACCATACTGTGTCTCTATTTACATGATGATGATTAGAACCTGTTGGTGTCCATTTGGGACTGCCAAGGCTCTTGACTTGCGAACCCATATCTCCGATTACGTTGCAAAACTGCCAAGTATGTCGCCAAAATTCATCATTGTGCTCAATGGACCACTGGTGTAGAGACGTGTAATTGTTGATTACGGTACCTTCGGCTTTGTCTTTATTAACCTTTTCGATGAACCGTAATAAGTTGCTATTGCTGACGCGCTCAGCAGATGGTGACCAAATAGGTGCAGAATTTGGCATAGGTCCCTCTAATTTCAATTCTTTTGAATATGACCAAAAACAAAATAAAGAGGCGAACATAGCAGTGTTCGCCCCTTATCTGATCGTTTAAAGTTGTTCGGCAAGCTGAGGTAGTACCTCAAATAAATCACCAACCAATCCATAGTCGGCAACTTCAAAGATAGGAGATTCTGGATCTTTGTTGATCGCGACAATCACTTTGGATTCCTTCATTCCTGCAAGATGCTGGATGGCACCGGAAATCCCAACCGCTATATAAAGCTTAGGTGCAACGATTTTACCGGTTTGACCCACTTGTAAGTCGTTGGCAACAAACCCGGCATCAACCGCCGCGCGAGAAGCGCCAATGGCAGCACCTAGTTTATCGGCAACTTGTTCGATCAACGCGAAGTTCTCTTTGCTACCGACCCCGCGTCCACCTGACACAACCACCTCTGCCGCGCTTAATTCAGGACGTTCTGACACGGTTTTATCGACAGAAACTAATTCAACCATTGGAGCTGAGATAGTGACCTGCTGATGCTTAATATCAGCTTGGTTGTGACAAGTAACCGGCTCAAACGCAGACGCGCGCACGGTGATGACGCGAACCTTGTCGCTGGTGGTCACTTTGGCAAATGCGTTTCCTGCGTAAATAGGGCGGATAAAAGTGTTTTCATCGATAACTTGGACAATATCGGAAATTTGCCCAACGCCGAACTTCGCAGCTACTCGAGGTGCAAGGTCTTTCCCTTTTGATGATGAGCTAGCCCAGATTGCGTCAAAACCTTCAGCAATACTCACTACAATAGGTGCGATACTCTCGGCAAATTGATGCTTAAGTTGCTCATCATCGACACAAATTACGTTTGATATACCATCAACGCGACAAGCTTGCTGAGCGACTTCTTCACACTGGTGGCCCACTACGATCAAAACATTGTCTTGGCTGACTTGTTTTGCTGCATTAACCACTTTGAGTGTGTCCGCATGCAATTGGTTATTGTCATGCTCTGCTATGATTAAGTTCTTCATGAAATCACCTTCGCTTCGTTACGCAGCTTATCGAGAAGCTCTGAGACAGATTCAACCTTGATGCCACCTTTTCTTTGCGCTGGCGGTGTGACTTCTTGAATGGTTTGGCTAAATACCACTTCAACACCCAGACTGTCAGGTGTGATGGTATCTAACGGCTTGCGCTTAGCTTTCATGATATTAGGCAAAGAGGCAAAACGCGGTTCATTCAGGCGTAAGTCAGTACTGATCACCGCAGGTAAGTTCATCGCGACTGTCATCAAGCCGCCGTCCACTTCTCTCACGACCTGAACTTTTTGATCTTCAATCTTCACGTCGGAAGCGAAAGTTGCTTGAGGCCAGTCAAGTAGGGCGGCCAGCATCTGAGCCACTTGGTTGTTGTCCGTATCAATGGATTGTTTACCCGTAATCACAAGCTGTGCTTGTTCTTGCTCAACTAGAGCTTTGAGCAGCTTAGCAACAACTAATGGCTCTATTTTGTCTTCAGTATCGACATGAATAGCGCGATCGGCGCCTAATGCAAGCGCGGTACGTAGTTGCTCCTGACACTGGCTACCGCCGGCACTGACAACGATGACTTCATCTGCAATACCTTGCTCCTTTAGTCGTACGGCTTCTTCAACGGCTATTTCGCAAAATGGATTAATCGTCATCTTGACGTTATTGGTTTCAACATCGCTATGGTCCGCTTTCACGCGAACTTTAACGTAGGGATCAATGACCCTTTTGATTGGCACTAGTATTTTCACGTTAGATTCCTTTTACAGTGAAGACTATGTGTTAACAGTGAAGACGATGTGATGACGTCTTTAAAATGATGTTAATTTACCTTTACGTTTGCGTCAACTTTAAATATATTGTTGATTAACAAGTTGGCAACATGCAAAGAAAAAGGAATGCAATCATGGAAAGAGACTGCATGGAATTTGATGTTCTGATTGTAGGCGCAGGTCCCGCAGGCTTGTCTGCGGCATGCCGAATCAAACAATTAGCAGCAGAAAAAAAACAAGAGCTCTCTGTTTGCGTGGTAGAAAAAGGTTCTGAAGTTGGAGCGCATATTTTATCGGGTGCGGTGTTTGAAACGCGGAGTTTGGATGAGCTTTTTCCCGACTGGGAAGAGAAAGGCGCTCCGCTCAATACCAAAGTAAACCAAGATAAAACCTACTATCTAGGCAATGACATCAATGGTCATGAACTGCCTTCTTGGGCGGTGCCTAATACGTTACATAACAAAGGTAATTACATCATAAGTTTGGGCAGTCTATGCCGATGGATGGCGTTGCAGGCTGAGAACTTGGGGGTGGAGGTCTACCCAGGTTTTACCGCCAGTCAAGCGATCATCGATGAAGATAGTCGTGTTTGTGGCGTGATCACGGGCGATATGGGATTAGATAAAAATGGTGAACAAAAAGGAAATTTCGAACCTGGTATTGAACTACGAGCGAAGTTTACTTTATTTGCTGAAGGCGCACGGGGGCATATTGGTAAGCAGTTGATTAACCGATTTAATCTTGCTGAAGAGAAAACGCCTCAACACTACGCTATCGGTTTTAAAGAGCTGTGGGAAATCCCATCAGAGCAGCATCAGCAAGGTTTAGTAGTGCACGGATTAGGTTGGCCGTTATCAAATGAAGCTACAGGTGGCAGTTATCTCTACCATTTAGAGGGAAACCAAGTTGCCGTCGGGTTGATTGTTGACTTGAATTATAAGAATCCGCACTTGAGTCCATTTGATGAGTTTCAACGTTTTAAACACCACCCGTTGATTGAGCAATACCTCAAAAATGGGAAGCGTATTAGCTATGGCGCGAGAGCGATCACCAAGGGCGGCTTTCATTCGCTTCCCACGCAGCAGTTTGCTGGTGGCTTGTTAATTGGCTGTGATGCAGGAACACTTAACGGCGCTAAAATCAAAGGCACACACACCGCAATGAAATCTGGCATGCTTGCCGCTGAAGCAGTATGTGAAGCCCTTGAGAGTCAGTCAGTTACTGCTGATTATCAAAAGCATTTCAAACAGTCTTGGCTGTATGAAGAGCTTTATCAAGCACGTAACTTCTCAAGTGGTATTCACCGCTTTGGATCGTGGCTGGGCGGTGGTTTAGCGCTGCTGGAACATAACGTATTAAAAGGCAAAGCTAAGTGGCATATCCGCTGTGATAAGCCTGATCATCAGTCTCTGTTATTGGCGGAAAACAGCAATGAAATTGTCTATCCGAAGCCTGATGGCGTGTTAAGTTTCGATCGCCTCTCTTCTGTTTATCTATCCAATATCTTCCATGAGGAAGATCAACCATGCCACTTACGACTGGAGAACCAGCGGATTCCTATTGAGCAGAACCTTGAATTATATGCAGAGCCAGCACAGCGCTATTGTCCGGCTGGCGTGTATGAAATCGTACAGGGGGAGCAGCAGCCAGAGCTGCAAATAAATGCGGCCAACTGTATCCACTGTAAGACCTGCGACATCAAAGATCCAAGTCAAAATATTACCTGGACTCCACCAGAAGGTGGTGGTGGTCCGAACTATCCAAATATGTAAGCGTTTGAGAATAATTTTTATTAACAATTTATTTACTTAAAGTTTGCGTTAGTTCAAATCTTTCTCGATGAACTCGATTGCAACTTAATCTTTCAGGCACTATTCTGATTTTAAATTGACGTTTACGTAAACTGAATACAAAGTTGATGCATAGGTGTAAAAGCGGTTACCAGTATCAAAGTTAGGTTTGATCAAAATAGTGCTCAATGGAACGCACTTAAAATAACGAAAGGGAGATCAACTATGGTATCGGAATCGCCTCTGTTGCAGGTAAACGATATTTCATTGGCTTTTGGTGGGGTGAAAGCTTTAACTGACGTGAGCTTCCATGTGAATGAAAAGGAAATTTTTTCAATCATTGGTCCAAACGGTGCAGGTAAAACCTCAATGCTCAATTGCATCTCTGGTCGATACACACCAAACAAAGGCTCTGTAATCTTCGCTGGAGATGACGTAACTAAACGTACACCAAGCCAACGAGCTGAGTTAGGGCTGGGAAGAACCTTCCAAAACTTAGCGCTCTTTTCTCATATGTCGGTACTGGACAACATCATGGTTGGCCGACACCACCTACTGAAAAATAACTTCGTCACGGGGCCACTCTATTGGTTCTCCAATGCGCAGAAAGAAGAGATGGCGCACCGCAAATATGTGGAAGACGTGATCGATTTTCTAGAAATCCAGCACATCCGAAAAGCGACTGCAGGCACCCTATCTTACGGCTTACGTAAGCGTGTAGAGCTTGCTCGTGCCATTGCCTTAAAACCTAAGTTACTGCTGCTTGATGAACCAATGGCAGGTATGAACTTGGAAGAAAAGGAAGACATGGCACGTTACATCATGGATCTGAATGAAGAATTAGATATCACGATCATCATGATTGAGCACGACATGGGCGTGGTCATGGACATCTCTAATCGCGTTTTGGTTTTGGATTTCGGGAAACACATTGCTACGGGTGAGCCTGAAGAAGTGATGGCCAACCCACATGTGAAGCAAGCGTACTTAGGCGAAGAGCTACCGACATTAGAGGAGAGTGCATAATGGCACAGCAACATAATGATTGGGCAGATATAACCCGCTTAGATACCTTTCCAAAAGTGTTGCAACACAATGCCAAGAACTGGCCCGAACAAGTCGCAATGCGTGAAAAGGAGTTTGGTATATGGCGAGAGTTCACTTGGAAGGATTATGAAAACCGCGTCAAGTGGATGGCACTGGCACTACGAGATTTGGGTATTGGTGAGCAAGATGTCGTTGGTTTGCTAGGTGATAACCGCCCTGAATGGGTATGGGGCGAGTTAGCGGCACATGCGATCAAAGGTTTCTCGCTGGGCATCTATCAAGATTCTATGCACGAAGAGGTGGCGTACCTTATCAACTATGCAAAAGCAAAAGTCGTGATTGCCGAAGATGAAGAGCAATGCGACAAGCTGCTTGAGCTTGGTGATGAAATTCCTAGCGTTGAATACATTATTTACTGCGATCCTCGTGGAATGCGTAAATACGATGATCCAAGATTAATTGATGTTGAACAGGTCTACAAAAAAGGTCAGCTGATTGATAAAGCGGACCCAGACAAATATCTCAATATGGTTGTTGAAACCAAAGGCAGCGATCTTTCAATTCTTTGTACTACGTCGGGTACGACTTCTAAACCAAAATTGGCTCAGCTACACAGTGGCACGTTCTTGGATCACTGTGCGGCTTACTTGCGTGCAGACCCTCGTTCCCCAGGCGACAACTACGTTTCTGTTCTGCCTTTGCCTTGGATTATGGAGCAGGTTTACGTGGTTGGTCAGGCGTTGATTTCTCGTCAAATCGTTAACTTTGTGGAAGAACAAGAAACCATGATGTCCGACTTGCGTGAAATCGGTCCAAACTTTGTGCTGTTAGCGCCACGTGTGTGGGAAAACATTGTGGCAGACGTGTCTGCACGAATGATGGATTCGACACCGTTTAAGCAAAAGATGTACAAACTGGGCATGAGCTTAGCCAACAAAGCGCTGGAGCAGGGTAAACGCTCTAAGTTGGCTGAATGGATTCTTCTGCGTGCTCTGCGTGACCGTTTAGGGTTTTCGAACCTGACATCTGCGGCAACCGGCGGTGCGGCGATGGGACCGGATACTTTCCGTTACCTACAAGCTATTGGTGTGCCACTTAAGCAGCTTTATGGTCAGACCGAAATGTGTGGCGCATACACCGTGCACCAAGCGGATGATGTGGATTACGATTCCGTTGGTGTTGCGTTTGATAATGCAGAAGTGAAAGTCATCAACCCGGACAGCAATGGCGTTGGTGAAATCATCGCGAAAAGTACAGGCATGTTTACTGGCTACTTAAACAACCAAGCAGCATATGATGAAGATGTTCAAGATGGTTGGATGCACACAGGCGATGCGGGCTATTTTAAAGATTCCGGTCACTTGGTGGTGATTGATCGTCTGAAAGATATGTCGGAAACCAGCCATGGCGACCGTTATTCGCCACAGTTTATCGAAAACAAACTCAAGTTCTCGCCGTTTATTGCAGAAGCCGTGGTGGTAGGTAAAGGTCGACCTTGGCTGTCTGCCATCATCTGTATTCGCTATGCGATCGTCGCGAAGTGGGCAGAGCAACGCGGCTTGGCATTTACCAACTACACCAACTTATCTGCTCAACCAGAAGTGTACCAAGCGATTCGTGAAGAAGTTCAAAAAGTGAACGAATCCCTACCGGATGCACAGAAGATCAGCAAATTCATTCTACTTTACAAAGAGCTGGATGCCGACGATGGCGAGCTAACTCGCACACGTAAAGTACGCCGTGGTGTGGTTGCAGAGAAATACGGAGACATCATCGAAACCATCTACAGCGACGATCCAAAAGTCGATGTCGATACAGTGATCACTTATCAAGATGGCACCAAAACACGCATTCAAACGTCGCTAGTTATTGAAACGCTTATTGAGCATGAGCCAACACTAGTGGATAGCGAACAACGGAGGATCGCATAGTGAATACGGATTTATTACTGCAACTCGTCATTAATGGCGTGATCGTTGGCATGTTGTATGGCGTTGTCGCCATGTGCTTTGTATTGATTTACAAATCGACCCAGGTGGTCAACTTTGCTCAGGGTGAGTTCCTGTTGATTGGCGCATGGGTATGTTGGGCGGCATTGGTACACCTACAGTTACCGTTTTTTATAGGCTTTTTACTCACGCTCGCGTTCATGATGATTTTTGGTATCGCCGTGCAAACCATTGTGCTCAGACCGTTGATTGGTGAACCGATTATCTCTGTGATCATGGTGACCATTGGTCTATCGATGTTTTTCCAAGCGCTGATGAAGTGGATATTCGGTGTCTCTGCTGTGTCGTACCCGCAAGTGTTCGAAACCAACGTGGTGAATATCGGAGGTTTGAATGTTGAGTTTGCTTACATTCTGAGCTTGATCTTCTCAATGCTCATCATGGGCGCGTTCTACTGGTTCTTCAAATTCAGCAAAATGGGTCTGGCAATGCGCGCAACGGCATTCAACCAGCAAGTAGCCCAGAGTCTTGGCATTTCCATCAAGAAAGTGTTCGCCATCAGTTGGGCCATTTCGGCAATGGTATCTGCAACAGCAGGGATTGTTATCGGTATCGTTAACGGCGTATCTGACGCGCTATCCATTATTGGTATCAAAGTTTTCCCAGCCGTTATTTTAGGTGGCTTAGATTCGGTAGTCGGCGCAATTGTCGGTGGTATCACCATCGGGGTGCTAGAAAACTTGGCTGAGTTTTTTGATAGCCAATACCTGCAAGTGGGTAACTTATACAACATCGCACCATTCTATGTGCTGTTAATCATTCTTGCCTTCAAGCCATATGGCCTGTTTGGTACCAAAGATATTGAGCGTATTTAAGGAGAAATAACATGGCTCAACTTAGCATGCGCCCATGTGGGGATTTTCGAACCACATACAAAAGCGATACGCCAATTTTTGAAACCAAAACCATCAGAAGCCTTGCGATTGCAGGTGTCATCGCCATGCTGGCAGCACCGCTGGTCTTGGATATTTACTTCCTAAACCTGTTTATTCAGATTGCATACCTCGGTATCGCGGCATTGGGCTTAAACATTTTGGTTGGTTTTACCGGACAAATCTCGCTAGGTCACGGTGCGTTCTTTGGCTTTGGCGCCTTTGCATCGGCTTGGTTAAATAACCAGTTTAACATTCCAGTCGTGTTTGCGATTCCGCTCGCGGGTTACTTAACCATGATTGTGGGGATGCTGTTTGGTCTGCCAGCGGCTCGAATTAAAGGTTTATACCTAGCTATCGCAACGTTGGCGGCGCAGTTTATTCTAGAGGACTTCTTTGCTCGCGCAGATTGGTTCAGTGGCGGCTCATACGGTGCTAGCGCGAACCCAATTAATTTGTTTGGCTTTGAGTTTACGACTGACGAAAGCTTTTTCTATATCGCTCTGTTTGCGCTGATCTTCATGTATATGTGGGCATCAAACTTAATCCGTTCTCGTGACGGTCGCGCGTTTGTCTCAGTACGAGATCACTATCTGTCAGCAGAGATCATGGGCATCAACCTAACTAAGTATCGTCTGCTCTCATTTGGAGTGTGTGCATTCTATGCTGGCATCGGGGGCGCACTCTACGGACATTATCTAGGGTTTGTATCAGCAGAAGGTTTCACCATCATGATGTCTATCCAGTTTTTGGCCATGATCATCATTGGTGGCTTAGGCTCAGTCAAAGGTACGCTGATGGGTACGATATTTATCGTACTTCTGCCTGAAGTTTTAGAGTTTGGCGTAACGGGGCTTTCAGCGTTTGGTGATACCACCGCTTTCACTGATGGTCTGGCTTACTTCAAAGAGATGGCGATTGGTTTAGTCATCATGCTGTTCCTCATTTTCGAACCTCAAGGATTATCGCATCGCTGGCAACAGATTCGAGCATATTGGAAACACTATCCGTTCTCATATTAACGTGGAATTAAGTGGAATATACCTCAATAACAAGGACAACGAGTTATGAACAAAGGACATTTAGCGACAACGTTGGTGCTGTCATCTGCACTGTTTACTACCGCAACTTGGGCAAAAGATTCTGTGTTTGTCGGGCAATTAGTCGACTTTTCTGGACCAACTGCCTATGTGAGCAAGCCTTATGGTTCTGGCGTGCGAGACGCATTGCGTTGGATTAACCAAAACGGTGGCATTAACGGTACCGAGCTCGAATTTGAAACAGTAGACATGGCGTACAAAGTACCAGTGGCGATTTCTAACTATAAACGTTGGGTTGCGCGTAAAGACATGGTTGCGCTGCAAGGTTGGGGTACGGCGGATACCGAAGCGCTTATTTCGTTTGTTACCAAAGACAAAGTGCCGGTGTTCTCTGCTTCTTACTCTGGTCACTTAACTGACCCAACTGGCAAAAACCCAAAAACCGCGAAACCAGCGCCTTATAATTTCTTTTATGGTGCGTCGTACTCAGATGCGTGCCGTGCGCTAGTTAAGTGGGCGAAAGAAGATTGGGAATCTAAGGGCAATCAAGGTGCGCCGAAATTTACGCACATTGGCGATAACCATCCATTCCCGAATGCGCCAAAAGAAGCGTGTGCAGAGTACGCCAAAGAGCTTGGTTTTGATGTGCAAAACCCAGTCGTTGTGTCACTAAAACCAGGGGACTTTAAAGCGCAATGTTTGTCGCTGAAAGAGTCAGGCACCAACTACGGTTACATTGCCAATATCGGTAGCTCGGTTATCTCACTAGTGAAGTCTTGTAACACGGTTGGGACAGAGTTCCAGTACATGGCAAACATTTGGGGCGGCGACAAGCCAGTGCTTGAAGCAGCAGGCGATGGCCTTAAAGATTACGTTTTCCCAGGTATGACGGCGTTTTGGGGAGACGATAACGAAGGCATGAAGCTGGTTCGTGAGATTTCTAAGCAGTCTGAATCAGAGCCGGGCGAATTCAGAACTCACCATTACATTCGCGGTATCTGTTCTGCGTTCTATATGAAAGAAGCGATGGAGTGGGCGAAAGATAATGGTGGCATCACAGGTGAAAACATCAAGAAGGGCATGTATGTCCATGACAACTGGGTACCACAAGGCTTAGAAGGTGTTTGTGTCCCTGCGAACTGGAAACCGGAAGATCACCGAGGCACAACAACCGTGAACGTCTTTATGGGCAACAACGATGGCGGCGCAGTTGATATCAAGAAAGTATCACAGGTGACATTGTCACGTCGTGACGATTGGCTAGGTTACTAATCTACGACTTATTAATAACAAAGCTTACTGAAAATAAGGATGGGTGAGAGAACACTCTCACCCTAGCAAGGAGTAGCTTGATGGCTGAATTAGCAACGAATATCGAACCGGCAGAAATACTGCTTTCAGTGAACAACATTGAAGTCGTCTACGACGAAGTAATACTAGTACTTCGCGGTGTGAGTTTAGAAGTTCCAAAAGGGCAGATTGTGACCTTACTGGGGGCCAACGGTGCGGGTAAATCCACAACGTTGAAAGCCATTTCTGGTTTATTGAAAACCGAAGATGGTGAAGTGACGCGCGGCGAAATCAACTTCATGGGCGAGCGTATAGACAACAAAAGCCCGGAAGAGATCGTCCGTTCGGGCATCTTCCAAGTTATGGAAGGGCGCCGAATTGTTGAAGATATGACGGTAATAGAAAATCTTCGCTTAGGCGCTTATACACGCACTGACAACGAAGTTGAACAAGACATCGAAATGGTGTTTGACTATTTCCCGCGACTCAAAGAGCGCACTGGCCTGGCGGGCTATTTGTCTGGCGGTGAGCAACAAATGTTAGCGATTGGCCGAGCGTTAATGGCTCGACCGAAGATGATTTTGTTGGACGAACCGTCTATGGGGCTTTCTCCACTGCTAGTTAAAGAAGTATTCAGCATTATTAACAAGATCAACAAAGAGCAAGGTATTACCATGCTTTTGGTTGAACAGAATGCCAACTTCGCTCTTCAAGCGGCCGATTACGGTTACATCATGGAATCAGGCAAAATCGTACTAGATGGCAGCAAGCACGAATTGCTAAACAATGAAGACGTAAAAGAATTCTACCTTGGCGGCGGCGATGAAGATCGCAAGAGCTTTAAGAATCTGAAATCTTACAAACGTCGTAAGCGTTGGTTGTAAGGAGCAAGGATGAACGAACTATTTGATGCGAAAGAATCGTTGTCTCTACAGGCGCGAGAAGAGTCGTTGTTTCAACGTCTGCCAACGTTGATTGAAAATTCGAAAGTCAATAGCGAACATTACGCGGCGCATTTTTCTGGGTTAGAGCCTACATTGGCAAACAATCGTGAAGGGCTTGCTCAGTTCCCGATTACACGTAAGTTCAATGTACCTAATCAGCAGCAACTTAAACCGCCGTTTGGTGGCTTAAATAGCGTTGCCATTGGTCAAATGGCGCGTGTTTTTCAGTCTCCTGGGCCTTTATATGAGGCTCAAACGGATGAGGCCGATTTCTGGCGTATGGGGCGCGCGTTTCACGCTGCTGGGTTCTGTGCGGGTGATTTAGTGCATAACACGCTCTCTTACCATTTCTCTCCTGGCGGATTTATTATGGATGGTGGCGCAAGGGCTTGTGGCTGTGCGGTATTTCCGGCTGGAGTAGGCAATACCGAAGCGCAAATAGAGGCAATTAAACAGCTTCAACCTAATGGTTACACTGGCACACCTTCTTATTTGCTGACGTTGCTACAAAAGTACCAAGAGAAATACAATGAGCTGCCTAGCTTTGAGAAAGCTCTGGTCTCTGGTGAAGCGGTTACAGCAGGCATGCAACAGATGTTTGAGGAAAAAGGCATTGCAGTCTTTCAAGCCTACGCAAGTGCAGAGCTTGGTTTGATTGCTTATCAAGTGTCTGGTGAACAAGGATTAGTGATTGCCGAAGATATTATTGTTGAAATCGTTGATCCTGATGGTGTTCCTGTACAACCGGGAGAAGTCGGTGAAGTCGTTGTAACGTCGTTCGATGAGAAGTTCCCGCTGATTCGCTACGCAACGGGAGATTTATCGGCATATCTAGAGACAAGTTCTGATTCTTCACGCACGAATGCACGAATTAAGGGCTGGATGGGACGAGCAGACTCCGCGGTGAAAGTAAAAGGGCTGTTTGTTTATCCGCATCAAATCCAAGAAGTCTGTCGTCGCCACGATATTAAAGGCTCCTTGAAAATTGAGCGCGATGGCTTCAACGATGCCATTACTTTTTGTTGTCATGATGTGCATGTATCAGCAGAGGACATTCAAGCAACACTACAGTCAGTCACTAAACTGAAAGGCAATGTCCAGTTTGTACCGAACCAAGTGGAGCAGCCGTTAATCAATGATCTTCGCAGTTAACTCATTGGTGGCATAAGTGCAGTAGAAAGTGGTTGTCATAAAAAACTAACAACGTCAGACAAAAGGCTAGAAAAGGGATACCACATTGCGCTGCGTATCCCTTTATTTTTTACTACCGCAATCAGGGAGCGGGTAAATGAAACAGGCACCAATGATTAACACACAATTCTGGGATGATTTGTTTATCCGAGGCACTATGCCTTGGGATGCCCAATCGACACCTCAAGAACTCAAGGACTATCTCGACAATTCACTTCATGTAGGCCAGTCAGTGTTTATTCCTGGGTGTGGTGCCGCTTATGAACTGAGCACTTTTATTCAATATGGGCATGACGTGATCGCGATGGATTACAGCCAAGAAGCGGTAAAAATGGCGCAATCAGCGTTAGGTAACTACAAAGATAAAGTCGTATTGGGTGATGTATTTAATGCCGATTTTTCTCACTCGTTTGATGTCATTTACGAGCGGGCCTTTCTCGCAGCACTACCAAGAGACATGTGGTCAGAATACTTTGCTATGGTGGATAAATTATTGCCAAGCGGAGGTTTTCTAATTGGTTTTTTCGTCATTGATGATAATTACCTATCACGCTTCCCTCCATTTTGTTTGAGAAGTGGGGAACTGGCATCTTTTCTAGAGCCCACGTTTGAACTTGTGGAATCCTCAGTGGTGGTAAACAGTGTTGAGGTTTTTAAAGGCAGAGAGCAATGGATGGTGTGGCAGAAACGTTAGTCGTCACTGAGACTTCTTTAGAAAGTATTCGCGGAAACTGTCTGGTTCTTTGTGAATCGCTGATACATAAGTCTTCACTCTATACCTGATGGAATGCTCACATAGTTTGTCGGTTTGTGTGAAACATTAATTTCTCGTTGCTGGTTTAAGTTGTTGAGATATCTCTAACAGCGGTTGAGTGGTTGAGTTTATTGCTGGCATGGGTTGTGTGCTCAGAGCGTAAAGCGACAGATCAGCATCGATCCGAAAGGTAGTAGAACGTCTCTTACTGATCTGTCTATTTCATGCTTATACTATTTTAGGTTGACCATCTGATGCGGTGGCACCGCCGTCTACAGGTAGGTTTACGCCATTAATGACAGATGCGTCATCACTTGCCAAGAAAGTCACGACAGACGCAATTTCTTCAGGTTCGGCTGCTCGGCCAAGCGCAATGCGCTCATTGAATTTATCGCGGATGTCCTGCGGCCAGCCGTTTGTCATGTTGGTTTTTACTAAACTTGGGCATACGGCGTTAATTCTTACCCCATCCGCACCATGGTCCAATGCCATCGCTCGGGTAAGGTTCACCACTGCGCCTTTACTCGCGCAATAGAATGCGGCACCCCAGTCACCACCCAAACCGGAAACGGACGCGGTATTTACCATACAACCTTTCGTTTTTAAGAGTTCAGGCAAAGCAAACTTCGAGCAATAAACAACACCATCAATGTTTACACCAGAGATCTTCTTCCAGTCTTCCACACTACCTTCAATCACGGAACCTGGGACATGTACGCCAGCATTGTTTACTAAAATATCCAGTTTACCGAAACGGGTAACAACATCAGAAATCAGTGCTGCGACTTTGTCTGGATCAGAAACATCAATGGAATGTGCAGACACACGCTGCTTATCAAAGCCCTCAACGGCGTTTGCCAACTGTTCTTCATTCCAATCGGCAAGAGCGACGTTTGCGCCTTCTTCATACAAACGTTTTGCGATGGCCAAACCAATACCATTGGCAGAACCAGTGACGAGTGCGACTTTATTTTTTAATCCTCTCATGCGATTTCTCCTTCGAAACTTACAAAAACGGGATCTTGATTTTTCTCTGTGCGCGGCAACATCAGTTTGTCGTTGTCGCTGTAATCTACTGGGATAGCCACCACTGCTGGTCCTTCAACGTCCATGGCTTTATTCAATGTCGGTAGCAATTCGTGTTGACTAGTCACTGCGAAGCCTTTCGCGCCAAATGACTCGGCGTAGGCCTTGAAATCAATTGGTCCAAATTTCACACCAGAGCAGCGCTGATATTTGTTGATCTCTTGCATTTCTACCATGTTGTAGGCGTTATCAACCCACACAATATGGACTATATTGCAGTTCAGTCTAACCGCGGTTTCTAACTCCATGCTCGATTGCATAAAACCGCCGTCTCCCGATATCGATACCACTTTGCTACCAGGTTTTAGTAGGCTGGCACCAATGGCCCATGGTAGTGCAACGCCCATTGTTTGTTGGCCGTTAGACACCAGCATTTGGCGAGCTCGAAAACAGCTTAAGTAACGAGCGATCCAGATGTGGAAGCTCCCCATATCAAGGCATAGCGTGGTATCTGGTGTGATGATAGATTGCATGGCTTTAATTAGCGCCAGTGGATGAAACCCTTGCTTGTTATAGACATTGGGATAGGTCTTGATCACTTGCCGTTGCAGTGCTACCTCTTCCAGTACTGAAAGTGCCGTTGGGGAAAGGCGAGCATATTCAGAGATATAGCTGCCCATTTTGTCTAATGACTGCGCAATGTTTCCGACGATTTCAACACAAGGTTGATAATTAAGTTGGTATTCTGCTGGTTCAATATCGAGGTGAATCACTGGGTTGCGGTGGCTGTTCCAAAGCTCAGGGTCATACTCTATTGGGCTAAAGCCGATGGTGAGAATTAAATCGGCGTCCCGCAGTAAAACATCGCCAGGTTGGTTATTAAACAAACCGACACGCCCAGCAAAGTGATGATAGTAATTGATGTCTACCGTGCCGGCGGCCTGGTAAGTGCCGACAACGGGTAGCTGCGTATTTTGAAGAAATCGGGCGATAGCAGCAGCGTTTTGACTGCGGCTCGCGTGAAGGCCAAGTAAAACCACACAGCGCTTTGCTTTACTGATTCGACTGACCGCTTCTTCGATTGCTGCGATGTCTGCGCAACCAGGCTGTGTGTAAGGCGAGGGGACAATAATGTCCGTTTGGGTTTGCTCGGATAAAACATCTTGGGGGAGACTCAAAAAGCAAGCCCCAGGACGACCTGACTCTGCGATACGAAATGCGTTCGCCATGATCTCGCTTGCGGCGTCCACATGCTGCACTTCAGCACTGAACTTAGTTATAGAGCGAAAAATACTGACGGTATCCATGCTCTGGTGTGTTTGTTTTTGCTGGTCAGTTCGTTTCACCGCACCACCGATAGCAATCAGCGGATCGCCTTCGGAGTTTGCTGTTGCCACTCCCGTAACTAGATTTCCACAGCCAGGGCCTGACGTAACCATGGTGACGCCTGCTTTGCCGGTTAGTCTTCCCATAACGCCCGCCATAAATGCGCCGTTAGCTTCGTGGCGTACCGGAATCATTTGGATGTTAGTGTCTTCAATCGCATCGAACAGTCGATCGATTTTTGCACCGGGAATACCGAAAATGTACTTAATGCCGAGAGACTCTAGCTGTTGAGCGATCAACTGAGATCCATTTTTATTTGAAGGTTTGGATTGCATTTGTTGTCCTTATTATTTGCCTGACTTTGTTACTTTTCCGCCTTTTCTATGGCGGTATTTATATCTTCCGGAGCCAAATTGGCGTTGAGGAAGTCTGTCGATACCGGGGTATCAATCACTAGCCGCGAGACTTTGCCAATCTGGAGGAACCCTGACGAAATGCTGTAATCCTGAATATGACCACCTCCTTGGCGGTCATCGGTAATAAAGTGTTCGTGATAGCCGGGCACATTGATGCCAGTCGTATATTTAGGACTGCGAAAGCCGGCGACCACGCCTTGCTTATGCGTGAAGCGGAATGTTGGTTGTTCTTTGACCACTTCAAGCATTGGTCGATAAGGGCGTGTTTGTTTAGGTACGGTACGAGTACGAACTGAATCGAAAACACCATCAATGCGCACTGCGCAAAATAGGTTATCGCTTGGAACCAGGTCGTCTATGAGGCTATGGACTTCATGACGTGACATGCGCGATGTCAATGGCAGCTCGATATCAGGCTTAAAAAAAGTCATGACAGCAAAGGGCGTTTTTTGCGCTAGGTCTGCCGGGTTTGCGGAGCCATCCGACTTGAGTTGAAAAACTTCCTTATCAAAAGCAATCAACTCACCATCCAATTCATTGAACGTACCTAAACCAAAATCCCCATGTTTCAGCAGTTCTTTTATGGTTGTTGAGCCTTCGTAAACACCAGCGATCAAAGCACTCATTAACGAAGTCTGATAAATCTCACCATCTCCGGTAGCGTGATGGTATTCAGAAAATTCTTTCGCTACTTCAAGCGAACAAGCACATAGAGGGTTATAAAATCCACGCATGAGTAAGACCAGTTATGCAATGAAGAGTATATTTAGATTGACTTCTACACGGTGCTAAATCCAATATAAAAAAGATTTATTTTGATATGGAAAATATATGGAATTTCGCTACCTGAAGTATTTTGTCGCGGTCGCCGAGACTCGTCACTTTACCCGAGCAGCTGAACAGCTAGGGATTGCGCAACCTCCTTTAAGTCAACAAATCAAAAAGTTAGAGCACGAGCTTGGCGTAGACCTATTTAAGCGCTTGTCTAGAGGAGTAGAACTGACCCATGCAGGGCAAGTCTTTTATACGGATGCGGTAAATATTCTTGCTGATGTGGAACGCGCTAAAGCAAAAGCCCGACAGATTGCCCGTGGTGAAAATACGCAGGTTAAAATTGGGTTCGCGACGTCAACATCAACCTGCATTAAGGTATTGGAGAGGATTGGGCGTATTCAAGAGAATGGGGTTCATTTACAGACGGCGGAACTGTCAATGCCAGAGCTTGCCACTCAGTTAAAAAGCAAACAACTTGATCTCGCAATCATGCGGCTACCCTGTTACGCCAGTGAGCCTTTTGAGCACAAGGTGTTGTTTAACGACCCGTTTGTCGCGGTGATTCCGGCGGGCCACGAACTGGCAAAGTATCCCTGTATCCAGATGAAACAGTTGAGAGGCCATAAAATTTTACTGTTTCCACGAGAGACTGGACCCGCATTGTTTGATGGCATGAGTACACTTTTTGCCGACGCAGGAGTAAGGCTCGAACCACAGTTCGCAGCACCGCAACTTCGTACGACGATTGCCATGGCGCAGGCCGGGTTAGGTATTGCTCTCGTTCCGCGCTCACTGGCTGAACATCTCGATGATTCCGCGACAGTCGCCGAGATTGAGGATATCCCTCTCACTAGTCGTGTTGTTGTTGCTTGGGAGGCATCTAATCTCAATAAACAAGCGCTAAAAGTAGCCATGCACATCGGTCATGTTGAGGCTTAAAGATGAGTCATCGAACTGGCTCTGATAGCCACAGGCAAATGTGATACTCTCACTCGTTATATGCAAAGCTATGCTTTGGTTGAATAGACAAATCTTACTCAACGAATAGAACTTACTGAGGATGTACCAATGATATACGCTGCGGTCTTTGATATGGACGGGTTGCTGATTGATTCAGAACCTTTGTGGAAGGAAGCGGAAAAGCAGGTGTTTTCATCAGTTGGTGTCCAAGTGACCGAAGTGCTGTCAAAGCAGACTGCAACTATGACGACAGGTGAAGTAACAAGGTTTTGGTATGAACGTAATCCTTGGCAAGAAAAGAGCCTAGAGGAAGTAGAGAATGCTGTTGTGGATAAAGTGGAGGCATTAATAATTGAAAAAGGATGCGAATTAGAGGGTGTTACAGAAACACTCAAATTGCTTAAGGAAAAAGGGTTTAAGATAGGGTTGTCTACTAATTCACCTTATCAACTCATTCCCATCATTTTGAACAAACTCGGTATTGCCAGTTACTTTGACGCGATATCATCGTCAGACGATGTAGAGCAGGGTAAGCCAGAGCCAGATGTCTACCTTTTAACAATCAATAAACTAGGTGTAGATTCAAGTAACTGTATTGCCTTTGAAGACTCTTATTCGGGTATGCTTGCGGCAACACGAGCAAACATAAAAACAGTCGTGATACCTCAACCTGATAAGTTCTACCAAGAGTTTAATGAAGCCAGTCTAAAGCTGCAAAAGCTATCAGAGTTTAATGAAAGCCATTTGGCGAGTTTAATGGACTTGAATTTGAAAGAAACAATTGCACCAACACCGCATGAAAGTTTTTTAGAAGAAGGACTTGATTGTGAATAGTCGGTCGCTGAAAAAATACCTACTGCCAATGTTCTTATTGGTTTTACCTATAGAATCATTCGCAAAAGATACGACTATGTTGGACGAGCTCAATAATCGATTTGTTACATTTGAAAGGCGATTTGATGATTGTATCAACTCTGCTTCTCAAAATGATATGAGTGAAAACATTGTCGGTCAGATTCAAGCGCTTAATATTGATTTTGAAATTTCGGTTGGCTATTTATACAAACAATCACTTTATTTATGCTCTGATGATGAATTCAGTGATTTAGCAAGAATTATCATGATAATTGAAACCTCCGATAATGATGGATTGCAATTATCAAA
Organism: Vibrio sp. Vb1554; assembly: GCF_033344235.1. Lineage (NCBI taxonomy): Bacteria > Pseudomonadati > Pseudomonadota > Gammaproteobacteria > Vibrionales > Vibrionaceae > Vibrio > Vibrio sp. Vb1554. The sequence goes on along the minus strand of NZ_JAWPOJ010000002.1, from coordinate 73,552 downwards.
GGCAAAAGCTAGTCAAATTAGAAAGCTACTTTTTAGCAAAGTGGATTTACGTTTAGAGTCGAAGTTTCAAAGTTTACCGCAAGATAAAAAGGAAGCATTACTGAGCATTGCGAAAAAGCTTGAACCTTTTGATCTCGTAAGCATGCATGAACGACTTCAGGCAATGTAGACTTATGAAAGAATGTTTTGAGTAGATTCTTAACGCTTGGCTTTTTCATTAAGATTGAGTATTAGGTTCAACGCCTCTAGCTCTTACACAAGATCTAGAGGCATCCATTTTTTATTGACTTAAACGTGTCGAGCTAAGATTTTAACCCTGCAGCGGTCATCATGACGCGAAATAACATAGACACTAACCCTAATGCAGCGACGCTAACGACCCAAATTCCAACCATCCAAGCCCACTGGCGGCACCAATTTTTGATTTTCATACTCACTCCTTATCAACTCGTTAATGGTACGCTTCGTCTTCTTTCACTTTTCCGGAGAAGACGTAGTAACTCCAAAAGGTGTAAGCCAGAATGATCGGGATGATGATCACCGCTCCAACGAGCATAAAGCGCTGACTGCTTGCAGGAGCCGCTGCTTCCCATATCGATATGCTAGGAGGAATGATATTTGGCCAGATACTGATGCCAAGCCCAGCGAACCCGAGAATCACGATCACCAATGCCATCACGAAAGGGCTGCGCTCTTTACGCTTTTTAACGGAGTCGGCAATCTTCAAACATACCAGCCCAGTAATGACAGGTACCGGCAGTAAGTAGAACAAATTAGGCAGAGAAAACCATCTTTCCGCAATGGCAGGGTAAGCAAGTGGAGTCCAAGCGCTCACAATGACTAATGCGGAGATCATCGCCAGTAGTGTTTTGTTAGTGAAGCGGTGCATCGTGTTTTGCAGTTCACCTTCCGTCTTCATGATGAGCCATGTGCTACCAAGCAGCGCGTACGTTGCGACTAAACCCAAACCACAAAAGATGGGAAAAGGGCAGAGCCAGTCGAGTTGGCTACCTACGAAGACGCGGTTTTCCACCGCAAAGCCTTGAATTACCGCGCCAACAACGATGCCTTGGAAAAACGTGGTTAAAATCGAGCCGACCATAAAAGAGCGATCCCAGAACTTTAAGTGGTTTTCCAATGCTTTAAAGCGAAACTCAAACGCTACGCCACGAAAGATCAAAGCAATCAACATCAACGTTAAAGGGATGGTTAGCGCTTCAATAATCACCGCGTAAGCCATCGGAAAAGCGCCAAATAGAGATGCGCCTCCAAGCACAATCCAAGTTTCGTTGCCATCCCAAACTGGCGCGACACTGTTGACCATGACGTCTTTTTGTTTTTCATCCTTGATGAAGGGCATCAGTATTCCAATACCCAAATCGAAGCCATCCATGATGATGTACATCAAAGTGGCAAAAACGATGATCGCGAACCAAATCACGGATAAATCAAAATGCATATTTTCTACCTTCACTTTGTGACAAATTCTAAATGCGACCTGAAACGGTCGTCATGTCGTGCTCATCGTGTTCGATTGCATCGGGGCCTTTCTTGATTTGGTGGATCATGTAGTAATAACCAAAACCAAATACCAAGCTGTATACAACAAGGAAACACAGCAGGCTGATGCTCATTTGTAGGTCTCCGTGTGCAGAAACCGCATCACGCGTTTTTTGTACGCCATAAACGACCCAAGGTTGCCGACCAACCTCTGTCGTAAACCAGCCAGCGAGTATTGCGATAAGACCAGATGGCCCCATAAACAATGAAAACTTGAGGAACCAACGCGAGGTATAAAGCGTGTTCTTTTTTCGTAACCATATGCTGTAGAAGCTCTGTAAAATCATCAGAAGTCCTAGCCCGACCATGATTCGAAATGACCAAAAGACGATAGGTGAGTTCGGTCGTTCCTCTTTCGGGAAGTCTTTCAGCGCCGGGATTGGCTCAGTTAAACTGTGGCGTAGGATCAAACTTCCTAAAACAGGAATTTCTAAGGCATAGTCTGTGCGTTCTTGTTCCATGTTTGGCATGCCGAACAATATCAATGGGGTTGGTTTGCCATCACTGTTATCCCAATGTCCTTCGATGGCAGCGATTTTGGCGGGCTGGTGTTCCAGAGTGTTTAGCCCGTGCACATCGCCAATCACGGCTTGGAGTGGCGCAAGGAACACTAAGATCCCGAGCGACATCGAAAACATGGTTTTTACCGCAGTCGATTGATTGCCTCTCAATAAATGCCAAGCGGCTGACGCGCCTACAAAGAGTGCCGAACTGACGAAAGCCGCGACGCTCATGTGCGCCAAACGATAAGGAAATGAAGGATTGAAAACGATAGCAAACCAGTCGGTTGGCACCACACGTCCGTCGACAATTTCATAGCCTTGTGGCGTTTGCATCCAACTGTTGGAGGCGAGAATCCAGAACGTCGAAATGATCGTGCCTAACGCCACCATCGAGGTTGCAAAAAAGTGCAGCTTTTCGCCGACGCGACGCCACCCAAACAGCATTACGCCAAGAAATCCGGCTTCGAGAAAGAAAGCCGTTAACACTTCATAAGTCAGTAATGGGCCTGTGATAGAACCAGCGAAGTCGGAGAAACCACTCCAGTTGGTGCCGAATTGATAGGCCATGACAAGACCAGATACAACACCCATTCCAAAGTTAACCGCAAAAATTTTCGACCAGAAGTGATAGAGCTTTTGGTAATCGGGATTACGTGTTTTTAGCCATAAGCCTTCCAGCACGGCGAGATAGGTGGCCAAACCTATGGTGATAGCGGGGAAAATAATATGAAAGGATACCGTAAAGGCGAACTGTATCCGTGCAAGCATAAATGCGTCGAGGCCAAACATTAAACTTCCTTTGATCTTTTAAGTTTTATGAGAGAGCTATTTTAAAAGGAGCGGAATGAGGGAAGTAGGTACAGACAGTGACTATAAACCTATAACAGATTAAATATTGAAGTGTTATTATTTTGAATTCGGCTTTATGGAAGGGGATTTGCGTTTGGCGAAGTATCAAGAGTTAGTGGAGCAGCTTAAAAGGCAGATAAAATCGGGGATATGGCATCCGGGTGACAAGCTGCCTTCGCTGCGTCGCCAATCTGAACACTCGGGTTTGAGCTTGATGACGGTGTTGCACGCGTATCAAATTCTGGAATCTCAAGGCTGGGTCACGTCACAGCCGCGATCTGGTTATCGAGTCGCGCCCAATATTAAGAGCTCAAATGAACCCCAAGCGCCAGCCGCGGTTTCGTGGACTGAGCAGGTAGACATCAATGAGTTTATCTTTGATGTTCTGCAGGCGAGTAAAAATCCATCCATGATCAATTTTGGCTTTGCCTATCCAGACCCAAGTTTGTACCCACGATATCACGTGAATCGGGCGATGAGCGCAGCCGCTCGCAATATGCCGATTTCCACCACCTTTGATAACTTACCGCCGGGAAACGAGCAATTACGCACCATCATCGCGAAGCGTTATGCTGCGAAAGGCATTGAAATTTCACCCGATGAAATTGTCATTACGGCAGGCGCGCTGGAGGCGTTAACGCTCAGTTTGCAAGCCTGCACAAGACCGGGAGATTGGGTGGTTGTGGAGTCGCCTGCATTTTATGGTGCATTGCAATCCTTAGAGCGGTTAGGTTTGAAAGCGCTCTCAGTAAGAACAGACCCAGTCACGGGCATTGACCTAGACTCATTGGAACGAGCGCTGCAAACACACGATGTGAAAGCATGTTGGCTGATGTCGAACTTCCAAAATCCTCTGGGTTTTACGCTCACCAACGAGAAAAAACAAAAGCTGATTGAGCTGACACAGCGATATAACGTGCCAGTGATTGAAGATGATGTGTACAGCGAACTGCATCCAGGGAATGACTCGGTTTACCCACTAAGAATGTTTGATGACACGGGCAATACCATGTTGTGCTCCTCGTTTTCAAAATCATTAATAGCAGGGCTACGTATTGGTTGGGTTGCGGCGGGAAAGCGGGCGCTAGAGGTACAGAAGTTACAGTTAATGAGTACATTAGCGACGAGTGCACCAGTGCAAATGACATTGGTGCACTATTTAACAAGCCGCAATTATGAATCGCATTTGAAGCAGTTACGGAAAAAGCTGTTTGAACGTAAAAGTAAGATGACGGATCTGCTTAGTGAGCTGTTACCTGAAGCAGTCAAAGTGTTAAGCCAAAGCGGTGGGTACTTTATTTGGTTAGAGCTTCCCAAGCATATTGATGCCTTGCAGATATATCGAGAAGCGCTAAAAGGTAATATCAGCATCGCACCGGGAAAGATGTTCAGCCTGACAGAACAATACGATCACTGTATTCGTCTTAACGCTTCTTTTGAGCTCAATGACAAATATGTTCATGCTCTCAATCTGCTCGCTAATATTATTCGCGAGCATTTGGCGAAATAGCGACTTTCTTCAGTTTTTTGGTTTAATGGAGCGCGCCGGATTTCCAACAACTCGATCGCCCGGCGCAACGTCTTTGGTTACAACAGAGCCAGCGCCGACGACGGCCTCATCGCCAATGGTCACGCCTGGCAGTATGATAGCGCCCCCACCAATCCAAACGTTATTGCCGATTTTTACCGGTTTGGCGATCTCATCTCCGGCTAAGCGTCTTTGTGTATCGAGTGAATGAGCGGCTGTGTAAATTTGCACTCTAGGCCCAATCATGACGTTCGCGCCAACCTCAACCTGCCCATTGTCCAGAATAATGGCATCCCAGTTGATGTAGGTGTTTTCTCCGATGGACAAGTGACAACCGTAGGTAAGTTGTAGCGGTGGCTCTATACAGGCGCTGTTCTTTAATTGGACGCCCATTTCCGCCAATAGTTGTCTACGGATATCTGGGTTTGGCTCTTGGTTAAATTGGAAGACAAGCTGCGCAGTTTTGGCGCGCATTAGCTTTAGTTCTTCATCCAGACAATTATAGGTTTCTCCAGAGCGCATCCGAGTCAGTTCTGACATGACAATCATTCCATCAATGTTATTTGCAATAAGGTGCATAATAGGTGAGAGTGATTCGAAGTGAAAATTTGATGCTTAAAAATCAGAAAGTTATCACTGATTTGCCTTGCGTATCCAGTTGGTTGATTGGCTCGTTTAGTTCACAAAGACGTCCCCCCTAAATGGCTTAATCGGTTGAAGCCAAAGTGGGAAACCACTCGAAGCGTTTTACGTAGATTACAATATAGTTAATAAGAAGAACTTAATTGAGCCGCTGCGCTATCGATTGATCCAAAAATTTACGACTTATGCGCTCTGGCTTGCTGGCAACGATGAATCAAGAGTGAGCACTTTATGTTCGAACGGGTCATTTCATTTTTAGAAACAACACTGTTTACCTTTAACGAACAACCTATCACGTTGTGGGCGATATTGATGGTGCCGACATGGGTGATTGTCGCTTTATGGTTGTCCAAAATTTTAATCAAAACCGTTACGTCAAGAATGTCCTCATCGGGGAAAGATCCAAACGTTATTCATTTGGTTAAACGGATATTATTTGTCATCGCTCTAGCCATTATTTTTATGACCACACTTTCGATGATCAATGTGCCAATCACCGCGTTCGCCTTTCTGTCTGGTGCCATCGCTATCGGCTTCGGTTTTGGTGCGCAAAACATCATTAACAACTTCATAAGTGGCTGGATTTTGATTGGTGAAAAGCCAATCCGAATTGGGGACTTTTTAGAGGTTGAGGGCGCCAAAGGCACTGTCGAGCAAATAAATACACGCTCAACGAGAATCAGACGAACCGATGGTGTTCATATGCTCATACCCAACAGTCAGTTGATTGAGAACGTGGTGATCAACTGGACGTTATGCGACAGATTAGTTCGTGGCTCTGTCGTCGTCGGTGTCGCGTATGGGAGCGATGTCAAACAGGTTGCTGCCTTAATGGCGGAAGTGACTTCGCAGCAAGCGCAAGTTCTGAGTTCGCCAGCGCCAGATGTGTTTTTTCAAGACTTTGGTGACAATGCTTTGATCTTCGAATCTTATTTTTGGATTAACTCAACGGTTGAGGGCGGTATTCGCTCGGTCGCAAGTGCCATGCGTTTTGAAATCTACGAAGCTTTCGAAAAGCACGGCATTGAAATCGCGTTTCCACAACGAGATGTGCACATTGATGGGCAAATCAAGTTGTCTAGGGAGAGAAACGGATAGGGCGATAAGCGGTATTGGTGTTCTTATCTTGGTGTCGAGTAACCATAGCGAGGCGGTCACAACACGGATTCACCTCGCTAGAAACCAGTTTGAAGGCGTTATTGGTTGTCCCACATGACTTCGCATTCTTCTTTGATTGCTGATTTTAGCAACTCAATCAGTGGAAACGCTCTGCGTCCTAGGCTTACCGCGGGCTCTGCTTGTTCTTCCTCTTCGTCTACATCAGTAGGGAGGTTTTCTTCAGCTGCATTTTTCGCAGATAGAGCAGAAGTTAATCTTGATAGCGCGTCAGGAACATCTTGAGCGGAAATTGATCCCGGCACCGTGCCGCTGTGACCCATCATTTTGAGCATATCTAATGCAATATCACCAAACATTGTGACGTTTGAGTGACTTCGACAACGAAATGTTATGAGCATTTACCTGATCCTGTTTTATATGTTCGGTTTGAAACTAAATTGTAGCTGAAATCAGACACTAATTAATGTGATGAAGACCGTTGAGCGTTAAGGTTTTTATGAGTAACAACAAAAAACGGGCACGTACGTCTGCATGCCCGTTGAAATACATTACCTGATTGGTTGTTGATGATTTACAAGCTATACGGATCGCCCAGAGCTAATGCGACCCTAGAAGCAGGAGACTTTCCTAACGCACGGCAAATTTGCCAACCCGCTTCATTGATGACGCTAAGGTCAACGCCCGTTTCAATCCCAAGTTGCTCACACAGATAAAGTACATCTTCCGTTGCAACATTACCACTGGCTCCTTTCGCGTAAGGGCAGCCGCCGAGCCCCGCTACTGCGCTATCAATGGTGTTGATGCCCATTAACAAGGCTTGATAGATATTGGCTAATGCTTGCCCATAAGTGTCATGAAAATGTACTGCGAGCGCGTCTTTTGGCAGTAGCGTTAACAACGAATCCAGCATGGCGATAACGCGATTAGGCGTTGCTTTACCGACAGTATCACCGAGCGAAATCTCATAACATCCCATATCAAACAACGTATTGGCGACCTTGGTAGTTTGCTCTGGCTTGATTACTCCCTCATATGGGCACACCATGGTACAAGACAAGTACCCGCGTACAGGAATGTTATGCTGGTTCGCCAATTCGATAACGGGCTCAAATCGAGCGAGACTTTCGGTAATGCTGCAGTTGATGTTCTTCTGGCTGAACGTTTCTGAAGCGGAGCCAAATACCGCAATTTGCTTTACACCGCTTTCCAGCGCACGTTCTAACCCTGCGAGATTTGGTGTGAGAGCGCTATAAACCACGTCAGGCTTTTTTGAGATACCAGCAAACACCTGATCGGAATCGGCCATTTGAGGCACCCACCTTGGAGAGACGAAAGATCCCGCCTCAATATGCTTTAAGCCACTGCTGCTTAGTTGGTTAATCAAACGGATTTTATCAACCAGCGTCACTGACGTTTCATTTTGCAGACCATCACGAGCGCCGACTTCGACGATATTAACCTTCGCTGGTAGCATATTCGCGCTCCTTATCTTCACTGACGTTATCCGATATCAAAGCCAAATTCAGCAGGATGGAACCGTGCTGTACTTGGTCCCCGTGCTGATAAAACAATTCGTCGACTTTTGCTGCTACCGGAGCCGTGATGGTGTATTCCATTTTCATTGCTTCGAGTACCAAAAGCGGATCGCCCGCCGCCACTTCGTCACCTTTAGCCACCATAACTGCTGAAATTATGCCGTTGAGTGGTGCGGTTGGACTTAGTTCATCATCTACATCTTTTGCAGAGTCAAAGTTAGGTTGATGAGCGAACGTGCGTTGCTGGCCAAGATAAAACGGTGTTGTCTGTTGCTCATCGCTAAGTGCATTAAAGGTGTAACGCACATTATCAATATCGACGATAAACTGGTTGCCACTTTCAAGCAGGATGACTTGATGCAATTCCTCGCCGCATCGGACAGTGACGTGAGAACCTGTATCTTGCGATGATTGTTGCAAACGTATCTGATGGTTGGCATTGGCATCCGTGAAGTTAAATCGATATACGTTGTCAACTGACAGTCTAAAACCTCGTTTGGTTGGCGCGGGTAACGTTGAGTTGACTGATTTTGAAATGAGATCATTCCAGTGAGCAACAGCCGCCAACGTTAGCCAAATAGAATCCGGCACGTCTTGCTGCTCATTTATGCCTTGTTGATGTGTGACGAGGAAACCTGTATCAAGCTCAACCTCGGCAAAGGCTGGCTGAGAAATAATGCTGTGCAGATAACCAATGTTTGTCGTTACGCCACGTACGTGATATTGATTTAACGCCTGCTTAAGCTGCTTGAGCGCGATATCACGAGTTTGCCCCCAGACGATCAGTTTGCTGATCATTGGATCGTAATATTCGCTGATGCTATCGCCTTGGGTAACACCACTATCAACGCGTACGCACGCTAGGCGCACATTACTGTCTGATACGGGTTCTTTTAAGTAGTCAATGCGGCCAGTCGACGGCATAAAGTCATTGTCTGTATCTTCTGCGTAAATTCGCAGCTCAATTGAATGGCCGTTGTGGGTGATTTCAGATTGCGAAATAGGTAAATGCTCGCCAGCTGCAACTTTGAATTGCCACTCCACCAAATCAACGCTGGTGATCAATTCAGTGACAGGGTGTTCAACTTGCAGACGGGTATTCATCTCCATGAAGTAGAATTGACCTCGGCTATCGAGTAAGAACTCCACCGTGCCCGCGCCAACATAGTCGATCGCTTGAGCGGCCTGAACCGCAGCTTCACCCATTTGTTTACGCAGTTCATCACTAAGACCGGGAGCTGGTGCTTCTTCCACAACTTTTTGGTGACGGCGTTGAATGGAGCAATCGCGATCAGAAAGATAGACACAGTTGCCATGTTGGTCAGCAAATACCTGAACTTCAACGTGGCGAGGCTGCAATATGCATTTTTCGATTAGAAGCTGCTTGTCGCCAAAGCTTGAAAGTGCTTCACGCTGCGCACCGTCGATGGCCAGCGGCATTTCGGCTGCGCTATTGACTACTCGCATGCCTTTACCGCCACCCCCTTGGGTTGCTTTAAGCATCACTGGGTAACCGATTTTTTCAGCTTCTGCTAATAAATGCTCTACGCTGTTGTCTGTGCCGTGATAGCCCGGAACCAATGGTACGTTCGCCTCTGACATGATGGCTTTGGCTTGCGACTTCGAACCCATTGCTTCAATTGCGCTGGTGGAAGGGCCAATAAAAACAATGCCATTTTCGCTGCACGCTTTCGCCAGTTTCGGGTTCTCGGAAAGAAAGCCATACCCAGGGTGGATAGCATCGGCTTGCCATTTTTTCGCAGCGCCGATAATCGCATCGATATCGAGATACGATTCACTCGCAGGAGCGGGGCCAATGAATTCAGCGAAATCCGCTTGTTTAACATGTAAGCTGCTGCGATCCGCTTCGGAATAGACGGCTACCGTCTCGATAGCCATGCTTTTTGCGGTTTTAATGATTCGGCAGGCAATTTCACCGCGGTTTGCGATCAGTATTCTTTTAAACATGATTCCTCCAATTGGCGGCGCGCTTTTCAAAAAATGCAGCTAGTCCTTCTTGTCCTTCACTGGACACGCGAGCGGTTGCAATAGCTTGGCTGGTGTATTCAATTAATGAATGATCGATAGGTTGGTTATCACAGCGTAAACAAAGTGCTTTTGCTGCCTGCATGGCTTGTGGACCGTTGTTGAGCAGGTGATCAATGGTGCGATTGACGGCTTCACGTGGTTGAGCGTCTATCTGATGAAGAATACTCATCGATAGCGCGGTTTCGGCATCAATCAGTTCCGCGGTTAAAAAGTAGCGTCGGCTTTGTCGTTGTCCAATCGCTCGGATTACGTAAGGTCCGATGGTGGCGGGTAACAAACCGAGCTTCACTTCACTCAAACAGAAGCGGCTTTCAGGTGTACCAATAGCGATATCGCAGCAGCAGATAAGCCCAAGTGCGCCGCCAAATGCAGCGCCATGCACCATAGCAATAGTCGGTTTGCTAAAGGTATCCAGCGTATGCAAAAGTTTTGCTAGTTGCTGTGCATCTTGCAGGTTTTCACTCTCGGTTTTGGTGGCCATTGACTGCATCCAGCCAAGATCCGCACCCGCAGAAAAGTGTTTCCCTTGCGCCGTTAGTACCAATGCACGTAGAGAGTCGTCTCTCTCAAGTTTTTCCAAGGTTTCGATAAGTGAAGCAATTAATTCATCATTAAACGCGTTGTGTTTCTCTGGTCGATTGAGGCTCAACCAAGCAACGCCATTGCTGTCTTTTTCAAGCAGTAGTCCGGTCATGTGACTTCCTTTGTCTGACATTTCAGTCTCTATTCCAATGCTCGCTAACCGTTACTTGTATAAACATCGGTATTCGCGAGGAGTTAAGGTTTGCCTTGCATCCGGCTACATACGGAAGATGCCAAATTTGCTGTCTGGTATTGGCGCATTAAGCGCAGCAGACAGAGCAATGCCGACAACATCACGGGTTTTCGCAGGGTCAATAATGCCGTCGTCCCACAAACGAGCACTGGCGTAATAAGCGTGACTTTGAGTCTGATATTGCTCCGCAATTGGACGTTTGAACGCTTCTTCTTCCTCCGCGCTCCAGCTTTCACCTTTGCGAGTTTTGATATCGCGGGTCACTTGCGCCATCACGCCAGCCGCTTGCTCTCCACCCATGACGGAGATGCGCGCGTTTGGCCACATCCACATCATGGTTGGATCATAAGCGCGGCCACACATGCCGTAGTTTCCTGCGCCATACGATCCACCAATAACCACGGTAAACTTCGGCACGTCTGCACACGCAACAGCAGTTACCATTTTCGCACCATGTTTGGCGATGCCTTCGGCTTCATATTTTTGGCCGACCATAAAGCCCGTGATGTTCTGCAAGAAGAGCAGAGGAATTTTGCGTTGTGCGCACAGCTCAATAAAATGCGCGCCTTTTTGTGCTGATTCCGAAAATAGAATGCCGTTGTTAGCGACAATGCCAATCGGCATACCGTGAATATGGGCAAAGCCACAGACCAAGGTTTCGCCGAACAAGGCTTTAAATTCATCGAACTGGGAATCATCAACAATTCGGGCAATGACCTCTTTAACATCAAACGGCTTTTTGAGATCGGTTCCGACGATGCCGTACAGCTCTTGGGCAGGAAAACGTGGTTCCTGTGGTGCTTTTTGCTTGAGTTGAACGGGTTTCAAGTGGTTAATTTGAGAAACGGCTTGTCTTGCCAACTCTAACGCGTGGTGATCATTTTCTGCGTAATAGTCCGCCACACCAGAGGTGCGACAATGAACGTCTGCGCCACCAAGATCTTCCGCGCTGACTTCTTCACCTGTCGCTGCTTTTACAAGAGGTGGACCTGCCAAAAAAATCGTGCCTTGTTCTTTGACTATGATGGATACGTCGCACATGGCAGGAACATAAGCGCCGCCAGCGGTACATAGCCCCATGACCACCGCAATTTGTGGAATGCCTTTGGCCGACATACGGGCTTGGTTGTAGAAAATACGGCCAAAATGGTCTTTATCTGGGAATACCTCATCTTGGCGGGGTAGGTTAGCGCCGCCAGAGTCGACTAAGTAAACACACGGCAGTTGGCATTTTTCTGCAATTTCTTGTGCTCTTAAGTGCTTTTTCACGGTGAGTGGGTAGTAACTGCCGCCTTTTACCGTCACGTCGTTCGCGACGATCATGCACTCAGTGCCGTCAATCACACCCACACCTGCAACCACTCCAGCACATGGAACGTAATCTGGATACACATCCCAGCCAGCAAATTGACCAATTTCTAGAAAGGACGAACCAGGGTCGAGTAGGGCAAGAATGCGCTCACGTACCGGAAGTTTGCCTTTCTTCTGCTGATGCTCGCGGGCTTTCTCACCGCCACCATCTTCTATTTGGGCAGTCACGGTATAAAGTTGATCTACAAGTGACGCCATAGAGCGGTAGTTTTCCTGATACTGCTCTGAATGGGTATTAATATTGGTCGTCAAACAAGCCATAAATAGCCGATCTCCATTCGGTAGACGGGTGACACCACCCGCCTTTATCTATGTTGAATAAGATTTAGGTTGAATAAGGAATTTATTTAGATTCAGAACGCCTAGGTATGTTGATTAGGCGCTTTCGTTAAACAATTCGCGACCAATAAGCATGCGGCGAATTTCTGAAGTGCCCGCACCGATTTCATACAGCTTGGCATCTCGCAACAAACGGCCCGTATCAAACTCGTTGATGTAGCCGTTACCGCCAAGTAGTTGAATCGCATCCAGTGCCATCTTGGTTGCCAGCTCTGCGCTGTAGAGGATCGCGCCAGCAGAATCTTTACGTGTGGTTTCACCGCGATCACAAGCGGCAGCGACGGCGTAAACATACGCTTTAGCGGCATTCATTTGTGTGTACATATCCGCGATTTTTGCTTGAACTAGCTGGAATTCACCGATGGATTTACCGAACTGTTTACGGTCGTGAATGTAAGGCACAACGATATCCATACACGCCTGCATGATGCCAAGTGGGCCGCCTGCAAGCACCACACGTTCGTAGTCGAGGCCGCTCATCAATACTTTCACGCCTTGGTTTTCTTCGCCGAGAATATTCTCCGCAGGGACTTCGCAGTTTTGGAAGACCAGCTCACACGTATTCGAGCCGCGCATACCCAACTTGTCGAGTTTTTGTGCTTGAGTAAATCCAGGGAATCCGCGTTCCACAATAAATGCCGTGATGCCTTTGGAGTGCTGGCTTGGGTCGGTTTTTGCGTAGACAACATAGGTGTGTGCATCAGGGCCGTTGGTGATCCACATTTTGTTGCCGTTTAGCAGGAAAATATCGCCTTTACGTTCGGCTTTAAGCTGCATAGAGACCACATCAGAGCCGGCGCCGGGTTCACTCATAGCAAGGGCGCCGATATGTTCACCGGAGATGAGCTTAGGTAGGTATTTCTCTTTTTGCGCTTGTGTGCCGTTACGGTGGATTTGGTTGACGCAAAGGTTGGAGTGAGCGCCGTAACTTAACGCAACCGAAGCGGATGCTCGGCTGATTTCTTCCATAGCGATAACGTGGGCGAGATAGCCCATGCCTGCACCACCAAACTCTTCGCTGGTGGTCACACCTAAAAGACCCATGTCACCTAATTTGGACCAAAGATGGTTTGGAAAGTCGTTAGTTTGGTCGATAGATTGCGCTAGCGGCGCAATTTCTCTTGCAGCAAAACTATTGATTTGCTCGCGAAGCAAATCGGTATTTTCGTCATAAACAAAGTTCAGGGAAGAGTAGGTAGATTTCATTGCGTGTCCTTGCCTTTACGTCACCTACATCCCAGAGTTGAGGTGTTAGGTGACTTTTTCGCCTTTCATGGATCTCAGTGTGTTTTGGCATCGCAACTGCGCAGCATTTAACTCCATCATTACCGCTTGAATGTCGTTTGCTTGCTGTTGCAATGCTGCCTTCTTCTCTTCGATCAACCGAATCATATAGTTCAACTGCTCAGTACTTTGATCGGTATCGTAGAGTTCAAATAACTCTTTGATATCTGCAAGAGAAAAGCCCAATCGCTTACCTCGCAAAATCAGTTTTAGTCTAATTCGATCACGACCATTGTAGATTCGAGTGTTGCCTTTACGTTCTGGAGTTAGGAGACCTAAATCTTCGTAGAAGCGAATGCTTCGAGTAGTAATGTCGAACTCTTTCGCGAGCTCGCTGATCTTAAATGTGTTCATTCCTTAACCTTACGACTTTCGTATAACATTTACATGAATATACAATTCGTTAACGTTAAAGTAAACAAACAACATTCACTCTTGAGCCTTGATATCACTCGCATTTACTCGAAATCAAAGAATCACTCGAACAAACAACAACCTCAAACTTGACGTTAACGTAAATGTTAGTATAGTTATGACGTAAACGTCAACAAAAGGTTAATGGAATGAAAAATGAAACATGGATTGTTGCCGCTAAGCGAACGCCTATCGGCTCTTTTCAAGGTGCATTAGCTTCAACAGATGTCACGGAACTCGGTGCGAAAGCCATTCAAGGGGCGCTAGCCGAAAGCCAACTCGATGTGCACAAAATAGACGAAGTGTTGATGGGGTGCGTTTTACCCGCCGGTGTGGGGCAAGCGCCGGCAAGACAAGCAAGCCTTAAAGCTGAAATGCCACAATCGGTTGGTTGTACGACACTGAACAAAGTTTGTGGATCGGGTATGAAAACCGTGATGCTGGCATATGACCTTATTCAATCTGGTAATGCGCATGCTGTCATCGCTGGTGGCATGGAAAACATGTCGTCTTCTCCTTATCTATTAAAGAAAGCGCGTGATGGTTTCCGTTTAGGTCACGAGCAAGTGCTTGATCACATGTTTTATGACGGGTTGCAGGATGCCTACCAAGGCGAGCTGATGGGTGTCTTTGCAGAACAGACGGCGCAAAAGTATCAGTTCAGCCGTGAAAGTATGGATGCCTGGGCGCAGCAGTCGGTGACTCGTGCGCAGCAAGCAATCGAGCAAGGTTTGTTCAAAGAAGAGATCGTGCCTGTTAACGTAAAAAGTCGGCGCGGCGAAACCTTGGTTGTAGATGATGAGCAACCGAGCAAACTCGACGTCACTAAAATTCCTACCTTACGCCCTGTGTTTGCCAAAGATGGCGGCGTAACCGCAGCAAACTCTAGTTCCATTTCGGATGGTGCGTCGGCAATGATCTTAGTCGATAGTGAGTTTGGTCGTCAGGAAAACCTTCAGCCTCTAGCCAAAATTGTCGCGTACAGCACGCATGCAAGACAGCCTGATGAGTTCACCATCGCACCAGTCTTCGCGATTGAATCGCTGCTGGAAAAAACGGGCTGGGACAAATCGGACGTGGACCTTTGGGAAATCAATGAAGCTTTTGCTGTCGTGACTCAATACGCGGTAAAAGCACTCGAACTGGACGAGAGCAAAGTGAACCCTCGCGGAGGGGCTTGTGCGCTGGGGCATCCAATAGGCGCAAGTGGCAATCGAATCCTTGTCACTTTGATTCATGCGCTAAAACAAACTGGTGGTAAGCGTGGCGTTGCATCGCTTTGTATTGGCGGCGGCGAAGCTACCGCTATCGCGATTGAAATCTGCTAAATCACTCTCAACAAAGTTTCACTTACATAACAGTAGTCAGTAACAAGCTGAAAAATACAAGGATGTCATCATGACAGAACAAGTAAAGCAGTATATCGGTGGTGAATTTGCCATCTCCGATTCAAAACAATGGCTAGATGTAACCAACCCGGCAACCAACGAAGTGATTGCACAAGTACCTTGTGCCACGGAATCGGAAATGAATGCGGCGATTGCCAGCGCAACAGAAACGTTCAAACGCTGGAAAGAAGTTGCAGCGCCGGAGCGTGCTAGATTGATGTTGCGCTACCAACATCTGTTAAAAGAGCAACACGATGAGTTGGCGATACTGCTTTCAAGTGAGACAGGCAAAACCCTCGCGGATGCAAAGGGTGACATTTGGCGCGGAATTGAAGTGGTAGAGCAAGCTGCAAACATTTGTAGCTCAATGATGGGCGAAACGGTTGAGAACGTCGCGACCAATATTGATGGTTACTCTTACATTCAACCGCTCGGCGTTTGTGCTGGCATTACACCGTTTAACTTCCCTGCGATGATACCATTGTGGATGTTCCCGATGGCGATCGCTTGTGGCAACACCTTTGTTTTGAAGCCGTCAGAGCAAGTGCCACTAACGGCAATGAAACTGGCGGAGCTGTTTGAACAAGCTGGCGCACCAAAAGGCGTATTGCAAGTTGTTCACGGGACCAAAGAGCAAGTCGACCGCATTCTGACTGATCCAGTTGTTCGTGCGATCTCTTTTGTTGGCTCTGTGCCCGTTGGTGAGTACATCTACAAAACAGGTACAGACAACCTGAAACGCGTGCAGTCATTTGCAGGTGCTAAGAACCACATGGTCATCATGCCGGATGCAAACAAACAGCAAGTCATCAATAACCTAGTTGGCGCGTCAGTTGGTGCTGCAGGCCAACGCTGTATGGCGATTTCGGTTGCCGTATTTGTCGGCGAAACCAAAGAATGGATTCCAGAGCTTAAAGAGGCGTTAGCTCAGGTTCAGCCTGGCGCGTGGGATGATGAAACCGCCGGTTATGGTCCACTGATTAGCCCTCAAGCGAAGCAGCGAGTGGTGAATCTGATTAATGAAGGCAAAGCGTCAGGCGCGAATTGTGTTCTGGACGGGACAGACTGCCAAGTACCTGGCTTCCCGAACGGTAACTGGCTGGGGCCAACACTGTTTACCAACGTGACCACAGACATGTCGATTTATCAGGAAGAAATTTTCGGGCCTGTGCTGTTAACTATGGAAGTGGATGACCTAGATGAAGCGATTGAACTGATCAATGCAAACCGCTTTGGTAATGGTACGTCTATTTTCACGGCGAACGGCGCTGCCGCGAGAAAGTATCAACACAATATCGAAGTAGGTAACGTAGGCATCAACGTGCCGATTCCGGTGCCATTGCCATTTTTCTCATTTACTGGGTGGAAAGGCAGCTTCTACGGCGACCTGCATGCTTACGGTAAACAAGCGGTTCGCTTCTACACCGAGACGAAAACTGTCACCGCGCGTTGGTTTGAAGATGACATTCCAAGCGGTCCAAACATGACCATTCAACTTAGCTAATTACTGGATTAGCGACACCTCTAGCCAAGCGCCACCGTTTAAGTGGGCTTGGCTCGGATACAAATGCAACGAATTAGACCTTAGGACTTCAAGATGGATTTTGAATTAAACGAAGATCAACTCGCGTTTGCCGAAGTAGCAAAGCAGTTTGCAGACCAAATGTTAGCGCCTCATGCGGCCGAGTGGGATGAAAACCATCATTTCCCTAAAGACGTACTGCGTCAAGCAGGTGAACTTGGCTTTCTGAGCATCTATACGCCGCCAGAGCATGGTGGTTTGGGATTGTCTCGTTTGGATGCGGCGATCATTTTCGAGCAGTTGGCTATGGGTTGTACCGCGACTACTGCGTTTATGACCATTCACAACATGGCGACGTGGATGATCACCAGCTTTGCCAAAGCCGAAGTGGCGCAGCAATTTAGCGCGGATCTAATTTCGGGTGAAAAGCTCGCTTCCTACTGTTTAACCGAACCTAATGCCGGCTCTGACGCCGCTTCTCTAACGACTAGCGCAGTGCGTGATGGCGATGAGTTTGTCCTCAATGGCGCAAAAGTGTTTATCTCTGGCGCGGGTGATACAGATGTATTGGTCGTGATGGCGCGTTCGTGTGGTGAAGGAGCGGGTGGCGTTTCTGCATTCGTTGTTCCTGCTGATTGCGAAGGCATTAGCTACGGTAAAAAAGAAGCCAAAATGGGTTGGAACTGCCAGCCAACTCGCATGATTACCTTCGAAAATGTCCGCATTCCGGCTGACTATCTGTTGGGTGAAGAGGGAGAGGGCTTTAAGTTCGCCATGCTTGGCCTTGATGGTGGTCGAATCAATATCGCTACTTGTTCCGTCGGTACTGCGCAACAAGCACTGAACGAAGCCAAGCAATACATGAACGAACGCAAACAGTTCGGCCGTTCACTGGCGCAATTTCAAGCGTTGCAGTTCAAGCTTGCTGATATGGCGACTGAGCTGGTCGCTGCGCGTCAAATGGTGCGACTCGCTGCCGCTAAACTCGATGCCCAGCACGCAGAAAAAAGTGCGTACTGTGCCATGGCAAAACGCTTTGCTACTGATGTGGGCTTTAAAGTCTGCGATCAGGCACTGCAAATTCACGGTGGCTATGGCTACATCAAAGAATATCCAGTCGAGCGCCATTTCCGAGACGTTCGTATTCACCAAATCCTTGAAGGTACCAACGAAATCATGCGTCTGATCGTCGCAAGACGATTACTAACGGAAGGCGTTGAGCTGCTTTAGTCAGCGAGACACAGCCTTACCTCAAGAAATTAAAAAGGACTGAAAGATTATGACGGCACAAATCAAATTAGAGCGCGAAGCGCATATTGCCAAGCTCACGATTAGTAATCCGCCAGCGAACACTTGGACGCTTGAGTCTTTGAATCAGCTAAAAGAGTTGGCGATTGAACTTAGCAATGATCGCTCTATTTATGCGTTGGTTTTAACAGGCGAAGGCGGGAAGTTCTTCTCTGCTGGAGCAGATCTTAATAACTTTGCATCGGGTGATAAATCACAAGCAGCAGACATGGCGTTCGCATTTGGTGAAGCGTTTGAAGCGCTTTCTGCATTCGATGGGGTTTCTATCGCAGCGATTAATGGCTATGCGATGGGCGGCGGTCTGGAAGTGGCGATGGCGTGTGACATTCGTATCGCAGAAGAACAAGTACAAATGGCACTTCCTGAAGCATCGGTAGGTTTGTTGCCGTGTGCGGGTGGGACACAAAACCTGACCGCGTTGGTAGGTGAAGGCTGGGCGAAGCGTATGATTCTATGTGGCGAGCGTGTGACGGCCGAGCGAGCGGAAAAAATTGGGTTAGTCGAAGAGGTGGTGGCGAAAGGTCAAGCACTCGAAGCGGCTATGGAGCTAGCACAGCGTGTTGCAGGTCAATCACCGAAATCTGTGTCTGCGTGCAAAACGCTCATTCAAGGTCGACGCAGCCAAACTCATGCAGCTGGATTGGTTTTGGAGCGTGAACTGTTTTTACAGCTGTTCAATACACACGATCAGACTGAGGGTGTGAATGCGTTTTTGCAAAAGCGCAAGCCACAATGGATAAACAGCTAGCGGAGGCCAAATGACAGGTACAGTAAATGTTTCAAAACTTGAGTGCGCTGATGGCTCTGTTATTGGTGTGCTAGAGCTTGATAACCCAGCAGCTCTCAACGCGTTGAGTTACGTGATGATTGAGAAGTTGTACAAACAGCTTAATGAATGGCAAACGGACGACAGCGTCGTCGCGGTATTCTTGCATGCTCAAGGTGAAAAAGCGTTTTGTGCTGGTGGTGATATTCAAGCGATCTACCGTGCACTTGAAAACAAAGAGCAAGACTTTGATTCTGCGTTTTCAGCGATGGAAACCTTCTTTGACCTCGAATATCGCTGTGATCATCTTATTCACACTTATCCAAAACCGATCATCGCGTGGGGGCATGGTTATCTGATGGGCGGCGGTGTGGGCTTATTTATGGGCGCAAGTCATCGCGTAGCAGAAACCACCACACGCTTTGCGATGCCAGAGATCAAGATCGGCCTTTACCCAGACGTAGGCGCTACCTATTTCCTAAATCAGTTACCAAAACATTTGGCACTTTTCTTAAGTTTGACGGCTTGCCAAATTAACGCGACAGACATGAAAGCGTTGGGATTAAGCCAATGGATTGCACAGCCAGAAAACAAGCAAGTGCTGCTGGATCTGCTTGCATCGGTAAGTTGGAAAGGTGAAGCGAACATCAACGAAAAAATCGCCACTACGCTGCGTTCGGTACACGTGGACGAGCCAACCGAAGGGATGTTGATGCCCTATGCGGAATTGATTGAGCAGTTATGTTCGGGTGACTTAGCGTCAATTGTTGATGCAATCAGCCGTGCTAACGTTGATAGCAAGTGGTTCGTCAATGCGCAGAAGTCACTGAACTATGGCAGTCCGTTGTCGCTCAGTATCACTTATCAGCAGTTAACGCAGTATCAAAACCTCTCTTTGAAAGCGTGTTTTGATATGGAATTTAACCTAACACTACGTTGTGGCTTAGAAGGTGATTTTAGAGAAGGGGTTCGTGCGCTGATTATTGATAAAACCAATCAACCGACTTGGCAACATCGCACGGTTTCTGACGTAACGCCACAAGTTTTGGAGCGCTTCTTCTCGCCAATTGACTCAGCAGAATACCCACTGACCGCATCGTCGGTAGCTATAGCGGCACTTTAGTACAAGGAAGAAATACGATATGGACAAAATTGCATTTATTGGCCTTGGTAACATGGGTGCGCCTATGGCTAAGAATCTACTCAGAGCGGGCTTGAATGTCGAAGTATTTGATTTGAACCCAAGCGCAGTTGAGGAGTTGACCGCATTGGGCGCTTCAAGTGCCGATTCCGTTCAGCAGGCAGTACAAGGTGTGGAGGTGGTTGTCACTATGCTGCCAGCGAGCCAACACGTTCAAAGCGTTTATCTTGGTCAAGATGGCATCTTAGATAGCGTCGAATCAGGTACCTTGCTGATTGATTCTTCCACCATCGATCCGGCGACTGCTCGTTTGGTTGGCGAAAAAGCATCGCAACTTGGTATCAGTTTTGTTGATGCACCAGTATCTGGTGGCGTTGCGGGCGCAGCAGCAGGTACGTTAACTTTCATTGTTGGCGGCTCACAAGAGAACTTTGTTCAAGCCAAAGCGGTGCTTAGCCACATGGGTAAAAACATCTTCCATGCGGGCGATGTTGGAGCTGGTCAGGTCGCGAAGATCTGCAATAACATGATGTTGGGCATTTTGATGAGCGGCACCTGTGAAGCACTCAATTTAGGGATGGAAAACGGACTCGATCCCAAAGTGCTTTCCGACATCATGTTGCAAAGTTCAGGGCGTAACTGGGCGCTAGAGCTTTATAACCCTTGTCCAGGTGTGATGGAAAATACGCCTGCAAGCAATGGTTATCAAGGCGGCTTTATGAGCCAGTTAATGGCTAAAGATCTGGGTCTTGCGATGGAAGCGGCGGTTGCCAGTCAAACATCAACGCCAATGGGCAGCTTGGCTCGTAATCTGTTTAATTTTCACAACGGTCAGGGCAACGGGCAAAAAGATTTTTCAAGCTTGTTTGAGTTCTACCAAAAGCAAAATCAGGCCTAAGGAGCGCTTATGGATCTAGCAAATAAGGTTATTGCGATCACGGGGGCAGGGCAGGGGCTGGGTAAACAAATGGCACTGTCACTGGCGGAAAATGGCGTTCATCTTGCGCTTATCGACCTCAATTCAGAGCAACTGGCTGAAACGAAAGCGGAATGTGAATCTCTCGGCGTTACCGCTCGTTTTTATGTGACGAACGTGACTGACGAACAGCAGGTGTGCACTGCTTTTGAGCAAATTGAGGCAGATTTCAAGCAGCTCAATGGCGTTATCAATAACGCAGGTATTATGCGTGATGGTATGTTCATTAAAGTCAAAGATGGTCAGGTTAACACGATGTCGCTGGAACAATTTCAGTCTGTTCTAGATGTGAATGTAACAGGCACTTTCCTGTGTGGCCGTGAAGCGAGCAAGGTAATGCTGAACACCGATAGCAAAGGGGTTCTGATCAACATATCCAGCGTTGCGCGTGCCGGGAATATTGGTCAAACCAACTATTCAGCATCTAAAGCGGCGGTAGCCACCATGGCAACGGTGTGGGCGAAAGAGTTAGGGCGTTTCGGAATTCGCTCAGTGGCGATTGCTCCGGGTGTCATCAAAACTGCCATGACAGACCAAATAAAACCTGAAGCGATGGAACGTTTAATCGGAATGATTCCGGTTGGACGTTTAGGTTTGGCGGATGAAATTTCATCGACCATAAAATACGTGTTAACCAACGAATTCGTGACCGGACGAGTGTTCGAAGTCGATGGCGGAATGCGAATGTAACCCCCTCTGCAACATAAAAAAGGGGAGCGAGTTTGATTGTCCGCTTCCTTCCACTTTCTTCTTTCTTTTATTGCTTCTATCTGAAAAATGTATTGGATGCATGGTCGACTGCTATCTCATCGAACGGTATAAAAATTGATTCTATTTCTAATGTGAATGGTTAGTTCTATATTGCTTGTCATGTAAATGTATTAACTCACAACTAAGACGATCTTTTGTCTCACTAACGAGATCGTTATTCTTGGTGTGTAAAAAACATTCTTATTGGTCATATTGTAACCGAAAACTATTTCGGCATCTAAAGATGGTGATTTATTATTCAGCGCAAAATACATGGGAATATGAGGCTGACTGAATAACCTTCAGTTGTCTTAATAATAAATAATCAGAATTCTCAATTACACTGAAGTAACTACCCATTAGGGAAGAGCAATAATGTCACTATTTCATTCGCTTAGGACGATGCCGCTATTATTGGGGTGTCTGTGTTTTTCTGTTCAGGCCTCCACAGAAAAGGTGGAACAGGAAGGTAAGTTTTTACAGTCGTTAGAAGGCATCGAAAATCAAATTTACGCATTACCTCAGAGTTCTTTAGCTTTGATTGAAGCGTTAGAAGAAGAGTCTTTACTACAAAACCAACCAACAGCGCTGTTGGTGCGTTACTGGCTTGCCAAGGCCACGGTTTTAGAGCTGCTAGGGCGCGTAGAAGAGAGTCAGAGTGTCGTTCAAAAAGGATTGGAGCTTGTGCGTCCACAGAGCCATGAGTATCTCCTGTTTAAGTTGATTCAGATGCGAACTATGGTTGGAAAGAGCGATATCGATACCGCGCTGCGTTGGATAGCTTGTTGGAAACATCGCGTGAGAATGGTGATAAGCAACTTGAATCAGAAATCCTGTTGCTAAAAGGACGCTATTACGATGAGCAAGGTGAGTTTAAAAAATCCTATGCTGCACTTATGTCGTCCATGGATGCGGCTGAATCTTCAGGTGTTCACGGGTTGGTCGAACGTGCAGCATTAGAGCTAGGTGACGTGCTTGTCAAAATTCAGGGCTACGACCGATCTGAGGCGCTTTTGGAACAAGCATATCGCTACTTTAGGGATAGGCGTATGTCGTTCAATGAGTTGTTGAGCGTTTTGACGATAGCGAAACTTCATAAAGCACAGTTCCAATACGAAGAGGCGATAGCGTCATATCAGCGAGCGTTAAAGCTGGCTCAAATTATCGGTGATGGACGCTTTAGATTTCGAGTTAACCTTGAACTTGCAGCTTTATATCGCGAGACGAATCAAGAAAAGAAGATGGTTAACCACTTGAAGCTGGCGGAGAATTTACAGTACAGAGAAACGTCTAGCGCGTATTTGGCAACATTTAAGTTGTTACAAGCCGAATATATGTTAGAGCAGCAGCAATTTGAAATACTTTTAGCGATGATCGCGCCAATGCTGCCGGAGATTATAGAGAGTCGATACGTCAAGCAACAGCAAATGGAGCTACTAAAAGTCGCCGCTATGGCCTATGCGGGAAGCAATGACTTTAAACTAGCATTCGAAACTTACGGTAACTATCACGATAAATTTATCCAATTTAGCAATCAAAGAGAAGTTGAAAATCTTGAGCGCCAGCAGACGTTATTTGAGTTGGAACGACTTGAATATGAGAACGAAGATCTCAATTGGAACAATGTGTTGCAGCGTATGGAGCTAGAAAATAACCGTCGTACTTTTTACTTATTGGGTGAAGCGCTACTTGCGCTCATCGGTGTTCTATTTTTGATGGCGGTAGTATTTCTCGTCGTCAATCGCTCGCGTTTGAGAATGCGTCGCCTCGCAAAGACAGACACATTGACAGGGTTGTTCAATCGCCGTTTTTTAGAGGACTGGTTCACTAAGCCAGTAGAAGTGAGGCGTGAGCGAAAAGAGAAACCGGTACCTCAATCTAAGCAAGAAAAGATACAACACTTTGTTTTTGAGCAAGTCGAGCAAGTTAAGTACGGTTATCTAGCTTTAAATAAATGGGTAGATAGCAAACTCGATAAACAGAAAATGGTGCCAAATAAACCACAATCGGGGCCAGTAACTTTAGCGTTAATCGATGTGGATTATTTCAAGCAGGTAAATGATACCTATGGGCATGTGTTTGGAGATACCGTACTAACGGGCGTTGCCAAAGTGTTGGAGGAAACTGTACGTGAGAACGACATTGTTGCTCGCTTTGGTGGTGAAGAGTTTGTTGTTGTTATGCCCAATACAGACCATAAAAACGCCCTTATTACTGCAGAACGTTTACGTAGCGCTTTATCCCTACATGGCTTTGTTACGGAACAGAAAGAAGAAGTGAGAGTGACCTGTAGTTTTGGAGTCGTTACCACTGAAGATAATGAGATGAGTTTTAAATCACTTTGCGATCAGGCCGATAAATTGCTTTATCAAGCGAAAGCGAACGGACGCAACTGCGTGAAAGGTCGCTCGCTAGCGTAACAGAAATCAAAAGTTCAGGCTCATCGCACGATGAATCTGAACTTATCCCTCCCATTTACTTTGATAGCCAAGTGACTTTGAGATCCTTGCTTCGAATATAAAACGCTGAATCTAACATCTTAAAGTCACTTGGCGATATTACTTAAAAATGGCTTAAGGATATCGAATCGCATATTCATGGCGTTCAATATAACCTCTCTTTTTGCCTCCTTCACCTTCAAAGTGCGAATGCCACTTGTGTATACAAAACTATAACAAACTAGTGTGTCTATTCTTTGTACAAACAAACCATGTACAGGTGAAATGATTAGTGGTCGATATAAATTTTTTGTGGCACAGATTTTTGTTGTTCAAAAATTAACTCGTTCATCATCGTTTTAAAAATAGAGAAAGAGTTAAGTGTTTGATTTTGTTTTTCTTGTTTGTTTGTTCTTAAACTGAAATCTAGTTATCCCAACAAGTTCTTACCGAGAGATTTTTCGTACACCCTCAACTTTTCATCCTTTTTTACTAACATTTTTCTTTAAAAATAATTTGAGTTCGAATTAATTTTCAGGCATTTTATATTTAACTAACCGTTCAATTAAAAATAACAGGGACGCAAAATGCCAAAGGTGGGGATGCCTGAAATCAGAAAACCGCAGCTTGTGAAAGCGACAATGTCAGTGATTGATAGAGTCGGTTTACACGCGGCGAGTATTTCGTTAATCAGCAAAGAAGCCGGTGTATCAACGGGGATTATCAACCACTATTTCGGTGGTAAGCACGGATTGCTGGAGGAAACGATGCGAGAAATCTTGCGTCAGCTTTCGTCCACTATCACACAGAAGTTACGTGAGCTGCCAAGTGATGCTCATCACCAAAGAATTAATGCAATCATTGACGGTAACTTTGTCGGCTATCAGGCAGAAAACCAAGTTGCTAAGACTTGGCTGGCGTTTTGGTCGTACTCAATGCATGACGAGCAGCTCAAGCGTTTACAGCGTGTCAACGAACGACGTCTATTGTCCCACCTAAGAAAAGAACTCAAAGCATTATTAAATGCAGAGCAGGCTGAATTGGTTGCTCATGGTATTGCATCACTTATTGATGGAATTTGGCTGCGCGGAACGCTCAACCCGCAAGGCATTGATGCAGAAAGAGCGAGAATCATCATCAACGATTATCTCGAAAAACAACTTACGTTTTATTCTGAAAAAATATAAAAGTTACAGGTCTTCAAAATGGAAATGAAAGCACACTATATCAATGGTGCGATGTACGACGGGTGTTCAGATGAACACTTCACCACTTACAATCCGGCGAATGGTGAGCCATTGGCCAACATTAAACAAGCGAACCAAGACGATCTTCAAGCAGCGATTGAATCGGCAAAGAAAGGTTTTGCTGCATGGTCGGCGATGACTGCGATTGAGCGCAGCCGTATTTTACACAAAGCCGTTGCCATTTTACGTGAGCGTAATGACGAGCTGGCTGCATTGGAAGTGGCAGATACTGGTAAGCCCATTCAAGAAGCTATCGCAGTTGATATAACAACAGGTGCCGATGTTCTTGAGTACTACGCTGGCCTTGCTCCAAGTCTACAAG
The DNA here is from genome assembly GCF_033344235.1 of Vibrio sp. Vb1554. Classification (NCBI taxonomy): domain Bacteria; kingdom Pseudomonadati; phylum Pseudomonadota; class Gammaproteobacteria; order Vibrionales; family Vibrionaceae; genus Vibrio; species Vibrio sp. Vb1554. Next base: position 47,726 of record NZ_JAWPOJ010000002.1, on the reverse strand, counting down.
GTGAACAGCAGCCACTCAGCGACGATCAGTTTTTCTATACACGTCGTGAGCCATTGGGCATTTGCGCGGGTATTGGCGCTTGGAATTATCCAATTCAAATTGCGATGTGGAAATCGGCGCCAGCACTGGCTGCGGGCAACGCAATGATCTTCAAGCCATCAGAAGAAACACCATTAACGGCGCTTAAGCTCGCCGAAATTTATTCAGAAGCGGGCATGCCAGATGGCGTATTTAATGTCGTGCAAGGGGATTACCGAGTAGGACAGATGCTAACGGCGCATCCTGATATCGCAAAAGTGTCATTCACGGGTGAGTCAGGCACCGGTAAAGTCGTCATGAGTGACAGCGCTAAGACACTAAAACAAGTAACTATGGAGCTTGGTGGTAAGTCTCCACTGATTATTTTTGATGATGCGAAGTTAAACGATGCCGTTTCTGCGGCCATGGTGGCGAACTTCTACACCCAAGGTGAGGTTTGTACGCACGGTACACGTGTATTTGTCCATGAAGGTATTTATGACGACTTTATCGCACAGCTTAAAGCCCGAACCGAGCTGTTAGTCGTCGGCGATCCGCTTGATGAGAACACGCAAATTGGCGCGCTAATCTCCAAAGATCATGAATCGAAAGTTCTAGGAGCGATTGAAGCCGCGAAAGCGAGTGGCGCGACGTTACTCACTGGCGGCTACAAAGTAACAGACAATGGCCTAGCTAATGGTAACTTTGTTGCTCCAACCGTATTTGTCGATTGCGATGATGACATGAACCACGTTCAACAAGAAATCTTTGGCCCGGTAATGTCAGTTCTGAAATTCCGCGATGAGTCGGAAGTGATTGCGCGTGCAAATGGCACCGATTATGGCTTAGCGGCAGGTGTATTTACTCAAAACCTATCTCGTGCGCACCGTGTGATCCATCAAATTCAAGCGGGTATTTGTTGGGTGAACACATGGGGTGACTCACCTGCGGAAATGCCAGTTGGCGGCTACAAGCAATCAGGTGTTGGCCGTGAAAACGGAGTCGAAACCCTTAAACATTACACACAAACGAAGAGTGTTCTGGTTCAGCTAAGCGACTTCGAAAGCCCTTACAAATGATACTACTCATAGTAGATAACTGACCACTTTAGCTTGTTAAAATGCTCGATAACTACGTTGTCAATTTTGATTGTAGGTTAACTACTTATCAAAATTTCCGCCTTGTTCTCAAGCATTTTTCCTACGCTAATTTCGTTCACTTATCTACGGTGATGAGTATTAACTCCTAGGAGAATAAAAATGCAACAACACTACGATTACATCATCGTCGGTGCGGGTTCGGCCGGCTGTGTGTTAGCGGATCGCTTAAGTGAAAGTGGTCAAAATTCGGTCCTATTACTCGAAGCGGGTGGGTCGGATAAAAGTATTTTTATCCAAATGCCAACGGCGCTTTCTTACCCGATGAACACTGAAAAATACGCGTGGCAGTTTGAGACGGTTGAAGAGCAAGGGTTGGATGGTCGCCAACTTCATTGCCCTCGCGGAAAAGTTCTGGGCGGTAGCTCATCTATCAACGGCATGGTTTACGTTCGCGGACACGCTTGTGACTTCGACCAGTGGGAAGAGGAAGGCGCGAAAGGCTGGAACTATCAGTCGTGTTTGCCTTATTTCCGTAAAGCAGAGTCTTGGATTGGTGGTGCTGATGAATATCGGGGCGATCACGGTCCAGTCGGCACATGTAACGGCAACGATATGAAGCTCAACCCGCTGTACCAAGCTTTTATTGATGCAGGCAAAGAAGCGGGCTACCCAGAAACAAAAGATTACAACGGTTATCAGCAAGAGGGCTTTGGTCCAATGCATATGACCGTCGACAAAGGCGTGCGCGCTTCAACCTCTAATGCATACTTAAGCCGTGCTAAAAAACGCAAAAACTTCACCCTAATGAAGAGGGTGACGGTTCATCGAGTTTTATTAGAAGAAACGGGTGCAGAAGGAAAGAAAGCGGTAGGCGTTGAATTTGAAAAGTCAGGTTCAATTCAGCAATGTTTTGCGAATAATGAAGTGATTTCGAGTGCGGGTTCGGTTGGCTCCGTTCAGCTGTTGCAGCTTTCAGGCATTGGCCCTAAGGCAGTATTGGAAAAAGCGGGCATTGAGGTGAAACACTCGTTGGAGGGGGTAGGTAAAAACCTGCAAGATCACTTAGAAGTGTACTTCCAATATCACTGTAAGCAACCTATCACGCTCAACAGCAAATTAGGTTTGGTGAGCAAGGGCTTGATTGGCACTGAGTGGATATTAACTCGCAAAGGCCTTGGTGCTACTAACCACTTTGAATCGTGTGCATTTATCCGCTCTCGAGAAGGGCTAAAGTGGCCAAATATTCAATATCACTTCTTGCCAGCGGCAATGCGTTATGACGGGCAAGCTGCTTTTGATGGTCATGGTTTCCAAGTGCACGTTGGACCTAACAAGCCAGAAAGTCGCGGGTCGGTCGAAGTTGTCTCTGCGAATCCGAATGATAAGCCGAAGATTGAGTTTAACTACATTTCCACTGAACAAGATAAGCAGGATTGGCGTGATTGTATTCGCCTTACTCGCGAGATCCTCAATCAGCCAGCCATGGATGAGTTTCGTGGGGATGAGATCCAACCCGGTCTGAACATCACAACGGATGAACAGATTGATGAATGGGTGAAGCAAAACGTCGAGAGTGCTTACCATCCATCTTGTACCTGCAAAATGGGCGCAGATAACGACCCATTAGCCGTCTTAAATGAGCGATGCCAAGTACGCGGTATTCAAGGCTTGCGTGTGGTGGACTCTTCTATTTTCCCAACCATTCCGAACGGTAATTTAAATGCGCCAACGATTATGGTGGCAGAACGCGCCGCGGATATGATTTTGGATAACGCCCTAGAAACGTCGAACAACGTACCAGTTTGGATTGCACCGGACTGGCAAGAGATGCAACGAATGCATCCGCCAAAAAGAGATCTCGATTCGATCTCATAAAATGAAAAAGTCAGTAATCATTACAAGGAATTCAACATGTCTAAGATGACAAAAATCTTCTCAACAATTGCACTAAGTACTTTAGCAACAGGCGCTTACGCCAACCAATGTGAAACGGTTCGTTTCGCAGATGTAGGTTGGACTGACATCACAGCGACCACTGCCGTTACATCAGAGTTACTTAAAGGGTTGGGGTACAAAACGAAGACCGATCTTCTGTCTGTGCCTGTAACTTACTCCTCTATGGCTAATGGCGATATCGACATTTTCTTAGGTAACTGGATGCCAACGATGGAAGGTGATATCGCGAAATACCGTGATGCAGGTACTGTTGAAACCGTACGCGCGAATCTCGTTGGCGCAAAGTACACGCTAGCGGTTCCAAAATACGTTTATGACGCAGGCGTAACCAACTTCGCTGACCTAGTAAAACATGCCGACAAATTTAAAGACCGCATTTACGGCATTGAACCAGGAAACGATGGCAACCGCTTAATTCAGTCAATGATTGATAGTAACGCATTCGGCCTAAAAGATTTCAGCCTAGTTGAGTCCAGTGAAGCTGGCATGGTGTCTCAAGTATCACGTGCCGCACGCCGCAATCAATGGATTGTGTACCTAGGTTGGGCGCCGCACCCAATGAATAGTAACGTTGAAATGGAATATCTAGCGGGTGGTGATGACTTCTTCGGTCCTAACTACGGCGGCGCGAACGTCTACACAAACGTACGTAAAAATTACCTCGCTGAGTGTCCAAATGTAGGTCAGCTAGTGAAAAATCTAGAGTTTAACCTAGAAATGGAAAATGAACTGATGGAAGCGATTCTTAACCAGAAACAGAAGCCATCAAAAGCAGCGCAAGCATGGTTGAATGCAAACCAAGAGCAAATTGAAGCGTGGCTAGAGGGCGTGAAAACGGTAGATGGCCAAGATGCGCTAACAGCTATTACAAACTACTTAAAAACAAACGCTTAATAAGCAGTATTTGAGCTCGTTTTTTTAAAAGAAAGTGGGCAGAGTTTTGCCCGCTTCATTAACACAAAGGTTTTATTTTGAATTTTATTACGGACAACAAACTACCGTTGGGCCAATGGATGGAAACTGGCGTCGATTGGTTAACCATCAATGCATCGGGTTTTTTCGATGCAATCTCTATTACACTTGAAACGATCATTCTTTTCGTGGTGGACATTTTTAAATGGATGCCACCTGCAGCGCCAATCATTATGACGGCGGCAATTGCTTGGTTCTTACATCGCAGCATTCCTCTTGTCGTATTTATCGTGTTGGCCTTACTCGCAATTCTCAACCTTGGTTACTGGCAAGAAATGCTGGAAACCTTTGTCCTTGTGTTTGCAGCGACAACGATTTCCGTATTAATTGGCGTGCCGTTGGGCATTATGGCGGCGCACCGTCCTTGGTTATACACCTTGTTGCGGCCAATACTCGATTTGATGCAGACCGTACCGACATTCGTTTACCTAATTCCAACCTTGGTTCTGTTTGGCTTAGGTATTGTCCCGGGTCTAATCTCGACCATCATTTTCGCTATCGCTGCGCCAATTCGATTGACGTACCTCGGCATTATTAAAGTTCCGGAGGAGCTACTTGAAGCGGGTAAAGCATTTGGTGCCAGCCGCATGAAGTTGCTGTTTAAGGTGGAGTTGCCTGCGGCATTACCAAGTATTATGGCCGGTGTTACGCAATGTATTATGTTGTCTTTGTCTATGGTTGTCATTGCGGCGCTTGTTGGTGCTGATGGGCTTGGTAAGCCAGTCGTACGTGCACTGAATACGGTAAACATTTCACAAGGTTTTGAAGCGGGTTTAGCGATTGTACTCGTTGCCATCATTCTTGATCGCTTGTGTAAAGCACCAAACCAGAAGGAGGCATAATCATGGACGCTATTACTATTAAAAATCTTGATGTCGTTTTTGGTCAGCAACAAGCACAGGCGCTAGCACTACTAGATCAAGGGAAGTCTCGACAAGAAATCATTGATGAAACTGGCCAAGTGGTTGGGGTTGATAATGTTTCGCTGAACGTGAAACAGGGTGAGATCTGTGTCTTGATGGGGCTTTCGGGCTCGGGTAAATCAAGTTTGCTGCGAACGGTTAACGGATTGAACGATATCTCTCGTGGCTCTCTGAAAATCAAAGATGGCGACGATATGGTTGAGCTCTCTAACTGTGACGAACAGAAGCTGCGCCACCTTCGTACGCACCGCGTGTCCATGGTGTTTCAGAAGTTTGCATTGATGCCATGGTTAACGGTGTTAGACAATGTAGCGTTTGGTCTAGAGATGCAAGGCATTGGTAAAGCTGAGCGCCGTAAAAAAGCGCGTGAACAGCTCGAAATGGTCGGTTTGTCTGAGTGGGAAACGAAATTCCCGCACGAGCTCTCTGGTGGTATGCAGCAGCGTGTTGGCCTAGCGCGAGCGTTCGCGATGGACACAGATATCTTGTTAATGGATGAGCCGTTTTCAGCGCTTGACCCATTGATTCGTGCTCAGCTTCAAGATGAATTGATTCTGCTGCAAGAAAAGCTAAACAAAACCATTCTTTTTGTGAGTCACGACTTGGATGAAGCACTTAAAATCGGTAACAACATCGCCATTATGGAATCAGGAAAGCTGATTCAACATGGCAAGCCAGAACAGATCATTCTTGCTCCAGAAAACGATTATGTGGCGGACTTTGTTGCTCACACTAATCCATTAAATGTGCTGAAGGGACGTTCCTTAATGCGTGACGATTTGGTTCGCGAAGATACGCGTGTTCTGATTTGCCCTGACAAAGATATTTGGGTGATACAAGAGAGCAAGGGGTTAAGTTTAGCGGATAAAGATAAATCGTTGATTCAATGGAAGAGCGACTCTTCGAACCTTGACGAAGTTAATGAAAACTCTCTGGTTCAGGTTAGTCCAGAAATCAGTATGCGAGAAGCGATTGAACTTAAACAGCGTAGCAATCAGCCTCTGCTTATGGTTGAAGATAATAAGTTGGTTGGTGTGTTAAGCGACAATGAGCTTTACGATGCATTGCTTGGTAATTTTAAGTCAGAGCAAGTTGCGTAACGTTGACGCAGAACCAAGTAAAAAAGAGCCGCACATTAATGCGGCTCTTTTTAGTTTAAACAATGATTTAAGTCGCTAAGCTAAGACAATGGTCGACTATAGAGTCGTAATTACGTCATCCATTGCAAGGCGTGCTTTTGGAAGACCATGATTATAATCTTCCCCATCTTTATGGTAGCCAATTGCCAGCGCAACTTCACAAATATGGCCCTCGAGCTCTTCTTTAAACTCTTCTCCAATCAGAGCCGGATCGACACCTTCCATCGGTGTTGAATCAATGCCTAGTCGTGCCAATGTGTGTAGTAGGTTGCCTAGTGCCAAATAGACTTGTGCTTTTGTCCAGTTTCCGTTGAAGCCATTTTCGTCCGTATTTGCATCGGCAAAAGCGTAAGCACCCATAAAGTTGTTGTACATCTCCGCTGGCAAGTGGCCAGATGTTACTTCTGCATCCACACGCTTCGCAAATTTCTCTTTAGTAAATTTAGGATCGTAAGCAAACAGAATCGTATGTGATGCGGCTTTCGCGTGTGGTTGGTTAAACTGGTGCATATTTGCAAACGTATTGTGGAAACGTTGCTTCGCTTCATCACTTTCAATAACGATGAATTTCCATGGTTGTGAGTTGATAGAAGACGCCGACAAACGCAGTGCTTCTTTGATTATCGCCATGTCTTCTTGAGAAACGCGCTTGGTTTCATCATATTTTTTTGCAGTGTAACGGTTATTTAGATCGGTAATGATTTGATGGGACACGTTTATATCCTCTTTATGTGATGACAGATGAGGATGCACTAGCATCGAAAACCATGCGTACCTCGAATATGGGTTCATGATAATGGATATTTTTTCATTGATAAGAGGGTGTTTATTTAAATCACTTTTTACTTTTTGTTGAAAATCGATGTGAGTTGATCGATTTGAAACTTAAAAGTCCTTATTTGGAAGCTTTTATTTGATATTAAATTAAACTCATATTGAGGCGTAGGGGAAAGCAACATGAACGTGATTGAAGTTTTTAATGATAGTTATGAACGTTGTACTTCAGATCAGGAGTTTTTCGACTTGTTCTACAAAAATTTATGGTCGAAAAGCGCCAACTTTAGACAGAAGTTTGACGGTATAGACATGCACCAACAAGTGAGAATGCTTAGAGGGTCTATCGTGTTTTTTATGATGGCAGATACCTCGACCGAAGCGCACAAAATGGTGGAAAAGTATGGGAAAAAGCATGCAAGTGCAGATATTGGTATAGAGCCGCAGGATTTTGATGTTTGGCTTGAGAGTTTGTTAGAAACGGTTCGGCAGTGTGATTCTGGGTACGATGCCGATGTTGAAACCGCTTGGCGAACATGCTTTAAAACGGGCTTAGAAGTAATGAAACAAGAATGTGATAAAGAAGATGGGCACATCCTTAAAGCGAGTACCAAATAAGGAAGTAACGTGAGTGGTCGTTACTTCCTAGGGGCAGAATCTTACTTATCTTGTGTCTCTTTATTCTTTTTCACCGCTTCGGCGATATCACTGACAGCTTCGACAAGATTGATCGGCATTGGAAAAATAATAGTGGATGTTTTGTCTGTAGTGATTTCAGTGAGTGTCTGCATGTAACGTAATTGCAGTGCATTCGGTGCTTCGTTGAGCATTTGCGCTGCTTCTTTTAATTTATTTGAAGCCTCTAACTCACCAGTAGCGTGAATGATCTTCGCCCTACGGTTACGTTCTGCTTCTGCCTGACGGGCTAGGGCTCTGACCATGCTGTCATTTAAATCAACATGTTTGACTTCAACCGTAGCAATCTTGATTCCCCAGTCATCAGTCTGTTGATCGAGAATGGATTGTAAATCCTTATTGAGGCGTTCTCGCTCTGATAGCAATTCATCGAGTTCATGCTGACCCAATACCGAGCGCAGCGTGGTTTGTGCTAACTGACTGGTGGCATCGCTGTAGCTTTCAATATTGTTAATCGCCATTTGAGGATCGACTACGCGAAAATAAACGACCGCGTTGACGCGCACAGAAACGTTATCTTTGGTAATTAAATCTTGTGTCGGCACATCCAAAACGACAGTACGTAAATCAACCCTCACCATTTGCTGAATAAATGGGATAAGGATGATCAAACCAGGTCCTTTGACTTCTTGAAATCGACCAAGAAAGAACACAACCCCACGTTCGTATTCTCTCAAAACCTTGAACATTTGGGTCGCTAGTGCGAACAGCAGCACCACGATCACCGCAACGGTATAGAGCATCATAAAGCGCCTCCTATTTATTTTGGCGGTCATCAGGCATCACAGTTAAGGTCAGCCCTTTAACATTAACAATGGTGACGTGATCACCTTGTTTGAATTGTTGATGGTCTTTGGCTTTAGCTCGCCATAACGCACCGTTGAGTTGAACGCGTCCTTCGCCATCGATAAAGTCATCGCTTACCACGGCGACCTTCCCAGGGTAAGTCTCTAAACCCGTCGTTACACGCCGGCGACGAATTTTGAGCAGCAGGCCGACGGTCAGCACGATTAGAGCCACGGAAAATATGGCAATACCAAAAATCAAAGGAAGGGCGATCTGGAATCCTGGTAACTCACTGTCCATGAGAAATATCGAACCGAGTACAAAGGCGACAACGCCGCCTAAGCCCAAAATACCAAAGCTCGGGCTGAATGCTTCCGCTATCATTAGTGCAATACCGAGTAACAGCAGACCAAGACCTGCGTAGTTGACGGGCATCATTTGTAGTGCGTACATGGCAAGAAGCAGACAAATCCCACCTAGCACACCGGGTAAGCCAATTCCTGGGTTGTAAAATTCAAGAAGTAAACCGTAGATGCCGATGAGCATTAGAATGTAGGCAACGTTTGGATTGGTGATAACGGCTAGCATTTCTGCTCGCCAATCGGGTGTTCTTTCAATCCATACGGGATTTTCCAGTGACAATGTCACATCACGATTGTTAACTTTAACAGTTTGTCCATCAATGGCTTTGACTAAATCCTCTGGTGAGTTGGCTATATAATCAATAACGTTTAATTCCAATGCCTCTGTGGCGTCCAAACTCGCTGCTTCGCTCACTGCTTTCTCTGCCCACTCTGCATTTCGGCCATGAAGCTTTGCTAAGCCTTTAATATAGGCTCTAGCATCATTAATCACCTTTTTCTCCATTGCGGTTTTCGCGGGAACTTTCTCTGAACCTTCGTTGGTTCCTTCTGACGTTTCTTCCGCGTTTTTATCTTTGCCATCACCCGATGAAGGGGGCTGAGGGGCACCACCTAACGCGACGGGCGTTGCCGCGCCAAGGTTGGTGGCTTCAGCCATTGCGGCAACGTGGCTGGCGAGTAAAATGTATGTCCCTGCGCTAGCCGCTCTAGATCCTGACGGGCCAACCCAAGTCGCAATTGGAGTGGAGGAGGTGGTAATCGCGTGAATAATATCTCTCATTGCACTGTCTAAGCCGCCTGGTGTGTCCATCTCTAAGATCACTAAACTGACACCGTTTAGTTGAGCTTCGTCTATTTCACGAGATAAATAGTCGCTAGTAGCAGGCCCTATAGCGCCTTTGACAGGAACAATCCAAACGGTATTCGCCAGTGCTTGACTGGCCATCAAGAGTAAAGGTAAGAACCATATCCATAGTCGTTTCATGCAGTCCTCCTTGTGTGGTCACAGGGACTTTTTGAAATCCTAATTCAAGTATATCCAAATAACTTAGAGATGCTTGAGTATAGGTTCTAATGAATAAGTTGCCGAGGCTAATTAGGAGACTACTTTTTTATATATAAACGCTGTGTGAGATAGTAAACTAAAGCAAATTATTGGTAATTGTGATGTTTATGTTTATTGTTCAGCGTTTGATTAAGTTGGCCGTTATCTGTGCCGTATTCTTTACTATTTTCGATCTGATCTCGTATGGAGAGGTGACTTGGTTTCAACGGTTTTTGGCTTTTCTACACTAAACTCAGATTTCAATACGTTAGCTACTCTTAAGGCGATAGGTTTCTTCCTATTCGCCTTATTACTCCCTCTTCAACCAAAGCCTTAAACAAAGCAATACTTAACTCGTTTTTTCAACTTCCTGTCGGTGGAAAAAACGCCAAAATGCAACTAAATTCATATCAATGACAAGTTTAAGGTATGTAGTTGATGAGGCAATTCAGCGCAATCGCACTAGCTGTTGTAACACTCATTTTGAGCCAAACAACAACCGCAAGAAACGCGAAGATGTTAGGTGATATCTCCCTAGTTCAGCCCATACAGGGTGATCCTAATGTGGATATTAAGCTAGCGAGAATTGGCTGGCATCTCTTCCGCGATCCTCAATTATCGTCAAATGGTAATGTCAGCTGCGCGACATGCCACAATCTGCAAACCAATGGCGCTGAAAATACACCAGTCTCTACGGGGGTGAAAGGTGATGGAATTAGAAATTCTATAACAGTGTTTAATGCGGCGTTAAATTATCGTTTTTTATGGGATGGAACGGAAAACACCTTGATGGCTCAGATTGATGGTCCAATCCATAATCCAATGGAAATGGACTCAAACTGGCAAACAATAGAGCAATATGTAAAAGAGAGTGAACATTATCAAGCGCTATTTAGTCGTGACGATGAATTGCCGATTAACGTTCATAATATCAAGTCCGCTATTGTGGAGTTTGTTGAAGGGCTGCAGACGCCTGGCGCACCATTCGATGCTTACTTATTGGGTTACACGCATGTACTGAGTGAACAGCAAATCAGAGGTTGGAAAACATTTCAGACTTCAGGTTGTGTGCAGTGTCATCAGGGCAAAAATATCGGCGGAGCGATGATCCAAAGGTTCGCCTATTTCAAGGATAAGCCAGTAGTAGAGGACTCGGGCCGGCAACTCGTTACGATAGAAGATGAAGAGCGATTCTATTTTAGAGTAGCCAGTTTACGCAATGTCGCGCTAACGAGTCCTTATTTTCATAATGGGCAAGTCGATAAGTTATCCGACGCGATACAAATCATGGCTAAAACCCAGCTCGGTATAACGATGAACGATGAGAATGTCGCGGACATTGAAGCATTCTTGCAGTCGTTGACAGCACCTAGACCCATAATTTTAGAGGTGTTGGAAAATGAATAAATTCAAACTGATCAACTTTTGCTTTTTTATTGGGATACTGACGTGCTGCACACTGGCGTATATGTCGTATATGAATTCAAAAAACGCTCAAGAATTTCATGCAGGGCTAATGAATATCGGACATGAGTTGATTGAAGAGCGTGATGTTATCGTGAACCGATATGCCGTTGAAGATAGGAAAAACTATGAGTTAACAACATCTTTAGTAGAGATAGAAATCGCAGCACAGGCACTGTTGGAATCATCAAAGGCATCAGTTTGGTTTCCCGTGACACCCAATCGTATAAAAGTTAGGGATACGCTTGAACAGTTTAAGGAGCGAGTGCTTCAAACAACGTTGAAGCTTGATATGTTAATTGGTGTTCAGGTAGAAAATCGGTATGCATTACTCATGTTGTTCAATTTATATCAGCAAGAGGTTTCTACCGAGAGCGGTCAATCATTGGGTGGCAGTCGTTATTTTGAATTTCTCAACCAGTTGCTTCTAACACAAACTGAAGTTGAGAGTGAAAAAGAAGCGAACTTCCTTAAACGGCTTCAAACGAGTGATAAAAGAATTGAATTGCTGACGAATGAACTGCTTGATCACACTTATATTGAGTTTGTCGAAAGCTCAGAGCATCGGTTACTCAATATTGCTCAAAGTGAGGCGCGTTTTACGTGGTTGTTTGTATTTATCGCGGTGATGTTTCTAGTTAGCGCGTTTGTTTATCAGTCACATCACCGAATGCATAACTTAAAACAGTTGAATCTTGAAATTGAAGAGGCGAGAAACAAAGCCGAGCGAGCGGCAAAAGCGAAATCAAATTTTCTCGCTGCAATGAGTCACGAACTAAGGACGCCGATGAATGGTGTACTAGGGCTTTCTCAAATGATTGCAGAAGAGACCAAAGAGCCGACGACGAAAGAGCATATTAGGGTTATTCTTGATTCTGGCCAGCATCTGATGACTATCCTCAACGATATTTTGGATTTTTCTAAAGTTGAAGAAAACAAACTGGAATTTGAGCAAGCTAAGTTTAAGCTCGATCAAGTGCTTTCTCCGGTGTGTAGCGCAATAAAACCACTTGTTGATGAAAAAAATATCGAGTTAATCTTGGAAAACGAGGTTTCTGAATATACTGAATTTACTGGAGATTGTGCGCGTTTACGACAGATCTTGTTTAATCTCGCCGGTAACGCGGTGAAGTTTACCAATGAAGGGCATGTGCTGGTTAGAACTGAGTTAGATGAATCGAATCAGTTGTTGGTCATGCGCGTGAGCGACACCGGTATTGGTATTGCGCCAGACAAGCACGAGCATATTTTTAACTCGTTTGAGCAAGCAGACTCATCAACGACTCGAAGGTTCGGCGGAACAGGGCTTGGGTTAGCCATCGTCAAAAAACTAACCGATTTGATGGGTGGCCATATTACTCTGAAGAGTATAGAAGGCGTTGGAAGTCAATTTATCGTTGAGTTGCCGATTCCTTGGGTAGAATCTGCTCCGAAAAAGCAGCAAGAAGCACCGAAACCTCGCGCAAAATCACACCATTTCAAGATACTACTTGCTGATGATAACCGTGTGAATGCCATTGTGGCAAAAGGGTTTTGCGAAAAGCTTGGGCATGAAGTGGATGTTGCAGAAAATGGATTAATCGCGGTTAAAAAGGCGAAAGAGAACGAGTACGACCTGATCTTGATGGACAACCATATGCCCGAGATGAATGGCGTTGAGGCGACACGCGTTATCCGACAAGAGTTAGGTATCAAGACATTACTCTTTGCGTACACGGCAGACGTATTTCGTGAAGCTCACGATAGCTTTATCGAAGCAGGAGCAGACCATGTGCTTACGAAACCGCTACAGCATGAGAGCTTTTCAGACGCTCTCAAACAGTTTGCCGCCAGACTCGAACCGAAACAGAATCCGCCACTAACGAGTGACAGCAATGTGCTTCAATTGCAACGTAAGCCAATCGAGAACTTAAGGTTAACAGAGGAAGAACTCTCCCGTTCAGGCATGTTTACTTCTTTACGAGATGAGCCAGAAGCGCTCGACGAGTTGCTAAAAAGCATTATTGTCGATTTTGAGACTTCTGTTGATGAACTTATTGAATACTTTATGGCTGAAGACTTTGCTTCATTAGAGCTGACGTTGCACAAAACGAAAGGGATGGCACTGAACCTAAGTTTACCTATTTTGGCGAGCCAAACGGAGGCCCTGGAAACTCAACTTAAAGCCAACCAAAGTCCCGAGATTGAGCAGTTGCAGATGCTGATCAATCGGTTACAGGTCAACATCCATCAGTCTCATAGACTTTTGGATGATATCCAGAAGAACAATGCCGATCCTCAACAGATTTTATAGTCCCTGTGAGTGCGATGCTTTCCTTAACTCATTTTGTTGTGGTTTACTGTGGCAAGGACGGATAGTGTTGATTCGTCGTCGGAAAATCAGGGAGTTAGAATGAGTAAGCATTCCGCTTTAATCAAATGGCATCGTAGAGCTGGCGAAGAGTTTAGTGATAATAAGTATAGTAGGGCACACATTTGGCAATTTGATGGAGGGTTGCAAGTCCCAGCATCTCCATCTCCCCACGTAGTACCATTACCACTATCCGTAGAAGAAAATGTTGATCCAGAAGAAGCGTTTGTCGCGGCACTTTCTAGTTGTCATATGCTGGTTTTCTTGTCTATTGCAGCAAAGCGGCGTTACGTTGTGGACAGTTACTTAGATGAAGCGGTAGGGGAGCTTGAAAAAGGCGAAAACGGAAAAGAGTGGGTATCAAAGGTAACGTTAAACCCTAAGATAACATTCTCAGGTGAAAAACAACCGACACCATCTCAATTAGAAAAACTGCACCACATGGCCCATGAGAATTGCTTTATCGCCAACTCCGTTAAAACAGAAGTGACAACGCTTATTGCGAATTAAGTGGAGCTCTTTATCAAAAAGCGCGGCCTATTGCGGAGTTATATTAAGCCAGCAGTCATCCTGCTGGCTCGTTCATCTAGACGACACCTTGCTCAATCATTGCATCAGCGACTTTTCTAAAGCCTGCAATGTTGGCGCCTAAAACTAAATTTCCAGGTTGGCCAAACTCTTTACTGGTTTCGTTTGCATTGATGAAAATATTTTTCATGATGGTTTGCAACTGACTATCCACTTGTTCAAACGTCCAGTTTTGCATGCTGGCGTTTTGCGCCATTTCAAGTTGACTGGTTGCAACGCCGCCTGCATTGGCTGCTTTGGCAGGCCCATAAGCTATGTCCGAGTCCACGATAATATTGGCAGCATCACGGGTGGTTGGCATGTTCGCCCCTTCACTAATCAAAATACATCCGTTTTCGATAAGAGCCAGTGCGTCGTCTGACGTTAATTCATTTTGAGTCGCACAAGGGAAGGCAGCATCAGCCTGATATCGCCAAACAGCATGTCCTTCATTAGGATAGTCGCCCTCTGGTGTGTATTCTGCTTCAGGGTAAGTTTCTAAATATTCTTCTAAGCTTGCTCTTTTCACTTCTTTCAGTTGTTTTAGGAGCTTAAGATCAATACCGTGCTCATGATAGATCGTACCTCGAGAGTCGCTGCATGTAACCGGCGTTGCTCCCATATGGTACAGTTTTTCAATGGCGTAGATAGCCACGTTGCCAGCACCAGAAACGAGGCAAGTTTTCCCTTTCAATGAATCGTTGCGGTCGTTGAGCATGCATTCTGCAAAATAGACGGCGCCATATCCTGTCGCTTCTTTTCTGGCGAGTGATCCACCCCAAAGAAGACTCTTGCCTGTAAGCACACCTTCGTAGCGCCCCGTCAATCGTTTGTATTGACCAAACATATAGCCAATTTCGCGCGCCCCGACGCCGATATCGCCTGCGGGAACATCGGTGGCAGGACCGATATGACGGTACAACTCGTTCATAAATGATTGGCAAAATCGCATGATCTCGCCGTCGGATTTTCCTTTAGGATCGAAGTTTGAACCGCCTTTGCCGCCACCGATAGGAAGGCCAGTCAGTGCGTTTTTAAAGATTTGCTCAAAGCCGAGAAATTTTATGATGCTCGCATTGACTGAGTGATGGAATCTCAATCCTCCTTTGTACGGCCCCAAAGCAGAGTTGAATTCAACTCGATAACCTTTGTTTACTTGTACATTTCCAGCATCATCAACCCAAGGAACTCGAAACATGATTTGACGTTCTGGCTCGACGATCCTCTGGATAATCGCTTGTTCCTTATATTTATTATTGCCTTCTATTACCGGCGCGAGAGAAGTTAATACTTCTTCTACCGCTTGGTAAAATTCTTTTTGCGCAGGGCTACTGTGTTGCAACGCAACAATAGTATCGTGTATGTATGACATAGATTTCTTCCTTGATGTGAATAAGCAATCAGTTTATATGAATGTATTTCCATTAAATAGTGATTTTGACCAAGATTCAATGGTTGTAGTGGTATTTCCTGCGGATGAGAATGTGCAGCTTATAACCCGGGCAGTGTTGGTTGAGATAGGTAGGGTGAGCTAAGTAAGCGGGTGGTTGAGTGATCAGTTTCACATATAACAAGCAGAAATCACTTTAGTCGATGTTGTTGTGCAGTTACGCAAATTGTTTATGTTAACGTCATGTTAAAGTTTTTGTGTGTGATAACTTGTGAAAAGACAACTATATGGATGAGCTTAAGGTTCTGAACTCGTTTATTCAGCAGAATGGTCTACCAGCGTTTGGCCACCTTGATGGAATTCCAACATCGTTACAGCTAGATAAATTTACTTACCTCGATGAGATGGATAAGCCAGTGTCTAAGTGGCGCCGTTACCGCGATTATAAGCAGTTTCAGTTCGTCAATTTGGTCACACCTGATTACGTCATTGGAGTAGCGATTGCGGATATACGGTATTTAGCATCCGGCTTTTGCTACCTGTTTGATATTAAAAAGAATAAGTTGATTGAGCAACAATGGTTGAAACCTTTTAATATAGGTTATCAAACTCAGCCTTCCAGTTGGTGCAGTCTTGCCCATCTTGCTAACAAAAGAGTTCAGTTTTCTATTAAGGATGGTATTTGGCACGTCCACTTTGTGACAGAGTCAGTCAATGCGGATCTCTATTTACGTCCAGAAAATATGAGTTTGCCATTAATGTTGTGTACGCCAACAGGTTATGCGGGTTGGACATATACTCAGAAGCACAATGCGTTAGCAGTAGACGGTAACTTGTTCATATTAGGAAAAGAGCAAGATCTATCAGAGGTGGCTGCTGGTTACGATTTTTCCGCTGGGTACATGCGACGAGAAACAAGTTGGCGCTGGGCAAGTATCAATTGCTTTGAGGATGACAGGCGTCTGGGGTTGAACTTGGCAGCTGGCGTTAATGAAACTGGCTATTGCGAAAATGTATTGTGGATTAATGGTCAGCGTCACTTTTTGCAACCTGTGCAGTTTCAGTTTTCACGAAGTGATGAAGGGCAAAAGTGGCATATTACGTCTG
The DNA here is from genome assembly GCF_033344235.1 of Vibrio sp. Vb1554. NCBI lineage: Bacteria > Pseudomonadati > Pseudomonadota > Gammaproteobacteria > Vibrionales > Vibrionaceae > Vibrio > Vibrio sp. Vb1554. Next base: position 31,077 of record NZ_JAWPOJ010000002.1, on the reverse strand, counting down.
AAGATAAACGAGTTAACTTACAGTTCACGCCTTTGAATCGACGCTCAGAGAAGAAAAATTTTTGGCTTCTCAAAAGTAACTTTCGTCAGTACATCGGTTATTTCTCTGGCTATATTATCGATGGAAATGGCATCAAACATCAGTTAGAAGAAGTTATGGGTCTTACTGAAGATCACTATGCAAAATGGTAGAAACACAATGGATTGGACGCAGTTGATGGACCGCCCAGAATTACTTCTGATGATTCTGGCTCCAGTTTTCTTTTTCTGCATGCTTGCCGAATATTGGTTCGGACAAAGAAGGGGACGCTTGCCTGAAAGCGCGACGTATTACTTCCCTGAAGTAGCGTGTAATTTTGTTCTTGCGGGCTTACACCAAGCGACAGACATACTCACGGGTTTACTGATTGCTCAGTTGTATTTGTGGTGGTTTGATTGGCGTTTGTTTGATATCGAAATGAGCGTCTCAGCTTTTCTTTTACTTGTTGTCCTGCAAGATTTTTTCTATTACTGGTTTCATCGGGCTAGCCATCGTATTCGTTGGATGTGGGCCGCGCACGTTGTTCATCACAGTTCGGAAAGAATGAACTTCAGTACCGCCTTTCGTCAAAGTTTAATGTATCCGCTAGCGGGGATGTGGATTTTTTGGTTGCCCTTGGTGATTATTGGTTTTGAGCCAAAATGGGTTGTCTTCGTTGTGTTGTTTAATCTGGGCTTACAGTTTTTTGTTCACACCCAATCAATTCGTTCGCTCGGGCCACTAGAGTGGGTATTTAACACGCCGTCTCATCATCGCGTTCATCATGGTGTGAACCGTCAGTACATCGACAAAAATTATGCGGGTGTATTAATTATTTGGGATCGAATGTTCGGAACGTTTGAACCAGAGGTGGAAACGGTTCGGTATGGGGTTTCTAAACCTGTAAACAGCTTTAATCCCATCCGCGTGACGTTTGCAGAATGGAAAGACATGTTTTATGACGTAACTCGACCAAACTTATCATGGAAACAACGCTGCCGCCGTTTGTTCGCTCCGCCATCGGATTTTTATGAGTAAATTGAGATAAAGAGATTGGAGCGGGCAGCGGGAATCGAACCCGCATCATCAGCTTGGAAGGCTGAGGTAATAGCCATTATACGATGCCCGCGCATCGATAGGACTCAGTTAATATGCCACACTGGACGAAAAAGAAAAGTCTTTTCTCATCAAATGTTTGTCAGTTGCCTAAAAAAGTAGCGGACTGATGTTAAAGTGTTCATTGTCTCTGGTTTTTTGTGGCACTCGCGATTCCGCTACTAAGCCTAGGGGCTTCCAATTAGGTCGTAAACACCGAATTCTTAGGTGTTTAGGTGTTTAGGTGTTTAGGTGTTTAGATGTTGATGATATTCAAGATTTTCTGTGTAAAGGTTAATCTCGTTTATTGAACAGTCACGTTTCATGGTCAAGACTAGATATTGAAATGATTACTTTTTACTGTTGATGCGTATGTATAACACAGGGTAATTCTGCTGAAACAGTCAGCTTAACCAAAGGAGATTTAACATGATGAGAGGTTTGATATTAGGGCTGGTGGTGATGCTGGTATCTGCTTGTACTACCGTTACAACCGATGTAGATAAACAAGCCGACTTTTCAGCTTACAGAACGTTTGACTTCGGTGCTCAGGCGGAAGCTCCTACCAGTATTGATGGTCGACGTATTGAGCAAGGGCTTGCTGAACAGCTTGAGAGTAAGGGTTTAATTAAGGTAAATAGTGGCGGTGACCTTTACGTACATCATGATATCGTAGAAGAATCCGAGCTTGTTTCTTCAGGATCGTCGGTGAGCTTTGGCTATGGCTGGAATAGCTTTGGTGTGATCACTTCAAGCCCAGAAAGATATAAAGAACGTAAGTATGGGAAGTTGGTGGTTGAACTGGTTGATGCAAAGGCTAATCAAGTCGTTTGGAAAGGCGTTTCAAGTCGTAAACTGTCTGAGTCAATGAGCTCTGAGAAAAGAGAATCTCTCATCCAAGAAGAAATCGCGAAGATGTTTGAAAGCTACCCTTACGGTGAAAAATAATTAGTATTCTTAACGATTAAGAATACTAATTGCCAATAGTTACGCACAGGGTTAAAAGAACTTATTATTTTGGTTTTGGTTACCTTTGTGCGTACGACCCTGATTGCTTTACTCGGACTACTTTTCTGCTTGTTGGCTCCGAGCATGAGCCTGGCGCACTCACACCCAAATTTTCTTTCCTTTCATAACCAGAATATTGCTGTTGACGCTAAGTCGAAGCACTTTTCAGAACATCCTATCTCTCCAATACAACAAGACTATCCGAGTTTAAACAGCCGAAATGTATTGAGGGTTAGCCATGCTAAGGAAATGAGCTCGAACGACGATGTAGAACCCGAATGGTTTGAAATGCTTGATGTAGCATGGTGGGCGCATCGTTCGGCAATTTACTCGATGAAGCGGCTAAAACGCATCGGCAATGAGGCTTTAGGTTGTTGTATTGAAAGTATTTTTACTCACTTTAAATACAGGTTCGGAGTGAGAAAAGAATCGAATTTCATATACCGCTTTATACATGCTCGCTAACACATTCCATGTTTTTGCAACTTTTTGGTTAATTATGCTTAGGAGCGGTTTATGTTTGATTCGATCATTCAGGTCTTGAGTGCTTTTTGGCATCAAGATTTCACGGCGTTAATGGCGCCAGGCAGTGCAGGTTTGGTTTATTTTGTTGTTGCAGTGATTATCTTTTTGGAAAGTGGTTTTATTCCTGCTGCACCTTTCCCATGCGACAGTGTCGTCGTATTATCCGGTACGCTGGCGGCGGTTGGCGTCCTTGACCCAATTATGATCATGTTGGTGATAGCTGTTAGTGCGGGGTTGGGAAGTTGGGCGGCTTATTTACAAGGCAAGTGGCTAAATCGCTTACCTAAGGTCCAAGGCTGGGTGAGTGCGGTTCCTCAAAAGCGTTTGGAACAAGTCGACGTATTACTCAGTAAACATGGATTGATTGCGCTTTTGTGCGCGCGGTTTATTCCGGTTGTTCGTTCCCTATTGCCATTAATGATGGGGTTGCGAGTGAAACGTATTAGTAAATTCCATTACTTTGCGTGGCTGAGTGCGATTTTATGGACGCTGATATTATGCGGTTTCGGTTCATTACTTCCTTTGCTACCGGAAAATATGAGCAAAGCAATCACAATGCTATTAATGGCGGCACCAATAATTACTCTTGTGATTGGAGTGCTTAGTTTCTTGTTTGTTAAAGCACGTCGAGCGTTCTGTAAACCCAAGGATGTGTCTGAGTTTTCTCAGTAAGTTTACTTGATTTGCACTTTTAAGCTTGTATGCAGATTAGACATCTAATCGACAGGCTTTTGTCAGTAAAAAGAAAGGCGCATACATTGCGCCTTTCTTTTTGAGTGTCGTTAGGGTTTCGAATTTAATAGCCAATGCTATATAGGTATTCGCCAACTTCTTTGCACTGAGACTTGTAGATGTTCTCTACTTCAGACTCATTCTTATCTGCTGCTTTAAATTCGAGTTCGGCAGACGATAGCTGGTCAAAGCTGTAGTCTCTCTCAGACATTAAGTAGTGTCTGAACATCGCTCTGTGTTCCGGAACTGCAATACGTGCGTTAGAAACGTTGGCACACTCTAACAGAGTGTCGTTACTCATTTCTTCTGGCTTAGTTTCTGTGTTTGCAAAGGTTGAGCCCGCTGAAAATAGTAATGCTAGTGCGATGGTTGTAGCGATTCTTGTCATTATATGGACCTCAAATTGGTTCTAGTAACAATGAGCATATTGGCTCTTATCGTTACATTTTCGTGTTCTCTGTATGTCATAAAAAGTTAAACAACAGAGAAGGCGTTGCGACCATGAGTAAAGACGTACATTAAGTTCGCTTCCTTTCTTCCTGAGAGGCGATAAAGAGAGCGTTGACTCATGAGTCCGCCATAACTGTCTAGAGGTAAGCGAGATGCTTGTTTTGCCAACTCCAGTAGTGGTGGAGAAGAGAAAGCAATAAGTAAAAAATAATCAGGAGTAAAATCTGATGATAAAACGCCATCAGTAGCTGATGTTCGGCGACAGGAGACAAGCCCGAACAACTCGCGCTTTATATGTAGGTAGTAACTTTCTGAACCCCAAGAGCTCAGAGAAGCTGAGGCATGAAAATCAGTGTGTGCTAGCTCAAAATCGTCTTGTTGAGAGAGTTTAAGTAGGCGCTCGGAAGTGTAATGTTTGGTGTGGTGCCACTCATGCGCATATGAAGCTGTGATGAGCCCTGAGAGCAGGGACAAAGAAAGCATCAATAATATATGGTGTAGATAACGCAAGAAGTAACCCTAAACATATAAAGCCACAGTTACCCACCATGATTAAGGAATCTTAGTGGAACTATGATAACGACGAAAGCCAGTGTCTGATGAACTCAGCGTATACTAACGAGATGGAAGGGGGATGAACAGAGTTTTCTGATCGCACTTAGGTATATCAGCGAATAACACAATAGTTTTCGCTTTCGAGTAAGCGAAAATGGAAAGAGAGTCGTTGCACAAGGACGATTAAGCTAACAGGATTATTACTGGGGAAGAAATAGAATCTTCTTTTGTCTTCCCCATATGTGTCGCATCGGTATTACGCGCTTGCGTAAATAACGCTGCCGCCTTTTATAGTGTCAATGATCTCGCGAGACAACTTCTTTGGTAAAGCAGGGCAACCCCAACTGCGTCCGAGGTATCCATTCTTCTTGATAAAGGAAGGGTTTGCGTAATCGGCACCGTGCACGACAATGTAACGCTCGCGAGCTTTGTCGTTTAATCCAGAGCTTAGCCCATCTAATCGAAGTGAATAGCCATTTGAGCCGTAGTAAGTGGTATCAGTCAAAAAAGTGCCCAATGATGTTTTTCGCGAGTTCACGACATTTGAAAACTGTGTCGCTGTTTTCTTTCCGCTGTTCACGCCGTGAGAAACATACGTATTGTAGATTAGCTTCTTTTTATCTAAATCCACCACATAAAAACGCTTTTCAGTTGATGGTTTACTATAGTCGATGATCGTTAGTACCGACTTCTTTCTATCGGGTGTCTTCTGATAAGCGATGTAAGCGTCACTGAACAACTTAAAGTCTACTATGCCATCTAGCTTGGCTTGTTTAAACACATGTTCAACTTGCTTTGGTCGTAAATGATCCCTGGGTTCGTTATCTGATTGTTTTGCAAAAGCAAAAGGTGAGACAGACAACAGCGCACATGTAAATAATAAAATTAACTTTTTCATCTTGGCTAAATAAAACTCTATGGTGTTACAAATTTACCGATTGCTTCATGCATTCGTTAAAACAACATGCACATCAATATAATTCTATTCCCAATGTTTCTTATTGCACGCTTAGGTGCTTGATATTGGGTTGACGATAAGTTTTCGAGTTAAAAACTAACTAATTGAAACTTATATAAAATATGAAGTTTAACGATGGTTTCTATAAACTTCGGCGTAAATAATATCTGATATATGTAATTAATAAAACTGTGTTTAAGGATATTTGTGAAGTTGCTAATTTATAAAAACGGCGTTTTATTTTTCGTACTTTAGAAACTCTTTTTATTTCAATGTGTTTTCTTTTTCTACGCTTTATCCAATACCTCAAAAGTTTGTGATTTAACTCGTAACAAATCGTAACGCCGAATCGTTATGTGTATAAGTGCATTTATAATGTATGAATAAACAACAGGGTGGTAAGAAAAGGCAGTAAAACAACGGTGAATCGGTTGTTTTTAATTCACGATTGACAAAGCTAAGTCTAAGTCGTACAAAAATTGAACTTGTGAATGTATCGTTTAAGTGAGAGTGATAAGCTCGACAAAAGTGAAGTGATGCGTGCTATTGTTTATTCTCTAATTTATTCGATTACATAAGGAAGGGTACATAGTAAAAATTGAAAAAATAATTCTATCGTGTGGATTAAAATATATAAATAATAAAACTTAGAAATTAAAAGATAAGAACGCCAGATATTAATTCATTAAATTTTTGAACATGAAAGTAAACTCTATCTATTATGTTTGGTTTGGTTTGGTTTGGTTTGGTTTGGTTTGGTTTGGTTTGGTTTGGTTTGGTTTGGTGTGAAAGCGCTCGTCTCATTAAGAAAAGCGCTCAAATTTATTTAAGGACGGTTATGACAGCATTTAATAAAGTGTTTATTGTCACTCCCAATGTTAATGATTTTGCAATGTTGCAAGAGTCGCCATTGGAAATGTCTCTTCAAGTAACGGCAAGCAAACCTATCCAACTCTATGGAGAGTCTGTTAAAGCCAGTTGGAAAAGTATTGATATTGAATGGTTAGACGTTAAGGGTGAAAAGCCATTACCCAGGCCTGATATTGCAGCATGGGGATCTTTTACTCTTGCTGTATCCGCTTCTATTGCGGATAAGCTCGATGTGTTGAGCGAGAATGTCGAATTTTTACCATTAAATCTACAAGGAAAGCCTTGGCGAGCATTAAACATTGTCACTCAAATTGATGCCATTGATACCTCTGCTACCGAGTATAATCTTCGTCATGGTAAGCTAAGTCGTGCTAGACCGTTTAAGAAACTCGTTTTGAATAGAGAAGCCGTTAATGAATCTGACTTGTTCAGAGTAAAAGGTGCTGGGCTCAGAACGTTTTGCACGGACAAAAAAGGTGGCTTGTACGATAGCGTCAAAGCGCTGAATTTGACCGGTTTGGATTTCAAGGAAGTGCTGGTTTAAAAACGAATAAATAGTGATTTACTCAACTAAAGTCATAGATATAGGTATGGGGGAACAAAAGCTGAGCATCTATCAATGAAGCTCATATACAGCTAAATACAGCCGCCACAGTTGTGACTGCTGTACGTCTCCCCTTAACTTATGTTCTTGAAACCCTAATTGAGCTGACCATGGACGCATCAAATCGACTGTCGTCATTTGCCGATTGCCACCACAAGCTCAATTGTTCTTTAGTCATTGGTTTGCCAAATAAATAGCCTTGCATATAGTCGCAGCGGTATGCCGATAGCCATTCATGCATCATATTGTGTTCAATACCTTCTGCTGTCACCGTTTTATTTTGGGCATGGCATAGCTCAATAATAGGTTTGATCACATGGCCGTTGTTGGTGTTCATCAATGTAACGAGGAACTCTCGATCAAATTTGATTTTTTGAACCGGATACTGAACGAGCTGAGTTAACGATGTGTAACCAGAACCAAAGTCATCAATTGCAAGACGGTAGCCACGTTTTGATAGCTCATCAAGTAGAGCCGTGCCTTGTTGTTCTGCGGCAAAGGTTTCGGTTATTTCTATCTCAATACATTCTGGTTTAACACTGTGCAGTGTCGCTTGTTCATGGATGTAGTTTGCCATTTCTATCGAGTTTAGCTCTGCTGATGAAAGATTGACCGAAAGAACAATATCCTTACCGAAAATATTCCTTAATTGATGGTATTCCGCCGTTGCATTGGCGAAAACCCAGCGGTCAATTTTATCAAATAATCCGGCTTGCTCTGCAATTGGAATAAACTCCTTTGGGGGGATAGGGCCGATACCTTCGGCTTCCCAGCGCAACAAGACTTCTAACCCCTCAATTTCGTTGCTTCGATTGTTCATATAGGGTTGAAAAACAAGGTGGAATTCTTCCTCTACATTGCTTTTTCGGAGCGCACGTTCAAGCTGACTTCGTCTTTGAGACTCAATATTGAGAGCGGCTGAATAATAGGCGTATTGATTTTTCCCTGCCCGTTTTGCTTGATACATAGCCGCATCGGCACTGGAGAGTAACTTCGCGATGTCAGTACCGTCTTGAGGATATTGTGCAATACCTACGCTTGCCGTAACGGGAAATGAATTACTCCAAGATGAACTGAGATTACTAATCGGTTTTAGTAACTCTGATGCAAGCAAATCAGGCAAGCGTTTTACCTCTTGATTTGAGCTCAGCAAAATTGCAAATTCGTCACCAGACAACCTGGCGGCAAAGCAGGGGCTGTTGTAATCGTGCGAGAACTTTTGACAAGCATTCTTGATGTGTGATGAGAACACTTTTAATAAGTTATCTCCCAATTCATGCCCGTATTTATCATTCACGTATTTAAAGTTATCAAGATCGACGTAAACAACCCACAGAAACTGCGAAGGGGAGATAAGTTCACGAGTGGCAAGCTCATGAAAACGATGGCGATTGGCGAGTTGCGTCAGGTGATCCGTTTCAGCTAGGCGTTTTGTCTTTTTATAGATGACATTAAGTTCCTCATACATATCAAAAAAGCGTGCAGAGAGGCGTCCTATTTCATCGTTTGTTTCTAGCTTTTCAATATTGTCACGTTGATTAGATTCAAGTTCGTTCAGCTGCTTATCAAGGCGAGAAACAGGGCGCAACACATAGCGGTACAACACCAAAATGATTAATGTGATAGTGAAAAACGCCGCTACGCCAAAGGAGAAAGCAAGTTCTAGCCACACTTTATCGACTTTATTCCACATTAAATATTCGGCAGGAGAAAGCACGGCATAAAAGTGCGGCAGCAGCTCAATGGTTTGAGCGAGAGGAATATCAAGATAAATGGGTTTGTCGGCGAAAGTAATCACGCTGTGCGTGTCAAACTCGATGTCATGCTTAATCTCGTTAAAGGCTTCAAGTGATACGGAAACTACCACAAAAAACACATTTTTTGAGTCAAAGCTCAAAGGGTGAGTCCCCGTTCTTTTGTCGACGACCTCATATTGAAGAAGAATGCTTTGTCCACTGGAGTTATAAATAAAGCCAGTGTGACTGAAAGCCTCTCTCTCATTGAAACTTCGTGATATGTACTCTAACACCTTTGGGTCGACCACACCTGATGATTCGTAATATTTGTTTTCTGTGTAGTAGAGAAGGTTTTGTTTGCCGTCGAGGATCGCCATGCTCGCATCGCCTTTGTAACCATGGCTTAATACTTCAGCGGTCTCGTCTAATCGATTAAACAAGACTCGCTCACGATAGGGGTTGTTATGATTAACCAAATAGTCTTGTAATACATCACTTTTACTGAGCGTATAGGCATAGCTATTAAGAAAAATATTCGCTTGTCGAAACTGCCCGGCGAGCTTTTCCATCTGCAACTGAATATAGCTGTCTTCCCGCTTGATGAGCGTCACTTTTTGAATGCTATAAATAATATAGCTAGATACTAACGCGCTTAATAAGATCACTGGCGCGACAAGCAAAATGACTCTATTGCTTAACTTCATTATGGTTCTTAGTTTCCGTTTGTGTCCCTACAAACGTCGCGTACCAGGTAAGGTACTGAACGGATGATGTGTTTTGGCAAATTGTAACCAGATTGTAAGGTGAGCGTTCTCCAAAATCAGGCAGCTATCTAAGAATTGTGATGACGTGAAAGGTTTCGAGCTTATTAACTAGAGGTTTTCTCAGTAGTTGGACGTCTCTTTTCCTCCCTCCCTGTATAAAACCTAACTGTAATGACAGGGAAATACCATCATCGAAACGTTTCGATGATAAAGTGTGACTCAAGTGCACTTTTCCTATTCAATGACAATTGAATTACAGATCATTCTCACACCTTATCGATCTCACACTGGTCAAATTGCGATGACGAATTATTATTTCATCGAAACGTTTCGATGAGTTTTCTGTTAATAACGAAAACACTTTAAGACAGGCGCTCATGGTTGTATGAACGTGTAACCGAAAGGTCGATGAGATGAAAAAAAGTACCCTAATTAACTCAGATATTTCTTACTTGGTGGCGACGCTAGGCCACACCGACGAGATCACGATATGTGATGCTGGTCTACCAATCCCAGAGCATGTTCAGCGAATCGATTTGGCGCTAACGCATGGGGTACCAAGTTTTCTTGATACTGTTCGCGTAATTCTATCTGAGTCCCAAATCGAAGGGGTCATCATTGCGGAAGAGTTCTCTGATGCAAGCCCAGTTTTGCATGAAGCGTTGCTCAACGAACTGAGCAAAGAGAGTGAAGAGACGGGCAAATCTATTGAGGTGAGCTACGTGTCACATGAAGCGTTTAAAGCACGCACGGCCCAAAGTCGCGCTATCGTAAGAACCGGCGAATGCTCGCCATATGCGAACGTTATTTTCCAAGCGGGCGTGGTTTTTTAAGCCAGAGATATTGAGGACAGATTATGACTCAAGCCATTCTACAACTAAGCGAAATTGAGAAGGCGTTTCCGGGCGTAAAAGCACTCGACAAAGCAAGCCTGAATGTTTATCCAGGCCGTGTTATGGCGCTGATGGGTGAAAATGGAGCAGGCAAGTCAACGTTAATGAAGGTGTTGACAGGCATTTACCACATGGATGCGGGGAGCATTCAATATCAAGGTCAGCCGGCGGCCTTTAAAGGTCCACGCGATTCACAGGAAGCTGGTATTAGCATTATTCACCAAGAGCTGAACCTGATTCCTGAACTGACGATTGCCGAAAATATTTACTTGGGACGAGAGTTCACCGGCTCCTTAGGGCGTATCCAGTGGGGCAAAATGTATGACGAAGCTGACAAGCTTTTAAAACGTCTCAATGTAAAGCATTCATCAAAAACATTGCTTGGCGATTTAAGCCTTGGTGAACAACAAATGGTGGAAATTGCAAAGGCACTTTCGTTTGAGTCGAAAGTCATCATTATGGATGAGCCAACGGACGCACTGACCGATACCGAAACGGAATCACTGTTTAAAGTGATTAATGAGCTCCGCGAGCAAGGATGCGGCATCGTATACATTTCGCATCGTCTTAAAGAAATCTTTGAAATCTGTGATGATATTACGGTGCTTCGTGATGGTAAGTTTATCGGTGAGTGCAAGGTGTCCGACACTGATGAAGATGGCCTAATTGAAATGATGGTTGGCCGAAAATTAGAAGAGCAATATCCACGTATTGATGTCCAACATGGCGAAACTTGTCTTGAAGTCATTGGTTTGACTGGGTCTGGCGTTCAGGATGTGAGCTTTACTCTCAAGCGTGGTGAGATTCTTGGAATTTCTGGCTTGATGGGCGCAGGCCGCACTGAACTCATGAAAGTCATTTACGGCGCATTACCTAGTGAGCATGGTGTTATCAATCTTGATAACAAAACTATTAACCCGGTTAGCCCGCAAGATGGCTTGGCAAATGGTATCGCTTACATCTCTGAAGATCGCAAAGGCGATGGTTTGGTTTTAGGTCTTTCGGTTAAGGAGAACATGTCACTTTGTTCGCTAAACCAGCTGACCAAAGGCTTCCAGATTCAACACAGCGACGAAGTGATTGCAGTGGAAGATTTTATTAAGTTATTCAACATTAAAACCCCAACGCGAGATCAAATCATCGGCAACTTATCTGGTGGTAACCAGCAAAAAGTTGCGATTGCGAAAGGGTTAATGACGAAACCTAAAGTTCTGATTCTGGATGAGCCAACACGTGGTGTTGATGTCGGAGCAAAAAAAGAGATTTATCAGCTCATCAACAAGTTTAAGGCCGAAGGCATGAGCATCATCTTGGTTTCTTCCGAGATGCCTGAAGTGCTCGGCATGAGCGACCGTATTTTAGTGATGCATGAAGGTCGTATCACTGGCGAATTTGATGCGAAAGACGCCGATCAAGAAAAATTACTCGCCTGTGCCGTAGGCAAAGAGATCAATGAGGAAGCAGCATGAGTACGAATACCATGAGCAAACCAACCGAAACTGGCAACAAGAAGTTGTTCACAAAAGAGTGGCTGATTGAGCAAAAATCACTGATAGCTTTGATCTTTCTGATCGTTGTTGTGTCATTTTTGAACCCGAACTTTTTTACGGTCGACAACATTCTCAACATTCTTCGTCAAACCTCCGTGAATGCCATTATCGCAGTGGGTATGACATTAGTTATTTTAACAGCAGGCATCGACTTAAGTGTTGGTTCGGTATTGGCATTGTGTGGTGCCTTTGCGGCAAGCATGATTGCGCTTGAGGTTCCGGTGCTAGTGGCGGTTCCAACTGCTTTAGTCGCAGGTGCAGCGTTAGGTGCGATCAGCGGTATCATTATTGCGAAGGGTAAGGTGCAGGCATTTATCGCTACGCTGGTTACCATGACGTTACTACGCGGTGTGACCATGGTGTACACCGAAGGTCGTCCAATCTCGACAGGCTTTACTGACACCGCGGATGCGTTCGCATGGTTTGGTACTGGCTACGCGCTAGGCATTCCAGTTCCTGTTTGGTTAATGGTGGTTGTGTTCGCTGCGGCTTGGTATTTACTTAACCACACGCGCTTTGGTCGCTATGTTTACGCACTAGGCGGCAATGAGTCTGCGACTCGCCTATCAGGTATCAATGTAGACCGAGTGAAGATTGGTGTCTACGCCATCTGCGGTATGTTAGCAGCGCTTGCAGGCATTATTGTAACGTCTCGTCTTTCTTCGGCGCAGCCAACAGCAGGTATGGGCTACGAGCTAGACGCTATCGCAGCGGTTGTTCTTGGCGGTACCAGCTTGATGGGCGGTAAAGGCCGTATCATGGGTACCTTGATTGGTGCGCTGATCATCGGTTTCTTGAACAATGCACTTAACCTACTTGATGTTTCTTCCTACTACCAAATGATTGCAAAAGCAGTGGTTATCTTGCTGGCGGTATTGGTAGACAACAAAAACAAGTAATTCATAACAATCTGTATATATAAAACAGTGAATACAAACCGAGTCAGGGGACGTGTACTGGCTCACCCTACACAAAGGACTAGAACGATGAAAAAACTTGCAACTCTTATCTCTGCTGCACTTCTTTCTTCAACCGTATCGGTAGCGGCGCAAGCTCAAGATACCATGGCGATTGTGGTTTCGACGCTAAACAACCCGTTCTTCGTAACGATGAAAGACGGTGCGGAAGCAAAAGCGAAAGAATTGGGGTACGACTTAATTGTACTGGACTCGCAAAATGACCCGAGTAAAGAACTGTCGAACATCGAGGATTTAAGTATTCGCGGCGTAAAAGCAATTCTTATCAACCCAACGGATTCTGATGCAGTGTCTAATGCAATTCGTATGGCGAACCGTTCTAAGATCCCTGTGTTGACATTAGACCGTGGTGCAAGCCGTGGTGAAGTCGTGAGTCACATCGCGTCGGACAACGTAATTGGTGGTGAAATGGCAGGCCACTACATCATGGAAAAAGTCGGCGAAAAAGCAAAAGTCATTCAACTTGAAGGTATTGCGGGCACATCGGCAGCGCGTGAGCGCGGTGAAGGCTTTATGAATGCCGTGAAGGGCAGCGATATGGATCTTCTTGCTAGCCAACCGGCTGACTTTGACCGCACGAAAGGTCTAAACGTAATGGAAAACCTGCTAGCGGCTAACCCGGATGTACAAGCGGTATTTGCACAGAATGATGAAATGGCGCTAGGTGCACTTCGCGCAGTTCAAGCTTCTGGCAAAGATGTCGTTATCGTTGGTTTTGATGGTACGGAAGACGGCATTGCAGCAGTTAACCGTGGCAAACTAGCGGCAACTATTGCTCAGCAACCAGACCTTATCGGTGCTTTAGGTGTTGAAACGGCTGACAAAGTTTTGAAAGGTGAAGAAGTAGAAGAGTACATCCCAGTACCACTAAAAGTAGTCACTAAGTAAGTTTTAAGTTCAATAAATCATCCTAATTTTTGCTCTCTCCTCCGTTTATATCTGTCGTTTAGGAGGTGAGGGCAAACTTACCCAAAATACTGCAAAGTGTGGGGTATAGATGCCTTTGGCTTTTTGTCGAGACTCCTTTATCAGGAGGAGAAGTTAAAGTCATCTAATGTATTTTCCTAAACAGTTTTTAAAAAGGGTTCATTCAGAACCGAGGATAACCGTATGAATAAGTTAGTGGTGTTAGGTAGTGTAAACGCTGACCATGTTCTTCAAGTGCCTTCTTTCCCTCGCCCAGGCGAGACGTTGCATGGTCGCAACTATCAAGTTATCCCAGGTGGCAAAGGTGCCAACCAAGCCGTCGCGGCGGCGCGATTAAATGCAGACATAGGTTTTATCGCTTGTGTGGGCGACGACTCATTCGGCATTAACATTCGCGAAAACTTCAAAATGGACGGCATCGATATCACTGGTGTGAAGATGCAGCCAAATTGCCCGACAGGTATCGCGATGATTCAAGTGTCGGACAGTGGTGAGAACAGCATTTGCATTTCAGCTGAAGCAAACGCCAAACTGACAGCAGAAGCGATTGAGCCAGATTTAGAGCGTATTCGCCAAGCAGATTACTTGCTAATGCAATTGGAAACGCCGATGTGCGGCATTGAGAAAGCTGCGCGTGTAGCGAAAGATGCCAAAACCAATGTCATTCTGAACCCAGCGCCAGCTCGCGAACTGTCAGATGAATTACTGTCTTGCATTGACGTGATTACACCAAATGAAACGGAAGCTGAAGTTCTGACAGGTATTACTGTAACAGACAACGAAAGCGCGCAAGAAGCGGCGAATGTGCTACATGGTAAAGGTATAGAAATTGTCTTGATCACACTCGGTGCAAAAGGCGTTTGGTTAAGCCAAAACGGTCGAGGCGAAATCATCTCGGGTTTCCGCGTTGAAGCGACGGATACTACCGCTGCGGGCGATACATTTAATGGGGCATTCGTCACTGGTCTCCTAGAAGGTTTACCTTTAGAATCAGCGATTAAGCTTGCACATGCGGCGGCTGCAATTTCTGTGACCCGCTTTGGCGCGCAAACGTCGATTCCAACCCGCGAAGAGGTGGACGCGTTTCTCGCTGAACAATAAGGCGCACAACGCCTCATTAAAATAGGAGTAGTAACATGGCGACGATGAAAGACATCGCAAAACTGGCAGGGGTTTCCACTTCAACAGTGAGCCATGTTATTAACAAGACGCGTTTTGTGAGCGAAGAGATCTCTGAACGCGTTAACAATGCCGCAAAAGAGCTTAACTACTACGCGCCCTCTGCGTTGGCGCGTAGCCTCAAAGTTAATCGTACCAAAACCATTGGTATGCTCGTGACAACCTCAACCAACCCATTCTTTGGCGAAGTCGTAAAAGGCGTAGAGCGCAGCTGCTACCAAAAAGGCTACAGCCTCATTTTATGTAACACCGAGGGTGATAACGAACGTATGCGTCAATCCATTAATACGCTATTGCAAAAGCGTGTCGATGGTTTGATTTTGATGTGTTCGTCGCTAGAAGGAGAGCGTATCGATGTATTTGAGCGTTACCCAGATATCCCAGTAGTGGTAATGGACTGGGGGCCGATGCTATTTACAAGCGATAAAATCCAAGACAACTCACTTCGTGGCGGTTACTTAGCGGCGAAATACTTAATTGATTGCGGCCATACCGAAATTGGGTGCATCACTGGCCCTTTGATTAAACACCAAGCGCAAATGCGATACGAAGGTTATAAGCGAGCAATGAACGAAGCGGGCTTGGAATTTAATGCCAATTGGATCATTGAATCGGACTTCGAGTGTGAGGGTGGGTATCAAGCGTTCAAAAAAATGGCTCAGCGTGGCGCATTACCTAGCTCGATTTTCGTCTCTAACGATATGATGGCGATGGGGGTGATTAACGCCGCAAATGAGCTCGATATTAAAGTGCCGGACGACCTGTCCATTATTGGTTACGATGACATCCATATCGCGAAATTTATGTCGCCATCGCTAACTACCATTCATCAGCCTAAGTACCGTTTGGGTCAGGCTGCCGTTGAGACTCTTGTCCGAAAGTTGGATGAAAAGTCAACAGAGGCACAGGTCGTACAATTAGAACCGGCTCTAGTGGAACGAAAAAGCGTCAAGAGGTTAAAGTCAAACGTCACTGAATGACGTGTGATGTTGAGCTAAAAAATTAAAAAAGTCGTTTCTCTTTATACGATAAAGCCTTACTATCGTCCTTGATTATAAATAAAACTATTAATTGTTGTCTGGCGGATTAGTTAAATGTTATCAAAAGGTTACGCTAAGTTATCTGTAAAACACCCTTGGTTTCACCGAGTTAATGTTATTACAGTTGTATTGATTTTTTTTGTGAGCTGCTATCAGCTACTGGTTAATGAAGCATTTGAGTACGCAATTGGCTTTATTATTACACTTTTGGCGTCAGCTTTATTTGCATCAGCTTCTGCATTCAAAAAACGCTATCTAGGCTTGGATTCATAGGCAGGTCTATTTCCAACATCGTTCAATAGCATCATTTATTGCTTTCAAGTAAACATTGGACTGAATTATGATCGAGTGCATCAAGAGGAGGACAAATGTCCTCCTTTTTGTTGGGGATCACGCTCTAATATAAGCGTATTCCAAACAAAATAATAAAGGACATGTTATGGACCTCTTTGCCTTACTCGATATTAATAATACTCTCGTTAACATTCCGATTGGCGACGGCTACGCAATGAGCTGGATCGAAGCTTTCGGTACCGTTTTTGGACTGCTTTGCATTTGGTTTGCCAGCCAAGAAAAAACCATCAACTACTTATTCGGTTTGCTGAATGTCACGTTTTTTGCCGTTATCTTTTTTCAAATTCAGTTATACGGATTATTGCTTCTTCAATTGTTTTTCTTCTGTGCGAACATTTACGGCTGGTATGCGTGGACTCGTCCAAACGCACAAGGTGAAACGCTGGAGGTTCGCTGGTTAAATAAACAGAAACTTATTACTACTGCCTCTATTAGCGTTGCATGTATCGCATTATTAACGATCTATATCGACCCATTTTTCTTTGCGCTAGCAAACATTGCTGTTGATAGCTTGAATCTCTTTGGTGCTGGCTTGGCTGAACCGGTGCTTGAACCTGACGCGTTCCCGTTCTGGGATGCAACCATGACAGTACTTTCTGTTGTTGCACAAATTCTGATGACACGTAAATACGTCGAAAACTGGATTCTATGGGTTGTGATTAATATTATCAGTGTGGGTATCTACGCGACGCAAGGTGTTTACGCAATGTCTGTTCAGTACGCGATTCTTATGTTCATCGCTGCCAATGGCACGCGTGAGTGGGCTCGTAGCGCTAAGCGCAATGGCGATAAAACCTTAGCGCACGCTGCTGCGTAAGGAACGAAAAATGGCCAAACAACCTCATATCGGAGTGGATGAAACACAAATCGCTCCCCTCGTTATTGTATGCGGCGAGCCAGATCGAGCGAATCGTATCGCGGCATTATTTGATGATGCAGAAATGGTGTCGGAAAACCGCGAGTACCGTGTGTTTACCGGCAACTACAAAGGCAAGCCTGTTTCAGTATGTAGTACAGGTATAGGTGCGCCATCGATGATCATCGCAGTGGAAGAGCTAAAACAGTGCGGTGTGACTCATGTGGTACGCGTTGGATCTGCGGGGGCAATGCAATTAGGCATTCATCTTGGCGAGTTGATCATTGCCGAAGGCGCGGTAAGAGATGAGGGCGGCTCTAAAGCGTATGTCGATTCGTCTTATCCAGCCTACGCAAGCTTTTCACTGTTAAAGGAAGTTGAGCGTTACTTGTCGATGCAAAAAGTGCATTATCATTTTGGTGTGGTGCGTTCTCACGACAGTTTCTATACCGATGACGAAGATGCAATATGCCAACATTGGAACAAGAAAGGCATCTTAGGTGCCGATATGGAAACCTCTGCGCTGTTTACGGTCGGTCGACTACGAGGCCTTCATGTGGCTTCGATATTAAACAACGTGGTGCTGTATCAACAAGATGTGAAAGAAGGGGTTGGTCAGTACGTTGATGAGGCCAAAGTAATGATGCAAGGTGAGAAGAGCGCCGCGATTACGGCATTAGAAGCCTTGGTTGCTCAGCGTTAGCCAGTCTCTATCTCAGTAAGTCACATAAACAGAATAGATGTAAAGCGACAGGTCACTGTCGCTTTTTTATTTGGAGTTACGGGGTACAATCCATCTTAAATAGTTGTCCGTAACTTGTTCTGAGAGAGCAGAAAATGAAAATCAGCCCTTATCCGACTGGTCGCTTCAAAACATACCTTGAAGAAAAGAGTGCCACCTTTCGCGATTTGATTTATCAATGCCAAATAAATTCGCGTTACTTTGATGCTGGGGAAGCAATTCTCCGCCAAGGTGAGCAACTTCAGTACTTGTATGTTGTGCCAGTAGGTCGAGTCTCGATGAACATATTGGCCGCAAATGGACGACGTTTTCAATTAGGGGAAGCTAACTGCGACTATCATATTTATGGTGAAATGGAGTTCTTCACTCAGACTCCTTGTCAATGGAATGTGATAGCAGATGAACATATGCAGGTTGATGTTATCTGTATCCAAAAACTAACCGAAGCACTGCAAAATCATCCCCAAATGATGGTGTTCTTCGCTTCAGCATTGGCTGAGGATTATCAAGACTCCATGGATATCTACACTAATCGTTTGTTGCATCCCATTACTTACAACATTGCCTATGATCTTCTCGTCCGTAATCAGACGGATAAGCTGCTTGGTGGTTTTGATAAAGTGAACCAAGAGGCTGAGCGGTTTGGTACCTCAGGCCGAGTCTATCGACGTGCAGTTAAGGACTTGATTGAAAAGGGATTGATTACAAAAACGGACAACGGTTTGGAGATTATTGATGAGCTGGCACTCAAAGCGTTTATTGAAGCGCATGAATGATACGCCCAGGTATTGGAACTGATGGGTTTTATAAGTCTTTGATATATCTAAGTCTTGAGTAAACGTAACTAATGTAAAGTACCTTAAATTTTGTTGAATGCATTAAAGAGTAGCGTTATATTGCGAACGCGTATGATAATAGATCTCATTAAGGCTTAACAAAATGAAAAAATTCGTCGGTGCGGCTATGCTGTCGTTATTTACTGTTTCTCCTTCTTTCGCTGCTAAAGTTGTGATTGACCACTACATGGGTCAAACAGAGCTAGAACAATCCCCAGAGCGTGTGGTTGTGATTGGCTTTGGCCCGCTAGATGCGCTGGACAACTTTGGTATCGATCCTGTTGCAGTATCTAACTCGTCTAATCTTCCTAGTTACCTTTCAAAATACAGCAAAGATAACTACACCTCTGCGGGTAGTTTGTTTGAACCTGATTTTGAAACCATCTACATGCAAAAACCGGATTTGATTTTGGTTGGTCCGCGAGCGTCTGCGAAATATGAAGAGCTGAGTGAAATTGCCCCTACAGTTGTTTTCGCGGCGAAAGAAAACCAAGGCTATTGGGAAGGCACGCAAGCGCAATGGCGCAATATTGGTAAGATCTTCAATATCGAAGAAAAAGTAGAGCAGAAAATTGAAGCGTTAGATACTCAATTCAAAGCAATCCGCGACTACAACCAATCGAACAAAAATGATGCATTAACGATTTTAAGCATGGGTGACAACATCAGCGCGTTTGGTGCCCAGTCGCGATTTGGCGTCATTTATAACGACTTTGGCTTCTTGGAAACGGTTGAGCACGTGAAAACGGGCACTCACGGAGATGTCATTTCTTATGAGTTTATTCGTGAAGCTAACCCGAAAAATATTCTCGTGGTTGACCGAAATTCTCTGACAGGTACGCCGGATAACGATATTCGTAAATCCATGGATAACGACTTAGTCAAAGCGACTGCGGCATATAAAAATCATAAAATCACCTATTTAGATGTGGACGCTTGGTACTTGTCGATGTCTGGTGTGACAGCAACAGAAAAAATGGTCAGTGAGATAAAGCAAACCGTTGAACTGTAATCCAAGATAGCAGAGGTTAACTTTGAAGAAGTTATTGCTAACCCTTGTGGTTTTAAGCACGGTTTCGTTATTTGTTGGGGTTGCAAACATGACACCCCAACAACTCTTTTCAGGTGATGAGAAAGCATTAGAACTTTTCTTTACCAGCCGTATACCACGTTTATTTGCCATATTGCTTGCTGGTGCTGGCTTGAGTATTGCGGGTCTTGTCATGCAGCAAATCAGCCAGAACCGATTTGCGGCACCTTCTACAACTGGTACGATCGAATGTGCCATGCTGGGCTATGTACTGAGCGTGGTTTTCTTTGGTAATGATAATCACCTTTGGCTCGTGTTCGGCATCTCGGTATTTGGGACGCTGGCGTTTGTTTTCTTTATTCAGCGCATTCAATTTAAGAGCGTGGTTTTTGTGCCACTTGTCGGGATTATTTTCGGCAATGTCATCCAATCCATGACTACGTTTATCGCTTACAAATATGATGCACTTCAAAGTCTGAATGCTTGGACAGTCGCAAACTTCGCCAACATCTTGCGTGGTGATTTTGAACTGCTGTACATCGCGGTACCAATGGTTATCCTCAGCTATCTTTTTGCCGCAAGGATCTCTGCCGTAGGTATCGGAAAAGATTTCGCGATTAACTTGGGTTTGAATTATCAGCAGGTTGTGACGATTGGCGTGCTATTGGTGTCCATCATGTCAGCAAGTGTCGTGATGATTGTTGGCCAGTTGCCATTCTTAGGGCTGATTGTACCGAATCTCGTGAGTCACTTTTATGGCGATAACCTCAAAAAGAACATTCCGCTTACGGCCATGTATGGGGCCATTTTAGTGTTGTGTTGCGATTTGGTGAGTCGTTTAATTATTTTCCCTCATGAAATGCCAATCTCTATCGTGATTAGCATATTGGGTGGCGTGGTATTCATCGCAATGTTGTTGCGAGGTAAGCAACATGCGTGATTCAACGAAAATCCTGCTGCTAGGTGGCATTGCGATTCTTTTCGCGTGTCTGTTTATTGGTATTGGGCTAACGGCTGACAACTACCAATATTTTTTGTCTCGTAGAGTTCCTAAAGTATTGGCGATAGTGCTAGCGGGTGTGGCCATTGCTCAGTCTTCACTTGTATTTCAAACCATTACGCACAACCGAATTTTAACGCCAAGTATCATGGGTTTTGATGCGCTGTATGTGTTAACCCAAATTTTGATCGTGTTGATTTTTGGTGGGTTGAGTACCTTAGTTCTTAACTTGTACGTCAATTTCGCGATTGCAGTAATTGTAATGGTGTCGTTTTCGCTACTGCTGTTTGGGTTTTACTTTTCAAAAGGCAGCAAGAACTTGATTACGTTGCTATTGGTCGGCTTGATCTTTGGTCAGCTATTTTCCAATGCGGCGTCATTCTTTTCTTTGCTGATGGACCCAAACACATATGCAATTGTTCAGTCGAAACTGTACGCCAGTTTCAATAATGTCAAAGTGAACTTGGTTTACTTTAGTGCTCCGGCTTTGATGTTTGCATGTTGGTTGTTGTTTAGGATGCATCGCACTTTAGATGTGTTTTGGCTCGACCAAGACAATGCGAAAAGTTTGGGTGTTGATGTACCTAAAGTGACGAGAAATGTGTTTATTATCTCGGCGGTTTTGATTGCTATTTCTACGGCTTTGGTAGGGCCAATCATGTTCTTTGGTTTACTAGTGACCAACTTAAGCCGAGAAATGTTCCGAAGTTACCAACATAAAACGCTATTGGTCGGATGTTCGTTTCTATCCATCAGTTCACTACTTGCTGGGCAATGGATAATCGAAAACGTGTTCAGTTTTGAGACGACGTTGAGTGTCGTAATTAACTTTATCGGCGGTGCGTATTTCTTATACCTGCTGCTGAAAAACAAAGTTGTATAAATATGATAGTAATAGACAAATTAACGAAGGCTTTCGGTTCAAACAAAGTCGTAGACGAGGCCAATACTCAGTTTGAAAAGGGCAAGGTAACATCGATTATCGGTCCAAATGGCGCGGGAAAGAGCACGCTGTTATCTATGGCCTCGCGCTTAACGGAGCGAGATGGCGGTAGTGTTATCATTGATTGCAAGGAAATCGCGGAATGGGACACAAAAGAGCTAGCGAAAAAACTGGCAGTACTTCGCCAAGCTAACTCGATTACAATGCGGTTTACCGTAAAAGAGTTAGTCTCTTTTGGTCGTTTCCCATACTCTAAAGGAAATCTGACTAAAGAAGATCATGAGGTCATAGAAAAAGCGATCGACTACTTAGATTTGCAAGATATTCAAGACAAATACTTGGATGAATTAAGTGGTGGTCAGCGACAGCTTGCATTTATTGCTATGGTGATTGCACAAGATACAGATTATGTCTTTCTTGATGAACCTCTTAATAACTTAGATATCAAACACTCTCTTCAGATCATGAAAGTTGTGCAGCAGTTAGCCCATGACATGAATAAAGCTATGGTGGTCGTGATTCATGATATTAATTTCGCGGCGTGTTACTCAGATGTCATATTGGCGCTTAAGAAAGGTAAAGTTGTGGCGAGTGGTGCGGTTGAAGAGGTTATTCAAGCGTCTACGCTAGAGGACATCTACGAAACGCCATTTAACATCATAGAGTTAAACGGTAAGCGTATGTGTACTTATCATTAAGCGAGCTAGTTCGTTTTTAACGAGATCAATAGATAGGCGGGCTTACTTGGTGAGCTCGTCTATGATTGGGCATCGGCTCTCTGCATCTCCAGGACAAGAAGAAACCCAACCTTCAAGTTGCGTTTTGATCTCCATGAGGTGTGCAATTTTTTCTTCAACCTCTCTCAGTTTGTCCATGGTTCTTGCTTTTACTTCGCTACTTTTGCGGTTGGGGTTATGAGCAAGTTGTACGAACTCTTTGCATTCTTGCAACGAAAAGCCTGCGCTTTTTGCGCGTGATACCAAGTTAAGCTCTTGAATATGATTATCTGAATATTCGCGATAGCCAGAGTCGCTGCGCGCTGGTGGAGATATGATCCCTTTGTCTTCATATAATCGAATCGACTTAGATGAAAGCCCTGTGAGCTTCGCGACAGCACCAATATTCATGTTTAACCTCCATAACGTTTAAGGCGAGTATATACCGATGTTGTGGATAAGACACTCCTAAATAACAGTCAGTTACCTAGAGTCCCCTTACTCTTTAATCACTTCATGTGGTGGCACACCAAATGCCTTTTTGAAGGCATAAGTGAAGTTAGAAGGGTGGTGGTATCCGGCTTCATAGGCGGCTTCTGTTATCGTCACTAGGCCACGTTCCAAATGTTGCCTAGCAATCTCAAGACGTCGAAAACGAATGTAGCCGTTTATGGTCATATTAAGTGATTGTTTAAATCGGCGCTGCAGGTTTGAAACACTCATTGAGAATTGGCTCGCCAACTTTTCCAAGCGTAGTTCTTGATCAAGGTGAGTTTCAATATAGCTGACAATATCCTCAATCCGACCGTCAATGTGTCGTTCAATACTGCTGTTTTTAGCACTGAAATTCTTAGGAATTTGCTTGGTGGCTTGATGTAAAATTTGATAGATCAAGCTTTCGACCTCTAGCTTCTCTTGGAACTCTTGCGGTGTTTCTCTATTTGTTAACGTGTCAGCCAGCTCGCATAGCGTCTGGTTAAGCTCCAACTGTTGAAACGCCTGATGAGAGTTAAAAAAGGCTCGATGGCTACAATTTTGCTCAAGGCGGGCCTCTAGCCATTGGGGCTTAACCAATATGTTGATCTTATTAATGAGGTTATCTTTGAGCAGTGAACGACGAAAATTTGCAGGTTTGAGTAAGTTCACCACTACACCCTTAGGGCCGTCGCTCGCGTCTAAATCAAATTGCAAATCGTCGTAGCCAAACGAGAGTCTACCTTCTAAAAGAATAGTGACCAGCAGTGAGGCGTGTGCAGTAGAAACAATATTCGAATCAATAAGTTCTAGACAACGCCCGCCATGAACAAAAATTTGATCATTATACTGATATGATAGGAACTTACCTTCGGCCAGTTGAGTTTGACAAGGTTGGCCTTGCGTGACAATCCATTGTTTCTCTGTCGCCTCTAGTCTTTGGGTTAAAGCTATCTTGGCAATTTTAGTTCGTTTTGTTGTGACTTCCTGCATTTGACACTTCCTCATAACACTTGTGCGATTTCGCATAACTAAATCGCCTTTGTATTTATAAAACTCATGCTTATTATACCTGAGAATTATTATCATTAATATTTAGGAATGAAGTTATGGAAAGCCCTGCTTGTTCACCTATCAAGCTTTCAAGCCTTTGCCTTGCAGTGGGAATGGCGCTATCAACCCCTGTTTTAGCTCAAGATACTGAGTCACATTTTGAAGAGGTCGTTGTATGGGGAACGAAAGTTTCCAGCAACACTGAGTCGATGTTTGCGGACGACATGTCACTGAAGCAAGCGGATCATATGTCTGATTTACTGCGCGATATTCCCGGTGTGGATGTTGGTGGAACACACTCTGTGAATCAACGTATTACGATTCGTGGTTTGAGCGAAACCGATTTGGACATTCGTCTTGACGGTGCTTCTCAGCATGCGAGCATGTTCCATCATATTGGTAACTTGACGTTGAACCCTGACATTCTCAAATCTGCGGACATTCAGGTAGGTAATAACTCTGTGACTCAAAACGGGTTAGGCGGTTCGGTCTACTTTGAAACGAAAGACGCTCGTGACTTACTTCGTTACGATGAAAAGTTTGGTGCGCGTGTTTATGGCGGCTATGCATCCAACGACAACCAACAAGGTTCGTTGACACTGTACGGACTTTTGTCCGAAAACATTGATGCGATGGTCTATGGCCATTACGTTACGCGTGATGATTTTGAAGATGGTGATGGCAATAAAACCTATGGTGCTGCAGGTGATGTTTACAACATTCTGGCTAAGCTGGGGTATGAACTAAATGACATCCATCGTTTTGAGCTCTCTTATGACATGTACCGAGACAGTGGAGATTACAGTCCGCGTCCTGATATGTCTGGTAGTGCAAATAATAGCCTGTCGAGCAAGTTACTTATCCCTACGGATTATGACCGCGATACCGTTACCTTGAGTTACGAGTTGCGAGGCGAACAACACCAAGGAAACGTCACTCTTTATAATACCGAGACAGAAATTAAACGTGACGAAACGGTGATGGCCCCTCGTTGGCCCTCGAACCGTTTATCAAAGAACACCGCCAAAAACCAAAACTTTGGTTTGAATGGCAAATTCCAGTCAGATGTTATGTTAGGTGAGTTTGATAATCGAGTCACTTATGGCTTCGACTACATGGATAAAACGTCTTCGAGTTACTACGGTAGTCGTAAGTTTATGGACGAATCGGCGATTTCAACCGCACTGTTTGTAGAAGATCAGTTCTTCTTCTCTGATGCCTTCTTTATTACTGCAGGTATGCGCTTTGATGATTACAAACGCAAAGCTGAGACAGGAACCAGTAATTATGATGATGTAACTTGGGCTCTAGCAGCAGAATGGGCGGTGACGCAAGATTGGACGTTGTTTGCGAGTGCACGCTCTCTATTTAAAGGTCCAGAGCTAATGGAAACCTTTATTGCTTACCAAGACGTTGCATTTTTAGAGGATGGGTTAAAGCCAGAAACGGGATTGAACACGCAGGGTGGTGTTCGTTTTGATAAAACCTTTGATAAGCATTTCTTTGGGGCGAATATTACGATATTCCAAACGGAAATTGATGATTACATTGCAGACCAGTACCAAAACGCGACTCAAACTTACCTGATTTACAACTTAGGTGATGTTGAGATTAAAGGCTTTGAAGCAAGTGCTTCTTATGGTTACGACAAGTTTAACAGCAAACTTTCTTACTCTAAGTCGGACACCAAAAACAAGAATACTGGTGGTCCTGTTGCTGGGGGCAATGGGCGTAGCATTGATATGGGGGATAGCATTGCTCTAACTTTGGATTACCAGTCAGACGCTTTAGAAACGATCTTCGGGTGGAACTCAATGTTTGTTCTAGAGGAAGACAACGTCTTTGATGGTCAGCCAAAGAAAGCAAGTTATGATGTGCATAATCTATACGCTCAATGGGTGCCGTCTGATATTGATGGGCTGTCGGTGACCTTTGGTATTGATAATGTATTTGACGAGTTGTACAGCTCTCATGCGTCTCGTTCGGGGACTGCACGTGGCTTCACGCTTGATGACTACGAGCCGGGTCGCAACTTCAAGCTCTCTGCAGCTTATCAATTCTAACAAGGTTCTTCATAGGACGTTTCAAAGTAACGAGTAAGTTCATGATTAAAGAAAGCACCCGAATAGATAGCGAACACGCTGACAAATACTTAGTGACGCTTTGTCGGCATTTTGGACGAAAAGTTCCTGCTACTTGGAATGAAAATAGCGGTTTGGTGACATTTCCGACGGGAAAAGCTGAGTTTAACCTTTGTGCATCTAGCTTAACTATAACCTGTGAGGCGGATTCAGAAGAGAAACTGAATACGGTGAAGGCGATCATTTCATCGCATGTGGACATGTTTTCTCGTCGAGAAACACTAGCACTTAGCTGGGTTCGTTAGCGCTCGTTTAAGGATGCTGTGATAGAAAGGGAATGTTAAAAGCAAAAGCCCGCAATCTTATGATTTGCGGGCTTTTATTGTTTGAATGCTATTGCGCTTTCTCAGGCTCTAGGCTTTTTTTTTCCTGCTGCATTTTTGCTAGGAAGTAGATGTTAACGCAAGCAATAAAACCGTTAGTTAGTACTACAGGCCAAGAATCAATCATTAGTCCGTAAGCAGTAAATAGCGCACAACCAATAAAGTTAAGGATACGAAGCTTAACAATATCTTTCATAGTTAGCGAAATAGCGACCATGATTGAAGCTGCATAACCTAAAATCTCAACCATATTCATGTCCATTTTTTGACCCTCTTAAAATCTGCCGAATTTTGTCGGTACCAATTCTTCTCATCTTGAGATTAATGAGGAAGCTCCATGCCTCGAATGGTCTTTTTTTGTTGTATGGACGCACTATATCAATGGAAAAACCGTGATAAAAGCCTCAAATCAAGGTTAAGAGAAGGTTAGCGATTACGCAAACGTTTAGGACTGGAATTACTGATAATTTTACTTATTGTGTTGATTGATAATAACGATGACATTAATAGCTCAAACACCATTGAAAGTAAGGGAATATTTACATATGATTGAAAATGATAATTATTTTCAAGTGCTGTGTTTATGTATTTTATTATTAGCTTGCTCGTGTTTTTTTTGCTGTATATCAGAACAAAACCGAACTCGTGGTGTGCGGGGATTCATATCGTAAGCCACTTTTTTATCGTTGCATTTTGTCCTGCAATTTATGTTGTTCAATATTTAATCGTTACGTTTTTTTCGTCACCGATATTGATTAAGATGTCATCACGCTCCGGTGTATACAACATTCTCATTGCTTTTCTTCCATTATTGATCGCAACCGGCAGTCTGGCGTTTAGCTGAATGATTTCATCTCTCTTCTTTTCTTAAAACAACTACACTTAATCAGAATAAGGTATCAATTTCATATAATTATTCGATATCTACGCGTCAGCACATGTGTCACATTTCTGTGACTACGAGTAAGTTTTACTTATGTTGCTTGGTAGTAGGGTATTTATCGATTGTTTAATGATTCAATACTTAGTTTAATCGTATAAAGGTGTGCAGTATGCCGCACTAAATTAATAAGAAATTATCTAAAAAGGTTAATGGGAAACGTAAGCCATTAGCGGAGGTCAGATGAGTACGCACACGGTACCGCAGAGCGCGATTGTAAATGCTGTCAAAGGTGAAGTTTTGGTTTTGGGCCTGGATGGAAACGTTAAGGTCATAAAAGCGGGGGATGAGTTAAGACCTGGCGAGATTATTATCACAGAAAATAATGCTTCTCTCGACGTACAGATAAATAATGAGCTTTATCTGGTCGATGCAAATTGTGTTG
Source organism: Vibrio sp. Vb1554 (assembly GCF_033344235.1). Lineage (NCBI taxonomy): Bacteria > Pseudomonadati > Pseudomonadota > Gammaproteobacteria > Vibrionales > Vibrionaceae > Vibrio > Vibrio sp. Vb1554. Next base: position 3,403 of record NZ_JAWPOJ010000002.1, on the reverse strand, counting down.
CTTGTCTTCCTGTGCCTTCTTCTGAACCGTTAGAACCAGTATTGGTACAATCTCCAGTTAATGGCTTGGTGACTTTTGACCCAACGGCTATTGGAAGTGCTGACTTCGACGCCAACGATATTGCCGCTATTCAGCAAGCTATTTTAGACGGAGCTGACCCTACCGCTATCTTAGAAGCAACAGCTGCTGGCGCAGGTGCTGAAGGCTCGGCTAATGCTGGCTACGTGACGGTTGAATATAATAACCCGGAAGTACTCGCTTCTACTTTTTTTGAAACGTCTGCGACTCGCAGCGGAGAAGATGATCGCGACGAAGATGACGGTTTGAATGTCACGATTTTTGCTGATGGTGGGCAGTCACTGCAATCTAGCGTAACAGAAGGCTCAATTTCTCTATCAAGCTACCCGCAAACCATTTCGTCTAGTGTGCTGGTTGAAGCAGGGGATCTCGCACTTGATACTGCTTCATTTGTACCCGAAACGTCTTCTTTAGAGTCTTTGTTGACTGAGCTTAACAGTGATATTACCTCTGGTGGTCAGCCAGTGGCGTTCGTTTATGACGAAGCGCAAAATGCCATTATCGGTACTCAAGAAGGTAACGAAGTGCTTCGTATCGAGATCGAAGCGACATCTGTAGGCCGTGATTTAGAGTTAGAAGTCGTTACCACGATTAGCCAGGGCGTTGACCATGTTGCGTCTGTTGCTGATGGCCAAGTATCGATCGTCGGTGATCAAATCAATATTGCTTTTGATATTACAGGTGCAGATATTGGTGGTAACAGCATTCAAGCGCCTATCGATTTTACGACAACCGTTATTGATGGCGATGCTCCTGCGCCGCAAAACGTTACTTTTGAAAACGTTGAATCTTCTTCTACACCAATTACTGGCACCTTTGTTGATATTGGTAGTGATCAATTGGCAACGGTCACGTTTAATCAAGAAGGACTTAGTCAGTTCGATGGCCTACTGAGTGATAATCAGGCGACAGAAGCGGTACTCTCTGAAGACGGCAGTACTATCACCTTGTCCATTGCTGGCTCGAATGAAACCGTCTTAACCATCAGTCTGAATACTGATGGTACCTACCAATTTGAGCAATTTAAGCCGTTAGAACAAACAAACGGTGAAGATACGATTGAGCTCTCTTTACCAACCACAATCGTCGACTATGACCAAGATACGGCAAGCAACACCTTTACGATGACCATCCTCGATGGCGATAACCCAGTGATTGAGAACGTGACGGGCTTGTCTTTAGATGAGGCGGGGGTTGACCAAGGTTCACAGGAAGGCGCGGCAGTAACAAGTGGTACTGGGTCGATCACGACAGCGGTCGGAAGTGACATCATTGATCACTATGAGTTGGAACCTACAGAGTTCAATGTTGGTGGAGAACTCCAATCTCAAGGGCAGGTTGTTCAACTAGAACTAGCGTCCGAGAGTAACGGCGTACGTACTTACGAAGGCTTCATCGAGCTGGATGGTGTGCGTATTACCGTATTTGATGTGGCGATTGATGCACCTGCATTGGGCGAATACCAATTCAACTTGTATGAACAACTTGACCATACGGGTGCTAACGATGACTCGCTCACTTTCTCACTGCCAGTTTACGCGGTAGATGCGGATGGTGACCGCTCCTCTATTACCGAAGGTTCGAACACACCAGAAGCTGCGCAAATTGTCATTCAAGTTCAAGATGACGTTCCTTCGATTGATGGCGTTGATGCGCTAGCCGTCGATGAAGACGATTTATCAAGCATTGGCTCCGATCAAAGCGACTCTGTGTTCGCGCAAGGTAGCTTCACGACGACTCAGGGCTCAGACCGTGTTGTAAGTTATCAATTAGAGAGCGGCACTGATCCACTCAATGGGTTGGAATCGCAGGGACGATCTATCTCTCTGACGGAAACAACCAATTCAGATGGCAGCTTTACCTATTCTGCAACGGCAGAAGGGGACGCTATCTTCACCTTACAAGTGAACCCTGACGGTTCTTATTCATTTACCCTTGAAGGTCCAATCGATCATGCTGTGGGTAGCGATAGCTTAACTCTAGACTTCACTATTGTCGCAACGGACTTTGACGGTGACACCAGTTCACTTGTTCTACCGGTAACCATTGCCGATGATGTGCCAACCATTAATGACGTTGTCGCTCTTACCGTCGATGAAGATGACTTAAGTTTGGTAGGCTCTGACCAATCACAGTCAACGCTGGTCGAAGGTCAGTTTACGACAACTCAAGGTTCTGATGGCGTCGTACAGTATCAGTTGGATGTAAACGCTGATTCTTTAAATGGCCTGCAATCTCAAGGTCAAACCGTTTCCATTGCCGAAACGCAAAATGCAGATGGCAGTTACACCTACAGCGCAACGGCAAATGGCAGTGCAGTTTTCACATTAATTTTGAATACCGACGGCTCGTACAGTTTTGAGCTGCAAGGTCCAATTGACCATGCGGCAAATAGCGACAGCTTAACCCTTGATTTTAGCGTTATTGCTACAGACTTCGATGGTGACACAAGCCAAATCGTATTGCCTGTTACCATCGTGGATGATAAGCCAACTATTACCGATGTTGATGCGATTACTGTTGATGAAGATGATTTAGGCACGATTGGTTCGGACCAGACTGACCCGATTTCTATTGATGGTAGCTTCACCACCACACAAGGCTCTGACCGAGTGGTAAGTTATCAGCTTGATGCTTCTGCAACACCAGTTGACGGCCTTACATCACAAGGCGTGGCAGTTACGCTGACTGAAACCGCAAACGCTGATGGCAGCTTTACTTACGAGGCGACAGCGGGTAGTGAAGCGGTCTTTACGCTGACGGTGAATACTGATGGTAGCTATAACTTCACGCTTGAAGGTCCAATCGACCACGCGGTAGATAGCGATGAGCTGACACTCAACTTCCCAATCATCGCAACAGACTTTGATGGCGACACCACAAATGCCACTATCCCAGTGACAATCGTGGACGATAAGCCTGTTATTACCGACGTCGACACCATTACGGTTGATGAAGATGATCTAGCGTCAATTGGCTCAGACCAAAGCAATCCAATTTCTATTGATGGCAACTTTACTACCACACAAGGCTCTGACCGAGTGGTGAGCTACCAACTCGATGCTTCAGCAACACCAGTGGACGGTTTAACATCGCAAGGCGTGGCTGTAACGCTAACAGAAACCGCAAATGGTGATGGTAGTTTCACTTATGAAGCGACTGCGGGTGGCAACCCAGTATTTACTCTGACAGTAGATACTGATGGCTCTTACAACTTCACGCTAGAAGGGCCAATTGATCACGCGGTGGATAGTGATGAGCTGACACTCAACTTCCCAATTATCGCAACCGACTTCGATGGCGACACCGTTACTGAAACCATTCC